>JBHIAT010000101.1:0-13234 GCA_046758705.1 Bipolaricaulia bacterium
GCATCCGCTACTCCTACTCCTTCAAGCCCCGGACTTCAGTCCGGGGTAGTTGACATGTCGATCGTCGTCATTTCTCTTTTGCCGATTTGTTTTTCTCCAACATCAGGTCTTCATCCCACTCCTTACGGGCGATCGGCATCCGCCAGCCGGTGCCGAACGCCCGATCGGTAACCTTGATGCCCGGCGCCGCTTGTTTACGCTTGAACTCGGCGGCTTTGACCAGACGCAGAACCCGGTGCACCGTGGCCGGGTCAAACCCCTGGCCGATGATCTCCTCTGCCGACTGGTGCTGTTCGACATGACGGACCAGAATTTCGTCCAGGATCTCGTAGGGCGGTAAGCTATCTTGATCCGTCTGGTTGGGGCGCAATTCGGCCGAGGGAGCCTTGGTCAGGACCATTTCAGGAATGATCTCGCGCTTGCGGGTGGTGTTCAACCACCGAGCCAGGCGGTAGACCATCATCTTGGGCACGTCGGAGATCACGGCCAGGCCGCCGGACATGTCGCCGTAGATGGTGCTGTAGCCCACTGACAACTCCGACTTGTTCCCCGTGGTCAGCAACAACGCGCCATACTTATTCGAGAGGGCCATGAGCAGGTTGCCACGGATGCGGGCCTGGATGTTCTCTTCGGTAACATCGCGCTCGTAGCCTGCAAAGGCTTCTGTTAGGGTCTCATCGAACGCCTCCATGATGTTGGCGATGGGCAGGGTCAGCGTGCGGATGTCCAGGTTGTTTGTCAGTTGCCGGGCGTCCTCGAGACTGCCCTGGCTGGAGTAGGGCGAAGGCATGAGCACACCGAGCACGTTCTCCGAGCCCACGGCATCCACGGACACCGCAGCGGTCACCGACGAGTCGATGCCGCCGGAGAGCCCCAGCAGGACGCGCGAGAATCCGGTTTTGCGCACGTAGTCACGCGTGCCTAACACCAGCGCGTTCCAGATCTCCACCTCGGGAGTGAAGTCATCTTGGGCGATGGAGCCGTTGAGATGCTCCAGGTCGACCATGACTAGGTCCTCCTCGAACGGGTGGCCCCGGGCGATCAATTGGCCGTCTGGATCGAAGGCGCAACTGCGCCCGTCGAAGACCAGGTCATCGTTACCGCCCACCTGGTTCACGTAGAGCACCGGGACCTGATGCTTGCGCGCCAGGTTGCTCAGCATCTCCTCACGGAATTGTTGCTTGTCAACGGTGAACGGCGAGGCGGAGAGATTGACGACGATATCGGCCCCGGCGTTCGCCAGCTCTTCTACCGGGTCCACGTGATAGCGTCGCCGCTGCCAGAAATCGCGATCGTTCCAAACGTCCTCACAGATGGTCACGCCGAGGGTCCGGTCGTTCAACTGGAGGATCTGTAACCCTGAGGCCGGCTCGAAGTAGCGGTCCTCATCGAAGACATCGTAGGTCGGCAGCAAGCACTTGCGAAATCTGGCCTCGACCTTGCCATCGCGCAGGAGTGTGGCGGTGTTAAACAGCGGTCGCCCCTCGGAGGTGTCATTGGGTTCGGCCACCCCCACAAGCACGGGCAGAGCTCCTCTCAGGTCCCGTGCCAGACGTTCCAGCACCTGCCAGGCACGATCGATAAACGCACGGTTGAGCAGCAGGTCCCGGGGGAGGTAGCCGAGGAGGGCCAGCTCCGAAGTCACCACCAGATCGGCTCTGGCACGTGCCGCTTGATGCACGCTGTCGGTAATCTGCTCCGCGTTGCCGGTCAGATCGCCGACGGTGGGGTTGAACTGCAGCAAAGCGATCTTCATAAGACCTCCTCCAATCTTGTTATACACCCTCATTGGGTGCCGTTCAAGTCTATGCAGTTTTCCGGGCAAAGTGGGGCTTCGATGATTTACTTCGTACCGCCTAATGATCTGGTAAAGTCTGATGCACTGACTTAAGTCCTAGGGGACAACCTTTACACCTCTCCAGAAGGCAACGTAATTACGAATCTTCTGTGCGGCTTGTTGGGGTTCAGGGTAATACCACGCTGCATCCTTATTGACTTTCCTATTGACGACGATGTTGTAGTAACTCGCCACGCCTTTCCATGAACATATGGTATGGGTGTCGCTTTCTTGAAAGTATTCTTTGTTGAGAGAATCCAGGGGAAAATAATGATTCCCTTCGACTACGACGGTTTCGTCGCTCTCTGCTAGCGTCACCTTCTTCCACATTGCTTTCATACGAGTTGACCTCCTAACGTGCCTGGCTTAACTATGATTAGTATTCAGGAGTAGATAGGAGTTTTCTGTATTGGCTATTACATTATTCAGCGGTGGGATTCCAAGTGGGAATGACTTGTTAGGCAGTCAGTCACTGAGTTTAATCGAAAAATGGTAGCTGGTTATTTGCATCGATTCTGAATCCGGCCACCGCCTTTATCAAGGTTCAGCCAAGAAGACCCCCGGCTCTAGCCGTGGGGAGTGTCACCGGGTTCCATGGAGAACCCGCCTCCGCCCATAGCGATAGATCTGCCTCTGCTTTTCAATCATTTTACCGCGCTGACAGACAAGAATCCCGGCTGCCTGGATAGTTCTTCATAATCTTGCGGCGCTGCTTGTCTAAATTGCTCCGTCGGTGTGGGTTCGAGTATGCGCTCCAGCCTAAAACCCGCTTCAAGAAGTGGATTGATCAATGCACCCAGCGGGCGTCGGTAATATGGCACCCGCACGGGTGTGCCGAACCCTCTCCACTCGTAATCCACCAGCTCGGTCATAAAGTAATTCCCTGTATTGTGCAGCATGAAGTCAGCAAATGGATGGCCGACGGAAAAGACGAAGTGACCGGGCTGGCGCAACATCCGATAGAATTCCCTGAACACCGACTCCCAATCCCTAACATAGTCTAATGTCAGCGCGCTCAGTACAATGTCAAAGGAGCCAGCCGCTAAGAATTCAAGCGGCTGACCGAGGTCGGCCTGCAGTATTCGAGCCTTCGTACCAAGCCGCTGCTTTGCCAGCCGAACCATCTTCGGGCTCACATCAAAGGCCACAACCTCAGCCCCGTGATCAGCAAGCCACTCGGCGTATACCCCGGGTCCGCAACCCGCGTCAAGGACCCGTTTTCCCTTGACTTCGGGCAACAAGGACAGCGTCGCCGGGCGTTCATAGTACGCGTTGTGCGGCTTGGTATCTACGCGCGCAGCATAAGACTCGGCCAGAGCTTCAAAGGCATCTAAGGCAATCGGCTCTTGATTCACAACCACCTCCACGATCAGATCAACTTATCTGGGGCCGGCTAACGGCCCGGAGCCGGACGAGCTCCTCCGTGCCGGGAATCGGCTGACCGGCCATCGCGACGAAGACGGTGGCCTCCGCCCGGGCGGGCTCGGGGAACGTGATCTCCTGGACCCGCGTGAGGAGATGGATTGACTGGTTGCGAAGGAAGTAGAGGGTGAGAAGCCCCACGATGGCCCGCTTGTCCTGCCCGAGGCCGTCGGTGTAGCTCTCCGAGATGAGCTGCTTCAGCGTGTCGAGATCCTTCTTCTCGGCGGCGACCTCGGCCCGTGTGACGAGTGCGCGCACCTGCGCCTCAGGCGAGTCAGGTTCGGACGAGCAGGAGAAAAGCGATGGAAAGATGAGCCCCAACAGCATCGCGAGGAGAACGTGGCGTCGCACACGCGTTCGCCAAGCATTCGTCATGGGCAGGAAATCCCTCGTTGCGCGTGTCCACCGCTACTCCTCAACGGCTCCTCCTATCTGTTGCAAGTGGTTGCGGAATGTGTAGGATGGATCGGTGGATCGTCTATCCAGGTATTCGTCAAACCGAAGCTGCTCACGAAGTGTCTTTCCAGCCTGCATCGCTTCCGCTTGGCGCCGCTCCGTTTGCCAAATGGTGTGGGCTATAGAGACAAGTTCCTCGGCTTGCTGGCTCGGAGCGAAAAGGACCCCATCCGCGTCAGCAAAAACAACATCTTCCCTGTCCACCTTGAAATCGCCGAAGTGAGCCGTGTTGAGTGCTTCCGGATCACGTGGATCAAGCCGTTGAGGACCTGGCGGACACGCGCCATAACTGAAGATGGGGAAACCAATCCGTATGAGTTCCGCAGTATCCCGGTTAAAGCCCCAGATAACGATCCCAGCTAATCCGCAGGCTTGAGCCTCCAGAGCGATTAAATCTCCAATACAGCCTTCATCCGTTCTTCCACGGTTATCTATGACGAGAATATCTCCCGGCTGTGCCGTCTCCATTGCTTCCAGGAAGATATCCACGCTCCCGTAATGTTTCACGGGCAGAGCCCGACCGGCGATATGGCTCTCCGCGATTAATGGACGAATGCCCGGAGGGGCCACGCGAACGGGCAACCCCAAACGCAGGCAAGCATCCGCAATGAGCGGGGTCGAGAGTTTGGAGAACGCATCACTCAAATGTTGATTGTCCATTGAATCCTCCAAATCTTAGTCGCTGAGACCATAGCCGCTTTCGATCAGTTCCTTCAACTGCTGAGTGAATCGCGCTGCCGGAGCGCCGTCAATAATATCATGATCGAAGCTAATCGTAACACTCAGATATTCACGGATCTCTATTCGCCCGTCAACGACCCCCGGTTTCTCGCCAATGCCGCCGAGGGTAATGCCGAGTGTATGGATAGGCATACCGATCCCCCAACCACCCCCTTGTCCGAACATCCCGACTGAGGTTATCCCTACCGTTCCAGCGATTCTCTTGCGAACGTGCGGGCGCTTTGAAAGAATCCGCCAAAAGGATCTTCTGATAAAGGTCGGCAGAAACAGATACAGATACCAACCTTTGAAATCCGCTGCCTTTATGGGTTCTGCCGCTTGGGCTGCCCTGATCTCTTGATGGATCTCTCTGAAGATCTTTTTGTTCGCCGCTCTGATGATATGGCGGAGGGGGAACGTTCGGTCGCCAACCTCAATCTCGATCATGGTGAGCACGTCCACCTCGTCAAATAGGATGAGTTGATTCCTCCAGTTCCGATACGCATGTATGTATCTGTCCATATCTACCGCTTGCCCCAAGCAGGCAATGATGAACGCCGTGAAAGACAGGGACTCTCCGGTTCTGGCCTTGTGTTCACGAATGTACTGGCGAGCCTGGGTTACATCAGCTTCTACCAAACCATGGATCATGTGTCTCCGATGACCCATCCACCCGGCATCAACGACCAGGCGCCGCATCTTTGGAAAGGGTTTTGTCTTGTAATCACCGTGGTCCTTTTTCATGAATTCAAGAATCCTTCTGGTGCAAAAGCCATTTGACTACCGACGAGGTGAGTTGCCATCTGGCGATTTTAGAATAGTGGAAAGACACCAGTTCTGGCAAAACTACTGATCTTGTAGCTTACTAGGCACTCTTGCGGTTGGTAATGTTCACACGACAATCACTGAATTTTTAGAATCTCCATAGGAAGTTGGCGCATATTTTTCAGCGTTCCAATCGTTCTCCCAACTTTCCCCGCCTATCAGATAACGAAACTGATACTCTCTTCCCAGTTCAAGGTCAATGGTTGCCGTAAAGGACCCGTTTTTTAACCGTTTCATAGGGGTGGCTTGAGCATCCCAGCCGTTGAACTCACCAACAATATGGACGGTTCTGGCAGATTCAGCCACTTCCTTAGTGCATCATTGCAGCTCACTCTTTGAGAGCAGACCCAAGCGGTTCGGTCTGAAAGTGTGCCCATAGTCGCCCCGTTAACTCCTCCACACTCAGTTCCCCATCTGGCTCACACACCTTGCGTTTCGCGTGAATCCACCGCGGTTCCATCGGGTTCAACCACGGGCTCTGCGTCGGCAGCAAGCGCGGCAACAACCGCACATCCCCGGTCTGCTTGGCCTGCCAGTTGTACTTCTTGATCCACCGGCGGACGCGGCGACTCTTGTGCCAGCTGGCCTGATCCCAGATCATCACCACCACGCGTTTCTTCTCCCGATGGGCCACGTCCAGGAGCTGCTTCAAAAAGACGATCATGTGCTCGCTGTTGGGCTGGCCCTCACAGAAGTAGAGATAGACCTGCCCCGTGTCCGCCCGCACCCCTCCAAAACAGGCGATCGCTTTCTGCTCTTCCTTGGGGGGCGGGTCGCGCTGGACCAAGTGCAGGGGATCACCGTCCGGTGCCCACGCAGAGGCCTGCGGCTGAGCGAACCGGGAGAACCAACATTCATCCTCGTCCACTACCAACCAATCCTCATGGTCTCGCGCCCACGCTTTCAGCTGATCTCGACGTTTTTTTTCACCGCATACTGGGGATCCGGACTGTTGATCCAGTGTTTGGCCCGGTGCCAACGAATGCCCTCAGCCTGTAACGCCCGACTGATGGTCGTCGGATGGACTAATTCGACGGTCAATCCCTCCTTGAAGCACACCTTTGCTAACCCCTCCAGCGACCACAGACTGGTTTCATAGCCAAAGGTGCGCGGCGATTGGTGCACGATCTCTTGGAGCCGGGCTCGGGCGGTGTCATCCAAGGCGCGTTGGTCGTCATGGCGGGCGCGGGACTGCTCGTGGAGACAAGCGAGCCCATCCGTCTCAAACGCATGGAGGGTGTCTCGGACACACTGGTCACTGCAGCGGAACCGCTGCGCAATTTGCCGGGGGTTAAGGCGGTCATCTGAGCTGATGAGCAAGATCTGGCAGCGACGGACGGTAAAGGCAGAGGGGGATCGCAAACCGCGTTGGAGTTCGGCTCGTTCTTCGGGGGTCAGCTGACGCACATAGAGAGGTCTCATAGTATCTCTATGAAACACGATAGTTGCCCTTTATTCAAGTGTGGTGTTGCAGCCTTGCATTAGGCAACCTAAAAGTGACTTTGCATACAGGCTTGCTTTTGAGATATCGTTTTTTGATACTCATGATAATCTCCTCCTTGAGAGATTTCATGTGGGTTGAAATAATTTTATAGGTGTCAGGCATAATAATTCAAGCTTGCTCACTTGCTCGCTTGACCGGGTGGGCAAAGAAATTGCCCAGTAGCCGATAAGCGAGTGCTTTCATCTGTGGCTCGTGGGTCTTACACTCCGCCACAACCATTGCTTTGGTCTTGTGGACCCGTTGCGATTCATCGTCATACTGGTCAGCCCAGTTTGCCGCATCCTGGGCCGTAACTTCCAGATGAAACTGCACTGCTACGGCATGCTTGTACCGGAACAGCTGATTCGGACAATCTTCCCCCTTGACTAAGCGTCTGGTGCCAGCGGGAATATCAAAGGCGTCACCGTGCCAATGGAATACCGGGAACTTGTTTGGGAATCCGTTCAAGAGCGGATCTTTCTCACCCCAGGAGGTCAGATGCACTTCGTATACGCCAATCTCCATACGCGGGTTCCTCCGGACTTGGGCACCCAGTAGCCGGGCGAGCAGTTGGCCGCCGAAACAGATCCCGAAATAGGGCGCATCGGCCCGGACCACGTTTTTCAAATAGCGCCATTCCCTTCTGAGAAATGGATGTCTGTGCACCTCATAGGCTGAGATCGGTGTCCCGCCTACAATAAAGGCGTCATATCTGCGCATCTGAGGAAAGCGCTCGCCGTGGTAAGCGTGGAAGACCTCGTAATCGATGTGGTGATCGATAAGATACTGTTCGTACAACCCAACTCGCTCGGTGGCACAATTCTGAATGATGAGAACCCTCATGGTCTCTGCATCTCCCCCGTGAACTGGGATTTTATCTTACTTGCGAAAGTCTCAAGGGTGTGGAGGATGCTTTCATGGGACTGCGTCGACAGTTCGAAGACCATATGCTCGATGCCAACCTCCTGATATTGACCGATTATATCAATGATCTGTTGCACGCTTCCTGTTAATGAGCCCGTGCTGCGCGCTGGATAGGAGAGAATCTCTTTTGACACGCCTTCGAGGAACAACAGAATACGGATAGACAGGGTGGGAGATCCAGGGCGTTTGTTCTTGTCCCAGAGCACCTGGAGATCCTTCCGACCCTTGGAAACGGTGGCCGGATCGATTCTAACGGCATGCCATCCATCTCCCAGTTCAGCCACGCGGCGACGAGCTCGTCGGCTGTTCCCCCCGATCCAAATGGGGGGGTAAGGCTGCTGCACAGGGCGGGGGGATGTTTGCATATCCTGAAGGCGACTGTAGGTTCCTGTAAAGCTGACCACCTCATTGGTCCAAAGCTCCCGGATGAGGTGCAGGTTTTCGTCGCTCATCGCGCCCCGTTCCCCATACGGTCGTCCCAGGGCAACAAACTCTTCTTCCATCCAACCGACGGCAGCTCCGAAGATCAGACGACCACCGGAGAGCTGATCGATGGTGGCCATCATTTTGGCGACAACGACAGGATGACGGTAGGGCAGGATGATCACGCTCGTTCCGAGCTTGACCCGCCGGGTCACAGCGGCCAGGTGACTGAGCAGTGCGATCGGTTCCAGCATGTTGTCTCGATAGATGATGTCGAATGTACGTGGAACTAGCAGGTGATCGGTGACCCAGATCGAATCGAAGCCGAGCTCCTCAGCCCGACGGGCCACTTCTAGAATCTGTTCGATATTTACAGGCTTTCCGTAATGAGGTATACAGATGCCGAATTGCATGCTGATCTCCTTGATCCGATTCCGATATGAGTCACATCACGTGACCGCCTCCGACGAGGCAGAGGACATCCGGGTCGGTGCCCGCGACGGTCGCCACGCGATCAATTGAGAAACCCGGAACGTCTTTCAATCTGTCAACAGTCATGACGTGCTTCCTACCCTCTTGAACCCTCAAGCCTTCAACGCCTGCTCAAAATCCTCTATGAGCTCTTCAGTGGCTTCTATGCCGACCGATAATCGGATTAGACCATCGGAAACTCCCATCCTTTGTCGGTCTTCAGGGGAAAGACCGGCGTGCGAAGTCGTGGTCGGTCGGGTGATGAGTGTTTCAATGCTGCCGAGACTGGGGGCAACGATTGGCAAAGTCGTGTTTTGGATAAAGCGCTCCGCTGTCTCGACACCGCCTTTCAATTCGAAACTCAACATACCACTGAAGCCATCAAATAACTCGCCAGCACGCTGATACCCGGGATGGCTTTCAAGACCTGGATAGTTAACTTTTTCGATGGCTTGATGGCCGTCCAAAAATTTTGCGATTTTGAGCCCACTCTCATTCTGATACTTTACTCTGATCGCCAGTGTTTTCATACCGCGATGTAGCAGAAAACAGGCGTGAGGATCGAGCGAGCCACCGAGGTGGTTGAGCTTGTGCGTGATTGTTTCGATCAAGTCGGCATGGCCGATGACAGCCCCTGCCACAATATCCGAATGACCGTTGAGGTATTTTGTGCAACTGTGGAGCGAAAGATCAAAGCCCCATTCAGGGGGTCGGAAATTGATCGGGCTCGCAAACGTGTTGTCGATCAGCGAAATGAGGCCATGCGTTCTGGCAAATTCGACGACCGCTTTGAGATCGGCAACTTGCATGAGGGGGTTGGTTATCGTTTCAACAAAAATCGCTTTGGTATTGGGCCGCAATTTGCGTTTCCACGAATCTGGATCGCCACAGTCAATGAAATCAAATGAAATTCCAAATGTAGCGAAATCTTTGGTGATGAAGTCATACGTACCACCATATAGACACTCGTCTGTTAGCAAATGATCGCCTGAAGAGAGGACGGTTAAAAGGGTCGTTGAAATCGCCGCCATACCGCTGGAAGTCACAAGCGCGGCCTCAGCATTCTCTAACGCCGCCAGCTTTTGATGGAGGACAGCATGGTTCGGCGTGTTGTTCAAGCGGATGTATTTAAGGTCGTGATAGCTGGTCTCCCCAGCGTATTCAAACATTGCAGACTGAAAAATCGGCATGCTGACGGCGCCGTTGATCCGTGGGTCAGGCTCACCGGCGTGGATGAGCTTGGTTTCCAGGTGTTTGTAGGTTTTGGTCATGATGGGATCCTCCTAATTTCAAGAAATTATTCGACCCAGAACACCATAGCAGAAATGGGCAATGTCAACCAGTCGCGGATATATAAGGACGGTAGGAAGCCCAGAAGATCAAGAAGGGTGCAGTCACAGCCATGAAATGTCCCCACGTCCCCGGTTCGGGATCTGGCTCATCGCCGGTTTCTTCCCACGCGGCCAGAATCACAAATCCTCGTTCGATCAGACTGTTCAACAATGTACTTAGGGTATGGCGGAACTCCCTGGGGCCTTTGATTCGTTTACGTGTGCCATCGCCGCCCTCAAAATCCCAGTACGGATTGTCGAGATCAATTTCGCCATCGGTGTAAGGATATTTTAGCCGATATCCGCTTTCATCCCACTGTTCATCGTCAACGCCATGGGTAAAGGGATTGTGACAGTGCAAGCAATAAAGGCCGTCTACGCGCAGCACACGAGCAACTTCGCGAAACACCGTACGTGCATCCGGCACAAAATTCAGTGAATGCGCATGCCAGACAATGTCGAACGCCGCTGTTTCGAAACGTGAAAGATCACGCATGTCACCCTGAAAAGTTTCGATGTTTACATGGTAGTGCGCGGCTGCCTCCTGATCTCTGTTTAGCTGCGTTTCTGAAAGATCCAGGACGGTTACATTGGCCCCGAGCAACGCAAAAGCCACCGACTGTTGGCCTCCCCCACCTGCTAGGCAAAGGACGTCCTTACCGGCAACCTCTCCCATCATCCCCTCAGGATCGACCACTTCACGTGCAGAACGCGGGTCTAGATCAAGAAAAGGGCGAGAGTACTCCACATTGGCCTGAGCCAGCTCTTCCCATCGCTCTTTGTTGTATTTCGCTATATCATCCATGTGATCAGTCGGTACCACCGAAGAACCGACGAAGAATGCTGCGCTTCTCCCGAGTATACTTCAACAAGCGACCCGAGAGCCAGAACACCCCGCTGACGATCCCACCGACAACTGGAGGGACCTCAATGAACTCTGGATCGATCACAACATCGTAGACTCCGCCCAGAGTTTCCACCAAAGCCCAGTGGAAGGGTTCCTCAGTAAGGTCATTGAACTTCGATTCGCACTTCAGGACGTGGCCGGTGAAGATTGCGTACGCCTCTGGAGGTTCAATACTCTCCGCTTGGAGTGCAAGAAGACCAGATGGTATAAACGACTGGGACGCAAACTTAAGTCCGTCCGTCTGGGATTCGTCGTATGCCTCAGGGGATTCGTACACGAGCAGCTCGTGCGCAAAGGCTGCAATCTGTGCTTTGGCAAGACTTGGGAGCCGAAGGTCCGAATAGGAATGAGAATCCGGACAGTCGAACACCAATGGATACGATCCTGTCTCTGGATCGTCCTCCTCAGGGTCGGCCCAGGCATAAAAGGCACCATCCAGCACGGTGTCGTCGGATCTGGTGACTGACTTTGTAAGTCCAACTCGGACGACGGAACTCCCGGTGAAATGCGGATTTATACCGATGAGGTTGTTTTGTCGATCGACCTGGAGCCATAGCTCGGCACCCGACTCAGAGGACCAACGGAAGTAGCGGCCTGATTTCACTTCGATCTGATCTGATATGGGTGCTACCCGTTCTGCAAGGGCCGCAAGCTCCTCTTTCGAAGCTACGCGCAACCCAATTGTAGAAAAATGACTAGGCACTTGGCTCCTCTCCTACCCTAGAAAAGACTGAGTAACTATGATTATACGGGCAACGGTCCATCTAATCACCGACCGGATTGATCTTCACCCCCATCCGTCAAAGTTGGATCAGCGTTCCACCCATCGGAATTTGCACCTTGTCGAGCAGGCCGGCCTGCTCGAGCCTTTCACCGAGTTCCTTCCGTGTCAACAGGCAGTGGTTGATCGCCTCCATATGCACGGCGATCACCTGTGCATTTGGAGCCGTTTTGCAAACTTGGATCACGTCCTCAGCTGTCATGGTGATCGGATCACCTTCTAAGAACTGGGCTGCACCGGCATTCACGACGATCACATCGGGTTGATACTGTAGGATAGCCCGGTCAACGTCGGAGCACCAAATCGTATCCCCAGTGATATAGAGGCAAGGAGCACCTTCGGCTCGCAGGATGAAGCCGGATACCGGACCCAACCTCCGACCAATCTCACCGGTGCCGTGCATTCCACCGGTCCGGACGAAGTGAATCCCTCTCCATTGAAACTCTGAGGCAACGGGCTGAACTGAAGCGAACCCCCCTTCACGGATACGATCTGCGCCCTCTGGCTGACAGAGCACCAGGAGATCTTTGGACAGGATCTCTATAGCCGTTTTGTCCCAATGATCAGAATGTGACATCCTCCCCACGGCTAAAGCCGGGGGCTTCCGACATCGGAAGCAAAGGAGGTTGGCTTGTACCCAGACGAAAGTTCATCTGAGCCTGGAGCCTTGACGGGTATCACGCTCCGCTCTTCGTCGGGGGCCTGCCCCAACGACATCGAACCCCGCTGGGCGAGGTTCATCGCCGCCACGCGGTCAGGATCGGACTGGTATCCGCAGTCCTTGCAGCAGAACCATGACCATCCTCGGCGGTTGGACTTGGAGTTGAAGCCGCACTGTGGGCACGTGCGGGAGCTGGATTCGGGATTGACCCACACGGCGGGAACGCCCGCTAGCCGCGCTTTGTATTCAATGAATGAAGTCAACTGCTTGAACGCCCACGACGCCATCATCCGGTTGAACCGCCTGGAACCCCGTGCTCGTTCGCGGATGCCCGTGATGTTTTCCAAGGCAATAGCGCATCCATGGGTCTTGGCGGCATCCACGATGCGGCGACTGATGAGGTGATTGACGGTTTTCATCCAGCGCTGCTCGCGTCCTTGCTCCCGCTTCATCCGGGCGCGGCGTCCGTTAGCTTGCAATGCAGAACGACGCTCGGACCACCGCTCTTTGCGCCATCGCGCGGGTCGTCCGTTGAAGAAGAGATTGATTTGGCCGTCGGTCGTGGCACAGACGGCATGTTTGACCACGCCCAAGTCCACACCGAGGACGCCTTGCGGTTCAACCTGTGGTTTGTCAATTACCAAGGACATCGTGAGCCACCACGTCCCGGCTTGGCAAGAGAGTTCTGCTGAACCCTGCCGTGCGGAACCTCCGTACAGCATGGACAGCCTCTCATGGTGCCAGTGCGACAGAACGAGTGGGATCACCATGCGTCCCGGCAGCTTGACGAACCATGTGCCGTTCTCGTTTTGGACAAGCCGATACAGGTCTTGGCGAATAAGCATCGGCAAGTTCTCGGAGAAGGTCGGACGTTCGGCATCTCGTCCTTGGCGTCTGAGGGCGAGATACGACTTGAAGACGGACTGGGCCTTGAGCAATGCGCACTGGAGTACACCCGCATTCAGATCGAACTGCTCACGCGCTGAGCTGTAT
>JBHIAT010000102.1:0-13202 GCA_046758705.1 Bipolaricaulia bacterium
GTGTAACATCGAGTCTATCGACATGGGTCAGATCTTGAGTCCACTGCTTGATCTCAGCTTTTGCCATGCCCAGTCCAAATGATACCATACACAAATATGGACGTCAAATGTCCTGAATAGGTTGGTGGAGGCGGAGAAGCAGGAAACAGCAGGAGACAGGAAAATCTAGCTCCTGTCTCCTACCTTCAGAACGATCTTGCCGAATGATTCCCGACTTTCCAGTCGCTCATGGGCCCGGGCCGCCTCCTGCAGCGGATAGATCCGATCGATCACCGGCTTCAGCTTCCCGGCCCAGATAAGTTTAAGAACTTCGAGCAACTCTTTCTGCGAACCCATTGTCGATCCGATGATGTTCAGCTGACGCCAGAAGATATAGCGGATGTCGGTCTCGGCGATCGGCCCGGAGGTCGCGCCGTAGGTCACCAATCGGCCTCCTCGAGCCAGGCTGCGCAGGCTCTGGGCCCAGGTGTCGGCCCCGACGCTGTCGACGACCAAGTCGACCCCCCGTTTATCGGTGAGTTGCCACACCTCACCATCGAAGTCGGTCTGAGTGTAGTTGATCAACACGTCCGCTCCCAGATCGTGGGCTTTTTCCAGCTTCGCTTCGCTGCTGGCCGTGGCGAACACTTGGGCACCGTAGAGTTTTGCGATCTGAAGCGCGGCGCTCGCCACCCCACCCCCGACCCCAAGGATGAGCACGTCCTCGCCGGGCCGCAGCTTCGCCCGGGTGATCAGCATGCGCCACGCGGTCATGAACACGAGCGGGACGGCGGCCGCCTCCTCGAACGACACGTGGTCCGGGAGGAGGATCGCGTTGCGCGCCGGAACCCCCACCCGTTCGGCGTAGCCGCCGAGAACGTGCTCTCCGAGAATCCGGTAGGTGACACACTCACTCTCTTCACCTGCTAGACAGAACTCGCACCGTCCGCAGTTCAGCCCCGGGTTGACGACTACCCGGGTCCCCACCTCGACCGTCTCCACCCGTTCACCGACCGCTGCAACGACGCCGGCGACGTCTGATCCCAGGATATGGGGCAGCGGCAGCTTCAGCCCCGGAATGCCCCGCCGCACAAACAGGTCGAGGTGGTTGAGCGCACAGGCGTTCACCTCGACGAGCACGTCCTCAGGCCCGATCTCCGGCTCGGGGACCTCCTCGTAGCGCAGCACCTCCACACCGCCATGCTCGTGAAACGTGACCGCTTTCAACGGATTATCACCTCATCACTCAGCTCATCGGGGTCCGGTATGTCCACATCCCCGAGATAGCCGATCAGGAGGATTCGTCTGAAGCTCGCGGGCGTGCAATTCATCCATATGTAGATCCCCCGGTATTCTCTGGCGTCATCCCGTAACCACGTCACTCGGCTCATTTGATCTGTTGCTTTGATCATTCTCTCCCTACTTAATACCCCAGCCCGGGCCAACGATGCAACTCCTGGCTTAGCGCCGGAAGCCGACCAGGCTTGCCTCCGAGCCCCGATACTGGATCGCCTCGGCTAGATGGGCGTCGCGAATCTGCTCTGCCCCATCCAGATCGGCGATCGTTCGGGCCACCTTGAGCACCCGATGGTAGGCCCGAGCGCTCAGCGAGAAGTGATCGATGGCGCTCTCCAGCAGCCGCTCCCCCGCTTTATCGAGAACACAGATCCGCTCGATCTCTCGGACCCCCATCCCGGCGTTCGTGTGCACGGTCACCTTCATGCGCTGGAACCGTTCGCGTTGGATCTGGCGCGCCCGATTCACCCGCTCGCGGATCCCAGAGGACGGCTCCCCCGTCCGTTTGTGCATCAACTCCTCCTGGGTCAGCCGGGGGACCTCGATGAAGATGTCGATCCGGTCGAGCAGCGGTCCGGAGATCTTCTTGCGATAGCGCTTGATCTCATAAGGGCTGCAGACACAACGTCGGCGCGGATCGCTAAGATATCCGCAGGGACAGGGATTCATCGCCGCTACCAGCGTGAAGTCGGCGGGGAAGGTCGCCGACGCTCCAGCCCGAGACACCGTGATAAGCCGGTCCTCGATCGGCTGTCTTAGGGTCTCAAGCACGTGGCGACCGAACTCCGGCAGCTCATCGAGAAACAGAACGCTGTGGTGGGCGAGGCTGATCTCCCCGGGGCTCGGATTGCCGGCCCCGCCGCCGACCATTCCCGCGTAGGAGATCGTATGGTGGGGGGCACGAAACTGACGTCGGTCGATGATGGGGGAGTCGTCGGTGAGCCGACCGCAGATGCTGTAAATCTGGCTCACCTCGACCGCTTCGGCGAACGAGAGATCGGGCAGGATACTGGGGAGCCGCTTAGCGAGCATGCTCTTGCCCGAGCCGGGCGGACCGATGAGCAAGATGTGATGGCCTCCGGCGGCAGCCACCTCGAGGGCGCGCTTCGCCTGCTCCTGGCCCTTGATCTCCTCGAAGTCATGGTCGTATTTGATCTCCGCTTGCAGGTAATGCCTGAAGTCAAATCGGAACGGTTCCCGGTCGAGATCCCCGCTGAGAAAGGCGATCGCCTCGCCGAGATTTCCGACCGGGTAGACGGACAGCTCTGAGACGACCGCCGCCTCGTTTGCGTTTCCCATCGGCAGAACGATCCCGTCCAGATCTTCGGCCTCGACGGCGGCCAAGGCGACCGGAAGCGCCCCACGCACCGGGCGCAAACTCCCGTCCAAGGAGAGTTCCCCGATCAACAGGCATCGCTCGAGCCGCCCCTCAGGAATCTGTCCGGTCGCTTCCAGAATGCTGAGCGCGATCGGAAGGTCGAGACCGACACCGGCCTTTCTGAGATCGGCCGGCGCCAAATTTGCGGTGATCCGCTTGATGGGGAACTCCAGCCCCGTGTTCTTGATGGCACTCCGGATCCGCTCCCGGCTCTCCTGAACCTCCTTCTCCGGGAGCCCGACGATCTTGAAGCCGGGGAGACCCCGGCTGACATCACACTGGACCTCGATAAGCGAGGCCGTGATCCCCATGACCGCGCCACTGATCGCTTTGGCATACATCGTTCCTATCCCCTCCCTAAGCTGTGATCCTGATCTACCGCATCGACTTCCCAGTGATGCCTCGCTTACCGTCTTCTCCTACTCCAGTTCCAGTTGAAACACACCTTGGTGGAGCCGGATCTCCCCTCCGGAGATGGCGACGACGTCGAACCGGATATCCCAGTCCCGCTCAACCCGGCCGCCGGCCAAGTAGGCCCGGGCGGCGGTGATGAGCCTGCGGCGCTTCGCCGCGGTGATCGCCTCTTCGGGAAGACCATAGTCGTCTCCAGATCGGGCTTTGACCTCAACAAATACGAGCCAGTTCCGGTCGCGAGCGATGAGGTCGATCTCCCCACCGCGCCACCGGTAGTTCCTGGCGATGATCTCATACCCTTGGCGCCGCAAAAATTCCGCTGCGTGTGCCTCGCCACGTTCCCCGAGATCCGTTCCCATGTTGTCTGTGGCTGCTCACTCCTGTTCTGTGGAGATGGAGAATTGGGCTCGGACTTGTTGTCCGTCCCCGCCGACCGCTTCGATCCGCTCTCCGTCGAGATCGATGGTGATTCGACCGCCGCTCAACTGGAGCTCCTGTCCCGGTTCCCCTTGCTGTAGCTCAGCGTTCCCGTCCAGAACCAACCGGTTTTCGCCGCTGGCAAGAGAGAGTTGGTCGCTGGTGCCCCGCAGGTTGTTCGACGTGCTGGAAAACCGGACGCCGCCTTGGGCCTCGAAACTCTCCGAATCGAGGAAGATCTTGACCAGCGGCGCATCCAAATCGAACTGGTTCTGCTCTCCTGCCTCATTCTCTAGAAGGCCGGTGATGTGAACGTTTTGGCGAGCAACCGCAAACCCTTCATCGAGGAAGATCTCCAGCAACTCGCTCGTCAACGTCGTATCGTCGCGGATCACCTGGACGTTCCCCTGGGTGACGGCGAACGTCTGGCCCCGGATCTCCGCCTCATCGGCCCGCACCTCGATGCCCCGGTAGTTGATCACCACGTCGCCAAAGAACTTTGCGATATCCGCCTGCAAGTTAAACTCGGCACGCTTGGCGGTAATGTCTATTGGTTGGGCAACCGCAGTGAGCAGCGGGACAAGCAACATCAGGATCAGCCCAAGTCCAATTCGTATCATGATCATCTCCCACTGTCCTCCCTATCTCACCGAATTATACAGATGCGGGGGAGATCGTTACAACGACACCAGGTTGACAGATCTTTTCGACCCCTGCTAATATCTAATTGGTACAGGGATTCAGATCAGATGCGTAGTGAAGGAGGAGTATCGGTGGGCGAAGGGAATCGTACATTGAAGCTGGTCGCCGGGAACTCGAATCCTGAGCTTGCCCAGGAGATCAGTGAGGAGTTGGGCATCCCGTTGAGTGCGGCACAAGTCGACCGGTTCCCCGACGGGGAGATCAGCGTCCATATCAAGGAGACGGTACGCGGTGCGGACGTCCACGTCATTCAGTCGACCTCACCGCCGGTAAACGACAACCTGATGGAGTTGTTGATCATCATCGACGCGTTGAAGCGGGCATCGGCCCACAGCATCGCCGCCGTGATTCCCTACTACGGCTATGCCCGCCAAGACCGCAAACAGAAGGGACGGGTCCCGATCAGTGCCAAGCTGGTTGCCAACCTGATCCAGACGGCCGGCGCCAATCGGGTGCTGACGATCGATCTCCATGTGGGACAGATCCAGGGATTCTTCGACATCCCGGTTGACAACTTGCGGGTCGACCCGATCCTCGCCGATCATTTGAGCGGTGAATTCAAGGGGGCGAAGGATGCAGTCGTCGTCTCCCCGGATGTCAACGGCGTGTGGCGGGCTCGGTCGGTGGCCAAGCGGCTCGGCCTGCCGCTGGCCATCGCTGAGAAGCGCAGAACCTTCTCGGACAACTCGGCACAGGTGGTGAACGTCATCGGTGAGGTCGAGGGCAAGCGGGCGGTGATCGTCGACGACATCGTCTCCACCGGCGGGACGCTCATCGAAGTGGTCAAGGAGCTCAAACGGATGGGCGCAACCGAGATCTCGGCCGCCTGTACCCACGGGGTATTCGCCGGCGATGTCCTGAGCCGCCTGGAAAGTTTCCCGATCCGGCGAGTGATGGTCACCAACACGATCGCCGAAACCGCTTCCAGTCCGCTGATCCAACGGATCTCCATCGGTCGGCTCTTTGCCAAAACGATTCATCGTATCTATAATAAAGAGTCGGTGAGTGTCCTATTCCCACATTATTGAATCATTGAAATTGAGCCCAATCGGGTCGGGAGGGAAAGCCAGTGAAATCAAACAACCTGCGGGCGGTGATCAGGGACCGAGGAGAGAATCCCGGAGCCCTGCGTCGCAATGGCGTCATTCCCGGTGTCATCTACGGAGCTGACACAGAGAATCGACCCATCGCCATCGACCGCAAAGTATTGTATGAACTTCTCTCGAAAATTACCCGCAGTTCGAAGATCCAACTCACTTTGGATGGGGATGACCAGGGGCGGAAAGGACCCCTGAATGTCCTGATCAAAGAGATCCAGCGGGATCCCCTGACCGACGAGGTGATCCATATCGACTTCTACGCACCGCCCTCCGATCGAGAGATCGTGGTGAATGTGCCGTTAAAGTTGATCGGCAAATCGACGGGAGGGCAGCAGGGGGGCATCCTGGCACAGCTGGTGGAGGCCGTCGCGGTCAAAGCCACCTTCGACAGGGTCCCCGAGTTCGTTGAACTCGACATCCAGGAGTTGGGGCTCGGAGACACCCTCCATGTGCGGGACATCGAGCTCGAAGGGGCCGAAGTGAATATGCTTCCGGACCAGGGACTGGTGACCGTGTTCGCACCAAGACGAGAGGAGATCGTGGAGGAGGTCGAGGCTGAGGTCGAGGCTGAGGCAGCTGTAGAAGGAGAAAGGGAAGGGGAAACCGAGGAGCCGGAGGGTGAGGCCGGATAACGCCCCTGCAGAACCCATATCGATGATCGTAGATGGGCGAACCGGGGTCTTCGGCCTTGGCAACCCCGGAGAGATCTACAAGAACACGAGACATAACATTGGGTTCATGGTGGTCGACCGTTACCTCGAACGCCACCCCGGGGTTCAAAGCTTAGAACGATCCGATGCGATCGTCTACCCCATCGGGCGGACATTGATGGTGAAGCCAACCACCTACATGAACCGGAGTGGGATCGCTGTGAGCGGGATTGTGGAGGCGTATGAGTTGGCGTTGTGGGACTGCTTGATCATCCATGACGATGTGGATATCGAATTCGGCCGGATCAAAGCGGTCATGCGGGGAGGTCCCGGAACCCATCGGGGAGTGCGCTCGATCGTCGAGGCCTTAGGGACGGAGGCGGTGCCCCGGTTGAAGGTGGGTATCGGCGGAGCCAGGCGGGAGGAACGGGAGGATCTCATAGCATACGTGCTGTCGGAATTCGAACTGGACGAACAGAAGGTCCTTCCAGAGATTCTAGGGCGGGGTGCAACGGCGGTTGCCTGCTTCATCGAAGCAGGGATCGAGCAGGTGATGAACGACTTCAACCAGAGGTGATCCAAGGTGCCTAAGATGTACGATCGGTTCTCTCAGGAGGCGGTGGAAGCAATCGTCGCCGCTCAGGAGGAAGCGGAGAGCTGGAATCACAACTATGTGGGAACGGAGCATCTGCTGCTCGCCTTCTTGAAAACGAAGGGTAAAGTCTATCGATTTCTCAGAAGCAATGGTATCACCTATCCTCGAGTTGCCAAGGAGATCAGCCGGATCGTCGGTCGGGGAAGGCTCCGGTCGAGCAGCCTGGAGCCCACGCCTCGAGTCAAACGGATCATGGAACTCAGCTATGAGGAAGCACAGCACTCCGGGAAGAGCCTGATCGAATCCGAGCACCTGTTGATTGGGATTCTCAAAGAAGGGGAGGGGGTGGCCGCCCACATCCTGAAGCGGTTTGGGATCACCCTGAAGAAGGCAAGACGCTCCTTCTATCAAGAGAGCGGGGGACGATCGATGATGGGCCCGCTGATGGGCGGACGGGAGCGCAAAGAGGATATCTCCGAATTCGGGCGCAATCTGGTCCAGGAGGTGGAGGAAGGCCTGCTGGACCCGGTCATCGGCCGAGACGAGGAAATGGATCGGATCATCCAGACGCTCTCCCGTCGCAAGAAGAACAACCCGGCGCTGATCGGAGAGCCTGGGGTCGGGAAGACGGCGATCGTCGAAGGGTTGGCTCAACGGATCGCCGATGGAGATGTGCCGGAGGCGCTCCAGATGAAGGAGATCATCGAGTTGAACATGGCCTCCCTGGTGGCGGGCACCAAATACCGAGGGGAATTTGAACAGCGATTGAAGTCGTTGATCCAATATGTGGTCGAATCGGAGAACACCATCCTGTTCATCGATGAGCTGCAAACATTGGTAGGGGCCGGTGGTGCTGAGGGGGCGATCGATGCCTCCAACATCCTCAAACCGCCGCTCGCCAGTGGGAAGATTCAGATCATCGGGACAGCGACGCTCGACCAATACCGCAAATCGATCGAAAAGGACCCGGGCCTGTCGCGACGGTTCAAGAAGATCCTGGTCGAGGAGCCGACGGTCGAGGAGACGATGGAGATCCTGAAGGGCTTGCGGGATCGCTATGAGGCCCACCATCGGGTGAAGATCACCGACGAGGCCCTCTATCAGGCGACGCGGCTCGGCGATCGCTACGTGACCGAGCAGTTCCTCCCTGACAAGGCGATCGACCTCATCGACGAGACGGCGGCTAAGGTGCGACTGCGGAGCGCCTCGCTCCCGCCCGAGATCCGAGAGCTGAAGGAGGAGCTTGAGGAGGTCGAGGAGCTTGAGGAGATCGCCGTGGGTGAGCAGGACTATGAGCAAGCGGCCCGGCTTCGGGATCAGAAAACCCAGCTCCAGGAGCGACTGGAGGAGCTCGAGATGAAGAGCATCTTCCAGGAGCAGAGCGAGGGTGTGGTTACCGACGAGGATATCGCCTGGATGGTCTCCTCGTGGACCGGGGTTCCTGTCGGCCACCTCAAAGAGAAGGAGACCGATCGGCTCGTTCGCATGGAGGATGAGATCCATGACCGCTTCATCAATCAGGATGAGGCGGTCAAGGCGGTCTCCAAGTCGATCCGGCGCGCCTACGCCGGGATCAAGGATCCGACGCGCCCGATCGGCTCGTTCCTGTTCCTCGGCCCCACCGGGGTCGGAAAAACCGAGTTGAGCAAACGGCTTGCTGAGTTCCTGTTCGGCGATGAGGATGCGTTGATCCGGGTTGATATGTCGGAGTACGTGGAGCGGTTCAATGTCTCCCGGCTCACCGGGGCTCCACCGGGCTACGTTGGGTACGAGGAAGCCGGTGAGCTCACCGAGGCGGTCCGCAGACGTCCCTACTCCGTTGTGCTGTTCGACGAGATCGAGAAAGCCCATCCCGACGTCTTTAACATCCTACTCCAGGTCATGGAAGATGGCATCCTGACCGACTCCCAGGGACGGCGGATTGACTTCAGAAACACAGTGCTGATCATGACCTCCAACATTGGTGGAAAACTGATCACCGATCGGGCGACACTCGGGTTTGGTGTGGAGGAAGTGGACTCCGAAGAGTCCTACCAGGATATGAAGGGCCGGGTCATCGGGGAGGTCAAAAATGTCTTTCGGCCCGAATTCCTGAACCGATTGGACGATACGATCGTCTTCCATCAGCTGACCGAAACGGAGGTCGACCGGATCGCCGATCTGATGCTGGATGAGCTTCGAGAGCGGCTGACCGAGGAACACCGGATCTCACTCAAGTTGACCTCCCGGGCCAAGAAACTGCTGATCAAGCGCGGCTATAACCCCAAATATGGAGCCCGTCCGATGCGCCGGGCGATCGAACAGTTGATCGAAACCCCGATCTCCGACAAGATCCTGAACCAGACGTTCGCGCAGGGAGATGAGATTGTCATCGACGCCAAAGAAGAGGAGATGGTATTCCGCTCCAAAGGCCGGGTCAAGCAGTCTTAAGTCTTAAACCAAGCTAAAGCTGCTGGCTGCTGGCTGTCGTCGGTGCCCATGATGGCTTACCGATGCCGAAGCTGCGGCTATAGGTCACCCAAATGGATGGGCCGATGCCCGGCGTGTGGCGCATGGGAGGTCTTCGAACGAGCCGAGGAGAAGGAGAAGGGACGACCCCGGCTTAGTGGGGCCCCCCAACCGCTCCCCCAGATCCAGGTCAATGCCGAGGGACGACGGCAGACCGGCATCGAGGAGTTCGATCGCACCCTAGGGGGTGGGATCATCCCCGGTTCGGTCCTGCTCATCGGTGGGGAACCGGGGGTCGGGAAATCCACCTTGCTGCTCCAGGTCGCCGAAGGCATCGCCCGCCGTCATGGGCTGGTCCTCTACATCTCCGGGGAGGAGTCCCCGGGGCAGATCAAGCTGCGGGCCGATCGACTCGGGGTGAACTCTGATCGGCTGCTGATCCTCGGTGAGCAGTCACTGAGCCGGATCGAGGAGGCGATCCAGGATCTGTCCCCGACAGCCATCCTGGTTGATTCGATCCAATCGGTCTTCCCACCTGATGACAAGACTCATGAACTCGGGAGTCTCCGTCAGGTGCGTGAGGTCAGCGCCGCGTTCACCTACATGGCCAAGTCACAAGGGATACCGACCCTGCTCGTCGGACACATCACCAAAGGCGGGGAGTTCGCCGGACCGAAAGCGATCGAGCACATGGTCGACGTAGCCCTATATCTGGAGGGGGAAGCGGACGGTCCGGTGCGGATGTTGCGGGCGGTCAAGAACCGGTTCGGCTCGATCGATGAGGTCGGCGTCTTCGAGATGGGCGAGACGGGTCTGAAGGAGATCACCGACCCCTCGGGGTTTTTCATCCGCAAAGGTCAGGAGGAACGGTCGGGCTCGGCGGTGGTCCCCAGCCTCGAGGGATCGCGACCGATCCTGGTGGAAATCCAGGCTCTGGTGGCCCGAGCCTACGGGAACTATGCCCAGCGGCGGGCAACCGGGCTCGATCTCAACCGGATGGCCCTGTGGCTCGCCGTGGTCGAAAAAAGACTCGACGTTCAGATCGGCCGAGAGGATGTCTACCTGAACGTCGCCGGTGGACTGGTGATCCGGGAGACGGCCGTCGATCTCGGCGCCACCGCCGCGATCGTCTCCAGCTTCACCAATCGACCGATCTCCCAAGATGTGGTGATCGTTGGGGAAGTGGGACTGAACGGGGAGGTACGCGGGGTCAAGCGACTTCGGGAGCGACTGGTGGAGGCGGAGAGACTCGGATACAGACGGGCGATCGTCCCAGCCATCCGGGATATCAACGGGCTGGACACCCTCAAGCCCGACCCGGTGACGGATATCGAAGCGGCGATGGAAGCCTTATCACTCTGAGTTCCTAAGCGATCCTGGGTGTTGTGATGAGCGTGGAACGAGACAGAGGTAGTAAGGGCGAGATCATCGAGGTGTTAAAACAGCTCTCCCCGGGAACCTCTCTGCGGGAGGCGATCGACAACATCGTCGAGCTGGAGTCCGGTGGGTTGATCGCCATCGCCGATAAGGAGCGGATCGAGCCGATCATCGAGAGCAGCTTCGAGATGGACACCGACTTCACACCCCAGAAACTGACGGAGCTTGCGAAGATGGACATGGCGGTAGTCATCGACGAGAATCTGAAGAAGATCATCTATGCAAATGCCTACCTGATTCCTGATACCTCTATTCCCTCCCAAGAGCGAGGCACCCGTCACCGGGCGGCCGATAAGGTGGCCAAGCAGCTCGGCGTGGCCGTCATCGCCATCTCCGAGCAACGGGAGCGGGTCACCATCTACTACAATCACGAACGATATATCCTCCGGGATATCGCCACGGTCAACTCGAACGTCAACCAAGCCCTGCAGATCTTAGAGCAGCACCGGATGGAGTTCGACCGGCTGATCCGGGAGATCACCACGCTGGAACTTGTCGGCCGGGTGTTGCCCTACCACGTGGCCAGCGTCATCCAGAAGATCATCCAGATGCTGGAAACCCGGGAGGAGATCGAACGGCTGTTCGTCGAACTGGGGGAGGTGAAAGTGCTGCCCGAACGACAATTGGAGGGGCTGATGCTCAGGGTGTGGGAGGAGTTACAGCTGTTGATCGAGGACTTCAAACGGGATGAGACGATGGACACCCAGGAGATCGGCGACCGGTTCCGGGAGCTTGGCTCCGAGGTGCTCCTCTCCCTCGAGCGAGCGATGAACCCTCTGGGATACGAGGGGGAGGAGGATCTCAGTACCGTACTGCCCTCCCGGGGGTATCGCGTGTTGAGCAAGATTCCTCGCCTTCCCATGTCGGTGATCGAGCGACTGGTGACACGGTTTGACACGTTGGAGAATATTCTGAGCGCCGATCGGGACAGCCTACAGCAGGTGCGGGGGGTAGCGGAGGTTCGGGCAAGCGCGATCAAATCCGGCCTGCAGCTGTTGAGAAGCCGATTCTTCATCTTCGATGAACTGTAACGGGGTGACTATGGAACGGTTTGAACAACTCCAACAAGCGGTTGAATATCTGAAGCACCGGGTGAACGATCCCCCTGAGATCGGCCTGATCCTCGGATCGGGGTTGTCTTCGGTCTTGGATTCGGTTGAGGATGAGCAACGGTTCCAGTTCGAGGAGATCCCTCACTATCCGGCTTCGACCGTCCCGGGTCACAGTGGGGAGGTTCTGATCGGGCGACTCGAGGGAAAGCGGGTGATGATCCAGCGGGGTCGGGTCCACTATTATGAAGGCTACCCGATGGATCGGGTCGTCTTCCCGGTCCGCACCATGCGACTCCTCGGGGTTGAGACGCTGATCATCACCAACGCCGCCGGGGCGATCAACACCGACTATCGAGTCGGCGACTTCGTCCTGATCCGGGACCATATCAACATGTTCGGGGATAACCCGTTGCGGGGGGAGAACCTCGACGCGCTCGGCTCGCGGTTCCCGGATATGACCGACGCTTACGATCCGGATTTAAGAAGATTGGCGATACAGGCTGGGGAGGAACTCGAACTTCGCTTGCGCGAGGGGGTGTACGTCGCCGCCCCCGGTCCGATGTACGAGACACCGGCTGAGATCCAGGCCTATCAGGCGATGGGGGCGGATCTCGTCGGCATGTCGACGGTGCCCGAGGTGCTCGCCGCCCGCCACGGTGGGATACGGGTTTTAGGGATCTCCTGCCTTACCAACATGGCCGCCGGCATCGCCGAGACGTTAACCCATGAGGAGGTCATCGAGGTGACCGAGCGTCGCGGCGAAGCGTTGGGAAAACTGTTGCGCGGTATCCTGCGCGTGCTTTAACCTCTATCTTTGGTGGAGATATGTTAGGCTGTTAAGCTAAGCGTACATCCCCCTCGCCCGGGCTGCCTCGGCCACCCGGCCGACCGCCACCATGTAGGCCGCCAACCGCATCTCCACACCCTCCTGCTCATAGGTCTCCAGGGTCTTCCGAAACGCCTGGGTCATATGATCCCGCAGTCTTCGGTCCACCCGCTCCGCGCTCCAAAAGTAGCGGTAGCGATCCTGGACCCACTCCAGGTACGAAACGGTTACGCCACCGGCGTTCGCCAGGATGTCTGGGACGACGAACACCCCCCGATCGTCGAGGATCTCGTTTGCCTCGAGCGTCGTCGGGCCGTTGGCAACCTCGATGACTGCCTTCGCCCGAATACGATCGACGTTCTCCTGGGTGAGCTGGTTCTCCAGGGCGGCGGGAATCAGGAGGTCACAGTCCAGTTCGAGCAGTTCCGCGTTGCTGATCTCCTCTGCCTCATCGAACCCGACCACCGAGCCGGTCTCCTGCTTGTGCAACTTCATCCGCAAGGGGTCCAGTCCCTTCGGGTTGTAGATGCCCCCGTGGGAGTCGCTCACCGCGATCACTTGCGTTCCGCCGTCGTGCATGAACTCGGCCATATGCGATCCCGCGTTGCCGTAGCCCTGGATGACGACCCGGGCGTCGCTGACGTCCATGCCGAGATGGCGAAGCGTCTCCAAGGCGACGAAGTAGCCGCCACGGGCGGTGGCGGCCTCCCGGCCTTGGGATCCGCCAAGCACAATGGGTTTTCCGGTGACCAACCCCGGCATGAATTCGGCGTTATGATGCATGCTGATCGTATCGACCAACCAGGCCATCTCCCGTTCGCTGGTATAGACGTCGGGGGCCGGGATGTCGATGTCCGGACCGATGATGATGCTGATCTCGGCGGCGTAGCGCCGGGTCAGTCGCTCCA
>JBHIAT010000103.1:0-12956 GCA_046758705.1 Bipolaricaulia bacterium
CCGGACGTCCCGGGGGATTATCAGGTCCGGTTAACCGTCCAGGACAGCCGTCAGGGATGCACGTTTAGTACCCAGGATACAGTTGAGGTGACGGTCACCGTCACCGAGCTCCGCAATGGGCCCAACCCGGCGAGCACGAGCACCGACTTCTTCTATGACTTCGACGCGTCGGAGGTCAGCGAGGCGAAGCTGATGGTCTTCAACGTCGCTGGAAGGCTTGTTTACAGCGCAACTCTGCCTCTGCCGGCGACCGGTCCGTTTAGATGGTTTCTGACCGACAACCAGGGCCGGGATCTCGCGAGCGGTCTATACCTGTATGTCATTCTGGCCGATGGGGCTCCCTCAGTCACCGCCCACCGGCTGGTGATCGAACGATAGTAGAACAAAAAACAAAACAAAACTAAACTACCCAGGGGATCGAACCATTTTATGATTGAGATCACGTTAGAGGCCATCATCCTGCTGTTGGTCGTCGCCTCGGTCGTTGCCGTGGTCGTCAAGTACGTCCACCTCCCGTACACGATCGCCCTCGTCATCGTCGGTGCGCTGATCGGGATCTTCGGGACGTTTTCTGGACTTGAGCTATCGAAGGCGTTGATCCTGACCGTCTTCCTCCCGCCGATCCTGTTCGAGGGGGCACTGGCGATGGACCTCGACCATCTTCGGGAGAACCTGCGGCCGGTAGGGGTGCTGGCGTTCTTCGGCACGCTCATCTCGGCGTTCGCGGTCGGGGCCGGGGCCCATTACCTGCTCGACCTGGACTGGACGCTCGCCCTGCTCTTCGGTGTGATCATCGCGCCGACCGATCCGGTCTCGGTCATCGCCCTGTTCCGGGAGCTGGGCCTGAGGCGGTTGGGGACGATCGTGGCGGGCGAGTCGATCTTCAACGATGGGCTGGCGGTCGTGTTGTTCGGGATCCTGATTGCGGTGGTTGAGGGGGAGGAGCTGGGCGTGCTCGATGCGTTCAGCGATTTCCTGTATGTGATCGCCGTCGGAGCGTTCCTCGGGCTCGCGTTCGGGTATCTGGCCTACCGGATTCTCGGCCATATCGACGACCACCTCATCGAGGCAGTGATCACTCTGGCGCTCGCTTACGGCGTCTTCCTGCTCGCTGAGACCGTCGATGCCTCTGGGGTGATCGCCGTCGTCCTCGCCGGTCTGATCATTGGCAACTACGGGCGGGTCTTCTCGATGTCCCCGACGACCCGGGTGCATCTCACCTCATTCTGGGACACGATTGTGTTCATCGCCAACTCGCTCCTGTTTCTGCTGATTGGGATCGCGCTCGCCGCCGCCGAGATTGCCGTTCGTCCCGCGCTGTTCCGCATCGCCGTGGCGATCCCGCTGGCCGTGGTCGGCCGGGCGCTCGCCGTCTATCCGTTGTTGACACTGCTCAACTTGGGGAGGGACCGGATTCCTGCAAGCTGGTGGCCTGTGGTCTTCTGGGGCGGGCTGCGGGGGTCAATCCCGGTGGCGCTCGTCCTGGGGATCGGCGCAATCGGGGTGAGTCGCGACGTGAGCGATACCCTGCTGACGACCGTCTTCGGCGTTGTCTTGTTCTCACTCGTCGTCCAAGGGCTGACGATGAAGCCGCTGGTCCGTCGGCTCAAACTCGGGGCGGGTGCGACGGCGGAGCAGGCGCAGGCGTATGAGTACGAAGAGGCGGTCGGCCAAGAGCAAGCACTCATCGCTGCAATCCACGAGCTGGATGCAATGCGCGGCCGCGGGGAGATCTCGGATCGGACGTTCACCGCGTTGAAGCAGCGGTACGAGGAAGCGCTTGCAAACGTCTCCCAGGAGATCGACCAACTCCAGATCCAACACGAAGTGATCGAAACCGAACGGGAGTACGCCGAGCGCCGGGTGTTGTTCGCACGCCGGGCGGCGCTGCGGTCTGCCTTGGAGCGCGGAGTCATCTCCGAGGCCGTTTACAAGAAACTCCGGACGGAGATCGATCGGGAGCTGGAAAACACGGAGGGCAGATCATCCGCCGAACCTGCAACGGGCGATCCGCCCCGCGATTAGGCTTACCGACCCAGGGTGACCCCGAGAAAGTATATTTGATCAGAAGTACCATCTCCCCAGAAGATGATTGCAGACTCGAAGAACAGGCCGACGCCTCCCAGGAGGATGGTCCCACCCGCTTTGAGCGAGAGGATTCCCGGCTCCGGAAAGAACTCGCTTAAGGCCGGGTCAAAGATGAAGGCGACCGGGGCACCACCCACGTAGAGTCCAAAATCCCGAAACGGAATACCGAGTCTGAAGAACGGCCAGAAGACGTGGAATATTCCGCTGTCAGCCGGCACGTTGACCCAGGCATCGATATCCAGGCCGAACCCCTCTCCGACCGACAGCCGGCCCAGAAAAACAGACTCTCCTGGCACTAATGAGCCGAAGGTCGCTAACCCAACACCGGCTCTGACCGCATAGGCGTTGCTCGCCAGCAACGAGATGAGCGCGACGGCGACGACAACCACGAGTACAAAACTCAATCTGCGATGCATGATAATCCCCCCTTAGAAATTTGGCCGAACGGTGGCCGCCCTCCTATATAGCACAAAGAGCTTGCCCGTGTCAACCTAACTGCGATATCGTCCGGTCAGCGGCAGGATGACCCGATCCGCGTCGCTGATCGTCCCGTTCGCCAGGTAGCGATCGAGGGCAGCGAGCGTCGTTGCCGAGGTTGGCTCGATCAAAAAGCCGCCCCGATGCGCCTCCAGAAGCGCGCGTTCGATCTCGGCGTTCGAGACGGTCACCACGTCGCCGCCCGTCTCCCGGAGCGCTGTCACGATCTGGTCCAAGCGCACCGGCCTGACGATTCTCATCCCATCGGCGATGGTCTCTCCCCCCTGTGGAACGTCCCCGTCGCCGTGGAACGCCCGGGTGACCGGGTCGAACTCCTCTGTCTGGACCGCCAGCAACCGGGGGGGGTGATCGAGCCACCCGACCTGGACCAACTCCCGAAAGCCGAGATGAATGCCAAGCAACAGCGTTCCGCTCCCTACCGGGCAGACGATCGCATCCGGGGCGTTCCAATCGAGCTGCGCGCCCAGCTCGAACGCGAACGTCTTCGTCCCGTGAAGAAAGTAGGGGTTGATCATATGCCCGGCATAGTAGATCTTCTCTTCGATACAGAGCCGTTGTGCCGCCTCGGTCACCGCCTCCCGGCCCCCGGCGATCCGGCGCAGCTCGGCCCCGAACGCTTCAATCGTCCTAACCTTGCCAATGGGTGCGTCATCCGGGACGAAAATCGACGCCCGCACCCCGGCCCGAGTGCTGTAGGCAGCGACGCTCGCCCCGGCGTTGCCTGAGGAATCCTCGACGACCCTCGGAATACCGAGTTCACGGACTTTGCTCAGCAGCACCGCCGCACCTCGATCCTTGAACGACCCGGTCGGCAGCAGGTACTCCAGCTTGACCAGGATATTCTCCTGACCCGGGATAACCGGCACGAGTGGGGTCACCGATTCGCCGAGCGAGATGCGAAACTCAGGTCGCACCGGCAGCAGTTCTTCAAACGCCCACATCCCCTGGTAAAAGCGGACGGGAGGTGATGGGTCGACCTCGGGCACAAACTCCAGATCTAACGCTTCTCCACACGTGCATTGCCACCGTTGGACTGCCTCATCCTCGCTGTAAACCGCCCTGCACTCGCGACATCGCAACCGGACAGTTCTGCTCTGCACACTAATCCCCTCCCCCGTCCGACGTGGACGCGAATGAGTCGGCAAACTGAAGTTGGTAAAGGGCGTGATACAGACCCCGTTGTCTGAGCAGCGCGTCGTGGGTCCCTTCCTCAACGATCCGCCCTTGATGCAGGACGATGATTCGATTGGCATCCTGAACGGTCGAGAGGCGATGGGCGATGACCAGGGACGTCCTGCCCTTAAGGATCCGCTTCAGGGACGACTGAATGAGCTGCTCGGTGTGAGAGTCGATGTTGGCGGTCGCTTCGTCGAGAATCAGGATCTGGGGATCGAAGGCGACGGCCCGTGCGAACGCAAGCAGTTGGCGTTGGCCGACGGAGAGTGTCTCACCCCGTTCGACCATCTCTGTCTGATAGCCGTTCGGCAGCATCTCGATGAAGTCATGGGCTTGCACGAACTTGGCCGCCTCCACCGCCTGCGCCTCCGGGACCCGCTTGCCCTTCAACCGGATGTTGTCCATCACATCTCCAGAGAACAGAAAGACATCCTGAAGGACGACGGCCATCCGAGAGCGCAGCGCTTCCAGATCATAGTGCCAGATGTCGGTCCTATCGAGCAGGATTTTGCCCCGTTGCGGCTTGTAAAGCCGGAGCAGCAAGTTGATGATCGTCGTCTTCCCCGAGCCGGTCGGCCCGACGATCGCCACCCGCTCCCCGGGTGCAGCTTTGAACGAGATCCCGTTGAGTACGAAGTTGGGCTCATTGCTGTCTCCATCTCTATCTTCATCGGCGTCGTAAGCGAACCACACGTCCTGGAATTCGATCTGGCCACGGGGTGTGGGAAGCGCCTCGCCGTCGCGTCGCTCCTGCGGCTCATCGAGCAGCATGAAGATTCGTTCCGAGGCGGCCATGGCGCCCTGCATGATATTGTATTTATCGGCAAGGTCCCGGATCGGTTGGAACAACATGCGCACGAAACTCAGGAACGCAACCAGTGAACCGAGGGTAAAGAATCCGGCCGACACACCGAAACCGCCGCGCCAGATGATCAGGGCCACAGCCAGTGTACTGATCAATCCGATCAACGGTTGGAAGATCGCGAACACCATCAACTGTTTCATGTCGGCCCGGTACTTCTCCTTGTTGATCCCTCGGAACCGCTCCCGGCTATCGTGCTCCTGGGAGAAGATCTGGATGATGCGCATCCCGGAGATGCTCTCCTGGAGGAAGGCGTTGAGCTTGGCCAGCTTGACGCGCACCTCTCGGTATGCCTGTCGAGCGCGCTTTCTAAACACAAGGGTGATGTAGGAGATAATTGGGATGAAGATCAGGATCAGCCCGGTGAGCCTCGGGTTCATCTGGAACATCAGCGCGATGATCCCGAGGATCAGGAACAGATCCTTGAGCAGGTTGACGAGCACCGCGGTGTACATCTCATTGATCGCGGAGACATCGTTCGTCGCTCGGGTGACCAGGCGCCCGATGGGATTTCGGTTGAAGTAGCGCATCGGCAGACGAACCAGGTGAGCATGGATTCGCTCCCGCATGTCATGCATGATCTGCTGGCCGGTGAGTTGCAGCAGGTAGACTTGGGCGAAGCCGAACACGAGCCGTCCGAACAGGATCAGGACGAACATCAGCGCGAGTTGGCTCACCCCCCGCAGGTCATCATGTCGCAAGATGCCGAGGTCCGATCGATCCACCCGATTGAGCATCTGTTGGCTCACGATGTACCCACCGGGAACCGCCTCGAACAACTCGGGGTAGCGTGCCACGACCTCCAGTCTTTGAGTGTCCTCGTTGCTTACCCACAGATAACGGATCCCGGAAAGGTAAGGCTCCAACGCCTGATGCGTCCCCGAATCGAGCGTGGCGGTATCGATCAGATATCTCCCATCTCCCAACGGGATCGCGGCTCGTTCATCGCCTTCCCCTTCCAGTGCCTCCAGATGGCGCGCCACCGCCTCGGACCCAGGTGGGGTCAGAATCGCCATGGGCAAGACGATAAACCGATCGATGGCCGTCCTGGTGATGAGGGGGAGGGCGAGTTCAAGGGCAGTGACGAACAGGATGAAGATGACAGAGGCAAGAAATAGCCGAGTGTACGGCCTGATATAGCCGATCAGCTGCCTCATCAGCCGGGCATCGTAGGCCCGACCGAGCGCCTCCTCCTCGAGGTAAGCTCTCCCTCCCATCATGGGACTCGAAGTTCCTCCTCCGCCTTCTGTAACTGATAGAACCGGTTGTAGAGCCCGCCGTAAGCGATCAGCTCCCGGTGGGTCCCCCGTTCGATGATCCGTCCTTGGTCGAGCACCACGATCTGGTCGGCGTTCTGAACGGCCGAGACGCGATGGGCGATGACGATCGAGGTCCGTGCCCGCAGCACCGCTCGCAAATTCTCCAGGATCAGTCGTTCCTTCTCAGCATCGACGGCCGAGAGGGGATCGTCGAGGATGAGGATCTCGGGATCGCGGAGCAGCGCTCGGGCGATCGCCACCCGCTGTTTCTGGCCGCCGGAGAGCGTTACCCCTCGCTCCCCCACCTGGGTGTCAAAACCGTCAGGAAACGCCATAATCTCGTCGTAGATCCCGGCGAGTTTGGCGGCGGTTATGATCTCTGCCTCGCTTGCTTGCGGTTGACCGAAGGCGATGTTCTCTCGGATCGTGGTGGAGAACAGGAACGGATCCTGGGGAACGATCCCCACCCTGCGCCGCAACTCGTCGAGCCGCAGGACGGTGACATCGACCCCGCCGATCCAAACGGATCCTTCCGGTGGATCGAAGACTCTCAGGATGAGGTGGGCGATCGTGCTCTTTCCCGAGCCGGTCAGCCCGACGACACCCAAGACCGTCCCGGCTCCCACTTCAAGGTCGATCTCCTGCAGCGCCGGGGTCCTGTCCGGATAGGTAAAGCTCAACCGGGTAAACTCGATTCCATACTGCTCGGGGAATCTTCGAGGTCGTTCCACCTCCCGGACGGTCGGGACCACCTCCAGGATTCGGGTGATCCGGTTCATCGATGCCGTCCCCCGCTGCACCAGGTTGACGACCCAGCCGAGTGCCATCATCGGCCAAGCGAGCAACCCCAGATAGGTGATGAACGCCACAAAGTCCCCCAGACTGATCCCCCCGGTGATCACCGCTCGCCCACCCAGCCACAGGATGATCACTGTAGAAGATCCGGCGAGGAGCGCGATCAGCGGGTCGAATGCCCCCCAGACTCTGACGAGCGACATATTCTTCCGAACGAACGCTTCGTTCACCTGTCCGAACTCCTGCTCGGCCCCCCGTTCCTGAACGAACGTCTTGATGATGCGAATCCCGGCGAGGTTCTCCCGGACCTGCTCGGTGAGCCGCGCGAACGTCTCCTGAATCGCCTCGAACCTCCGATGGATCACCCGGCCAAACCCGGAGACGACCAGGGTGATGAACGGCAGGGGGATGAAGGCGTAGCCGGTCAGAGTCGGATTGATGTAAGTCATCGCTGCAAGCGAGAACGAGACCATGATCAGCGCGTCTGCTAGCGCGAGCACGCCGAACCCGCAGGCCATCCGGACCGCATCGATATCGTTGGTCGCGTGCGCCATCAGGTCGCCGGTCTTCGTCCGATGGAAGAAGTCGGTGGACAGGGTCAGCAAATGTCCATAGAGTCGATCCCGAAGATCCCGCTCAATCCGTCGGGATGCCCCGATGATCAACAGGCGCCACAGGAACCGGAGCAGAGTCACACCCAGAGCGATCCCGACGATGTAGGCGGCGTACCTCAGCAGATGGGCCGAGATCCCCAAGGAGAGCTGATCCACCACGCGACGGATAATCAACGGGATGACCAGTTGACCCGCGTCCAAAGCGAGTAGTGCTCCGACCCCGAGGATCATCCGCCATCGGTAACGCCACAGATACTTGAGGATTTCCTTCATCGCAAGAACTATTTATGGTACGAAATCTGGATGCGATGATCAAGCGGTAAGGCTGACACATACCTCACGATCTTGACAAGTCTTCTTGGATGTAGTACAATTTTTTCATATAAGGAGCTAAAGTGAAGCGCTGGATGGCCCTCGAAGGTGGGAGATCGAAGGCAAACGGATGATCCATCCTTGCCGACCGTTCCCCCTGACCATCCGCCTTCCTTGAGTGAGGAGATTCAGATCGATTGTCGTGCCAAAACCTGATCGTTCAACTTCATTCCCCGAGTGGGACTTGACTCACCGATCCCCTATGAACTCTACTCTATAAACCTTAAGCATGAAACCCAATCTTTGTACCAAGGAGGTGTGGACATGACCCGAGGTATCGTCAAGTGGTTCGATGAGAAGAAGGGCTACGGATTCATCGAACGTGAAGACGGTGAAGATGTGTTCGTCCACTTCTCGTCGATCCAGACTGAGGGGTTCAAGACCCTCAAGGAGGGCGAGACGGTCGAGTTTGATGTGGTAGCGGGTGAGCGTGGCCCCAAAGCGGCCAACGTGGTGAAGGTGAATCCGTAAAAACACGGCTGGGCTCCAGCGATCCGATGACGCTCGGTCCGGCGCTTACCAGCGCTAATCATCAACTGAAGCGACATGCAGATCCTGATCTCCGTGCACTTGGACCAAGGATGAAGTGTATTGCCGGAGTGGCGGTTAACGAGGAGATTGTCGGAATTGACAATTCGGCATTCGTATGTTATAGTGGCAGATAAGAGTGAGAAAAGTGGTCAGGAAATATAGATGGTCTATATTATTAATCTTGTTCGATTCTTCGGATGAATCTCTTGGTATTCTGAGTTTTTCAAATTCACGATCGAGTATAATCCAATTGGATAAAGGGTTAGAGATTTACCCAGATCGGCTAACCTTGCAAAAGAGCCGATTGAGTGTTATACTAAATTCTGAAGTTTGGATGAGATAGGGAATCGGGAGATTCCCTATCGATTATTAAAGGAGGTGAGAGCAGATGCCGGAACTTCTAGATGCAGTAGGGGGTCTGCTCATCACGGTGGGAATCGCCGTCCTGTTGATCAGGATCGGCGGTTACTTCGAAGGGGGTTAATGCCCCCTGACTTTCCCGGTGGAACCCATCTGGCGGAGGAGGTGACAGCGGATGCCGGAACTTCTAGATGCGGTAGGGGGTCTGCTCATCACGGTGGGGATTGCCGTCCTGTTGATGAGGATCGGCGGTTACTTCGAAGGGGGTTAATACTCCCTGACTTTCCCGGTGGAACCCATCTGGCGGAGGAGGTGACAGTAAAGTGCCCATATTGCTCGAAGCGGTAGGTAGCCTGCTCATCTCGGTAGGAATTGCCGTGCTGATCATGAGAATCGGTGGTTACTTCGAGAGAGGAGATTAGTGGATGCCAAATTTGGCAGAGGTGTTGATCAGCGTTTCCGTGCTATTGGTAGGGGTTGGAGCCTTGGTTGTTCTGTTGAAGCTGGCGATAGTTCTAGATCGAATGGAGAGACGGCTCAGAAAAGAGGAAGACGAGGAAGCAGACTGACCTTTATACGGAGGTTTATATCGGGTTGGATGTCGTCGTCAACAGGGGGCAGCCGGACCGGCTGCCCCTGATTTTCTAAGAGGTGACATCGTTATGCTGAAAATTGTCTCATCTGTGTTGATGCTGGCCCTAATCACCTTACTCATCGCTACCCCAGTCCTCGCCCAGGTCGCCACAGAGCAGGACCTTAACCGCCTGGAGCAGAGGGTGGCCGCTCTTGAGGACCAGGTCCGGAACCTCGCGGGGCGGGTCGTGAACCTGGAGCAGCAACCGGCATCGGCTGCCGAGGAGGGAATCCCCGGGTCAGAGGTAGCGGCTGCCATTATCGTGTCCCTGATCGTGATCGCTGGGTTCATCGCCGTCGAGGCGTTACGACGAGGGGCAATCGAGTTCCCCCGACGTGGACGTGAGCTCGAGTGAATCGGTGAACCTATTCCTGTTCACCGGGGATCGTTATCTCCGAGAGCGGGCCGCTCGCAGGAAGATCAAGGAGATCTGGGACGCGCTTCGTGAACCGGATGGACCTCTCGGGGAGGTCCACCTGGACGGTGAGGAGATCACCTACCCGGCGCTGCTGGAACGATTGGGCCGTTCCCTGTTCCATGTCGGTGAGATCGTCTGGATCCGGAACGCCGATCGGTTGACCCAACCGGAGCAGGTCGCCGATCTCCTTGCTGGGGGTCTCCCCGAGGGGGTTCACCTGATCCTCGATGCCGAGCGGCTCGATCGAAACGGAAAACTCTATCGGACCGTCGCAAATGTCGGAAAGATCGAGGTACTCTCCTTCCAACGCCGGGAACTCCGCAGCTCGGTCAAACAGATGCTCCGCGAGCGGAGGCTTGAGCTGTCGGAAGCCGGATTCCATTACCTGGTCGAACATATAGAGCCCGACCTGATGCGCATCGACAGCGAACTGGAGAAGCTGTCTCGCTACCATGTGCCCGGCCGCCGGGAGCTCGACCTTGAAGCGGTGCAGGGGCTGTTGTTCACCACCGCGGGGACCCGGGTGTTCGATTTCCTGGACGCGTTGGGAAATCGGCGGCTCCGGGATGCCCTCGACGCCCTGGAGGCGTCGCTGCGATCCGAGGAGGAGCCAGGACGCCTCTTCTTTATGGCCGCCGGGCATATCCGGGCATTGCTCAGGATCAGATCCCTGGTGGAGACAGGATATTCCGACGCCCAGATCGCTCGCACGACAGACGATTATCCATGGCGGGTGAAACGACGTCGCCGACAGGCAAACAACTTTGCGATGAAGGAACTGATCACGCTCATCGGGCGGTTCCATCAAGCCGACGTCCGGATCAAGCGCGGTGAGATAGAGTTGGAGGACGCGCTGTTAGGGATTGTTCTGGCATTATAAGCAGTCAGCTGTCAGCAGGTCAGCCATCATCAGGAAAACCCTCATCAGCTTTTGGCCTCTTGCTGAAAGCTTATGTATCCTATCCCTTCTGCTCTGTGACCTTCGCCGGGAGCTGTGGGGTGAGGCCGGTGGTGATCAGGATGAACCGGGTGACGAACAGGGCGGCGAACAGGCTGCCTAGAATACCGATCCCCAGGGTGATGGCAAATCCCCGGATCGGGCCGGTCCCCAGCAACAGCAAGATGCTGGCGGCGGCGAGTGTGGTGATGTTAGCATCGAGCACTGCCGACAGCGATTTTTGGAAGCCACCCCGGATCGAAGCCCGAGGGGATTTTCCAGCGCGGCGTTCCTCCTTGATCCGTTCGAAGATGATCACATTCGCGTCGACGCTTATTCCGATGGTGAGAATCACCCCGGCGATCCCCGGCAGGGTGAGCGTTGCCCGGAAACCGGCGAGCGCCCCGAAGATGATCAGCATATTGAGCAACAGGGCGAGGTTGGCAACGAGCCCGAGCCAACGATAGCGGATCACCATGTAGATCAGGATCAGGATGAACCCGGCCGTGATGGAGATCACCCCGCGCCGCACCGAGTCGGCCCCGAGCGTCGGCCCGACCGACTCTTCCTGAAGGATCGTCACATCGACGGGCAGCGCGCCGGCCCGCAGCACGATCGCCAGGCTCCGCCCCTCCTCGACGGTGTAACGTCCCTCGATGCGTGCCTGGTCGACCCGTCCGGACCGGGCGGCATCCTTGATTCCCTGGCTGATGAACGGAGCGCTCTGGATCACCCCGTCCAGCACGATCGCCAGTTGTTCGTTCACCTGCAGTCGGTTGATGGCCCGGGTGAACTGCTCGGCCCCGTCCCGGTTGAACGTGAGTGCGATGTAGATTGGGTCTGGCGACTGTTGATCTATCCGCACCCGGGCATCGCTCAGCGCCGCCCCGGTGAGTACGGGTTCCTCGTCGACGAGGTAGACGTTCCCATCCCGATCCCGGAGCACCTGTTGGCCGAGCTGTTCAGGGATCAATTCCTCCCCTAGCCCCCCGACTCGGACCACTCGCTTGAACTCCAAAAGTGCGGTCCGCCCGATCAGTCGACGTGCCTCCTCCGGATTTTCCGTGCCGGGCAGTTCCACCAGCACCCGATCCGTCCCGGCGCGGGTGATGGTCGGCTCCGTCAGACCGAACTGGTCAACGCGATTGTTCAGGATGGTCACCACTCGATCGAGGATCTCCCGGCGCTGATCGACGTTCGCCCCAACGACCTGAGCCTCGAGGAGCAACCGGACCCCGCCCTGCAGATCGAGCCCGAGGCGGATGCTCTCATCGATCGGGTAGAGAAAGTACAGGGCGACAACCACAACGGCGACGATGATCCCCAGCTTGATCCAATTCTCCCGCTCCCATCCCATCGTCAATCCCGCTCCTGAACCTCCGTGATGCTGTCCTTGGCCAGACGCAGTTTCGCCCCATCCTCCAGTTTCAGCACAACACTGCGTTTGCCGATCCTGACGATCTCTCCGTAAATTCCCCCAGCCGTGATGATCCGGTCGCCCTTGTTGAGCCCCTCGACGAGCTGATGATGCCGCTGTTGACGTCTGCGTTGCGGCCGAATCAAGAACACATAGAAGATCGCGACGAACAAGAGCAGGAAGATCAGCGATGGTGCAATCCCTTCCATCCTTTCATCTACCTCCGCGCTAAGATTTCTGTCTCCCTCAGCTTCACGATCTCTACACCAGGATAGTAGTGTTGCAGAATCGCTCGGTAATTATATCCGTTCAACGCATACCCGCGAGCGCCCCACTGAGACAGCCCCAGTCCGTGGCCCCGACCGCTCCCTGCGAAGGTGACCCCGTACTCGTTGCGTGTGACGGTGAACAACGTGCTAGGCAACCTCGCCAGGTTTTTGAACTCGACTCCGGTCAACACCGTCTCTCGGCCGTTAGAATGGTGGATCCATACATGGGTCACCCGACGGGATTGGGGAGACCGGCGGATCTCCAGGTCATAGATCAAGCCGATCTTCAGTCTCCAGTCCCGATTCAGATGAGCGGCAAGCTCCTCATAGGTCAACGAGATCTCCCAGCGATAGTAGGGAGCGTCTGCCTCGAACGGAGACGAGACGGATCGCAAGTATGGGACATAGTTTCCCCAGATGTTCTCCGAGTTGGCGGTGTAATCGCCGCTCTGGCTAGAGTAGAACGCTTCGACCGGCTCTCCCTGGTAGATAAGGATCTCACCCCGAGTGGCGTCGACAGCTTGGCGGATCCGGTCGTGTTCGGTATCGAACCCGTTGTAGACCTGGTCGACCTCGTGGTCCACCAGATCGTAGGGCCTGTTTTGGTTTTGCATCGCCTTGTAGACCGCATAGGTGCGGGCGGCCACCGCCTGGCTTTTGAGCGCCTCCATCGGCCAGTCGACGGACATCTCGTTGCGCAGCACTCCGTAGAGGTACTCTTCCAGG
>JBHIAT010000104.1:0-12847 GCA_046758705.1 Bipolaricaulia bacterium
GGTTCGGCCGTCCGGCAATTGGCTCTCCTCCCCGTAGTTGTACTCCTTCAGAAACCGATGAGGGTCGAACCCGTTGCGTTCGTGATCCACCGTCCCGACCGTTCCCATGGCGTCGTGGGCGTGGGCGTCGGTCGAGGGATAGTCTGGAGTTTCTGTCTCTGCGGATCCCCTGAGCCAAGCTGTGGCCGTCCCACCGGTGGCGATCCCTACCGCTCCAGCTCTGAGAAAATCACGTCGTGACAAACGGACCGGTTGCTTCACGGACATGGGTCTTTTTCCTCCTGATTTCCCTAAACTAATTTTCTTTCCATAAATTAATTTAGTTAGTAATAGTAATTATAGCGTCATAGATCGGATTTGTCAAGGCTGAGCCCTCAGCCCAGAAGCGGGCGCGGATATCAGCTGTGAGGGAAGATGACCGGTTTCCGCCGGACGCGGATCGCCACGCGATCTCCCCCCTGAAAACTGCCGTCCGGCCCGGGACCTAAGCGTACATGTAACAGCATCCCGGAGTCGACGAGTCGAACGGTGACCATCTGGTCATGGCCATAGAACTCCCGATCAACGACCTCGCCGGGGCCGGTCTCGTCGGCGATCAACTGGAGATCCTCGGGGCGAAGCACGATATCAACACTGCCTTTGATCGAATCCTGCAGGGGCAACGTCCCCAGCTCACAGATGATCCGATCGCCCCGGACCTCTCCGGACAGGAAGTTGGCCTCCCCGACGAACGCAGCGATCTCACGGGTGGCCGGATGCCGATAGAGTTCTTCGGGGGTCGCCTGCTGGACGATCCATCCATCCTGCATCACCGCCACCTCATCGGTCAGACTCAACGCCTCCTCCTGGTCGTGGGTGACGAAGATCGCGGTCGCCTCAGCTTGGCGCAGAACCTCACGCACCTCGGTCCGCATCCGAATCCGCAATCCGGCGTCGAGGTTCGAGAACGGTTCATCGAGGAGGACGAGGTCGGGGCGTGGCGCCAGCGCTCGGGCCAGGGCGACCCGCTGCTGTTGACCTCCGGACAGCTCATGGGGCAGGCGTGACTCCAGGCCCACCAGACCGACCAACTCCAGCACTTCCCGAACCCGTTCTGCTCGCCCGGGTCCGCGTTCCAGACCGTACGCGACGTTCTCGAACATGCTCAGATGGGGAAAGAGCGCATAGTCCTGGAAGACCATTCCCACACGCCGTTCCTCCGGGGGGCGGTAGGTCTCCGGTCCGGCCACGACCCGACCGCCGATCTCGATCACTCCCGCGTCGGGAACCTCGAAGCCGGCGATCAACCGCAACACGGTCGTCTTGCCGCAACCGCTCTGTCCGAGCAGGGAGAGAAACCGTCCGTGTTCCAGAGTCAGGTTGACATGGTCAACGGCCCGAACTGAGCCGAAATGTTTTTTCACGTCACAACAACGGATCGCCGGATCGCGAAACATCGGACAGCTCACCTTCCTTGAATCCGCTCCCGGTTGAGAAGCAGAGCCAACATAAGCGAGGAAACCAACACCAGCAACAGCGCCGGGGCCGCCGCTCGTGCGAAAAACCCCTCACTGGCTGCGGCCCAGGCCCGAGTGGCAAGCGTGTTGAAGCCGATCGGGCTGAGCAGCAGGGTGGCGGGAAGCTCCTTCATGGTCGTGAGAAAGACGAGCGCGGCTCTGGCGAACAAGCCCGGCCGGATCAGAGGCGCAGTGACGGTGAGCCACACCCGGGGTAACGTACGGCCCAGGCCGCGCGCCGCCTCCTCGACGTTCGGGCTGACCTGCAACAGGGAGGCACGTAGCGGTCCCAGTGCCTGTGGCAGGAACAGGACTCCGTAGGCGAAGATCAGCAGCGTCATCGTTTGGTAAGCCCAGGGGGTGTAGTTGGCGGCGAAGAAGACGAGCGAGAGCGCGACCACAATTCCCGGCAGGGCGTAACCGGTATAGGCAATGCGTTCGAGCAGCGTGCTCGGCCACCCCGGGTGGCGGACCGACAGGATCGCCACCGGCAGCGCAGCAAGCACCACCGCTCCGGCCGCCAGGGCCGAGACGATCACCGAGTTCAACGTCGGAGCGAGCACGGAGAACGACGCCTCTCCGTTCGCTGCCCCTTGAACCAGCCAGAACAGGATGACCGTGACGGGCAGCGCCAACGAAACCAAGGTCACCAGCAAACAGAATCCCAGGGCGACCCAGCGCCAGTGGCCGAGACGTATTCGCATCGGCGGGCGGGCCGAACCGAGGCCGTTTCTGTGGTAGCTGACCCCACGGCTACGCATCCGCAGGTCTACGACGAGCAGGATCAGAGTCAGCGCGACGAGCATCAACCCGAGGACAGCGGCAAAGCTACGGTCGAACGAGCCCTGGTACTGAAGATAGATCACCCGGGTGAACGAGTCGAACTGCATCAGCGACACCGCACCAAAATCGCTCAACGTGTAGAGCGCGACCAACAACGCTCCGGCAGCGATCGCAGGGCGGAGCTGTGGCAGGGTGATGCGGCGAAAGGTGGCCCAGAACCCCCGGCCGAGATTCCGGGATGCTTCCTCAAGGGCCGGATCGAGCCGCTGCAGGCCGGCCCGTACGCTGAGCAACACGTACGGATAGCTGAACACGGTCAAGGTGAGGAACGCACCGGGGAAGCCGTAGATCTCGGGTAGACGCTCCACACCGAACAGGATCTCGAGGAGCTGTTGCAACAGGCCCCGCGGGCCAAGCGCGGCGGCGATGACGAACCCCCCAACGTAGGAGGGGATCGCGAGCGGCAAAGCGGTGAGCACCGTCCACAGCCGACGTAAGGGCAGATCGGTACGCACGGTAATCCAGGCGAGCGGAACCGCGATCGCCACCGCGGCGGCGGTTACGGAGATCGCTAACAGGACGGTGTTCCCCAGGATTCGAACCGTCTGAGATCGGAGGATCAGATCGGCGACGTCGCCGGCCCCGCTGGCCCGCACGATCAGATACCCTAACGGCAGCAGCATCCCGATCGCCACCAGCGCCGCCGGAATTGTCAACGACGCCGGGATGGGGGGTCGGATGCGCCGACCCTCCGTCGAAGGGGTGGAAACGACCTCGGCTTCCACTTTCACTTTAGAGAACACCTACCTTCTGCAACAGACGCAACGTGCCCCGCAGATCCTCAAGATCACTGAGGTCGATCTCAGGAGTCTGAATCTCATCCAACGGCACCAGGCGGGGGTCGACTTCCATGCCTGCAGCCAGCGGATACTCGTAGGTCTGCTCCGCAAAGTACCGCTGTGCCTCCTCGGAAAGCAGAAACGCGATGAACCGTTCGGTGATCTCGATGCGGTCCGAGGTGTCGACGATCGCAACCCCGGCGACATTAATCAGAGCGCCGGGATCACCACCCTTCAGGTAGTAGTTGGCAACCGGGAACGACTCGCTGCGCTCCGCGATGAACCGATATAGATAATAGTGATTGACAAACCCGACGGCGATCTCGCCTCGGCCGAGGGCGTCGACGATCGCAGTGTTGTTGCGGTAGACCTTGGGGCGGTTGCCCCGGATGGCCCGCAGCCATGCTTCAGCCCGTGCCTCGCCCTGAGTCACCCGCAGGGTGGTGATGAACGCCTGGAACGAGCCGTTGAGAGGAGCCCAGCCGATCCGTCCCCGCCATTTCGGGTCGGTAAACTCCCAGATCGACACCGGCAACTCCGCCTGACTCACTTGGTCTGTATTGTAGGCGACGACACGGGCTCGGCCGGTGATGCCGACCCACAGGCCATCCGGTGAACGGAACCGTGGCTCGACGCGGTCCAGCAGCGCCTCCGGGAGGCGGTGCAATCGCCCCTCGACAGCCAGCGCCCCCAACGCCCCGGCATCCTGGGCGAAGTAGACGTCGGCCGGACTGTTCTGCCCTTCCTCGAGGATCGTCGCGGCCAGCTCGGCCGTTTCCCCATAACGGACCTTGACCTCGATCCCCGTCACCTCACTGAATCGCTCGATGATCGGACCGACCAGATTCTCATTGCGACCGGAGTAGACGATCAGGGGATCCGGTCCGGCCTGCGCAGGCCCGGCGATGAGTCCGACGAGCGTGACAACCAGAAGGAATCTATAGATCCACAGCCTCCTCCTGTACCCTGGTTTTTCTGCCTGTTCTATCGGCACCTGGACGGTTATCCCCTGTTTAGCAGTAACAATCATTATTATTCTTAAAAATAGGACTATTTTACTCCACTTTTCATTGCCAGCATAACAAAGTCTTGGGAGATTGTCAAGGTATGGATGATCTGGGCAGTACACCGAAGAATGAAGGTGGGAATCTATCTGTATCTGACGGGACGCAACAGCCTCAAGCCGTTCACCACAACCAACAGAGTACTGCCCTCGTGTCCGACGACGCCGAGGGGCAACGTCGTCAACCCCAACAGGGCGGTGAGAATCAAGGCGAGGATGACCAACCCGGAGAACGCGAGGTTCTGCTGGATCACCCGACGGGTCCGACGGCTCAAATCGATCGCATAAGGAAGCTTCAACAGATCATCGGCCATCAGGACCACATCGGCGGTCTCTAAGGCCACGTCCGTCCCTGCAACCCCCATGGCCATGCCCACAGTGGCCGTCGTTAACGCGGGCGCATCGTTCACTCCGTCGCCGATCATGATCACCTTGCCATACCGCTCCAACAACCCGTTGATCGCTTCGACCTTATCCTCAGGTAGCAGCCCGGCGCGGTATTCATCGATACCCAGTTGGGCGGCAATGGCTCCTGCGACTCGTTCGTGGTCGCCGGTGAGCATCACGGTCTTGGACACCCCGACCTTCCTCAGCATCCCGGAGATTTGTCGGGCGGCGGGACGGATCGTGTCGGCTACGGCGATGATGCCCAACGGCTTCTCATCGCTGATCACAATGCTTGTCTTCCCCTGAGACTCCAACTCCCTCATCTTCTCAATCACGGGATGGGGAAGCGTTCGTCCTCGTTCGGTAAACAGCTTTGTGTTACCGATCCAGATCTCCTGCCCATCGACGTTTGCCTGAACCCCTTGTCCCCGGATGGTTCTGAGGTTCGAAGCGTCAGAGCACATCAGCTCCCTGGCCCGGGCCGTGGCCGCGATCGCTTCGGCGACGGGATGCTCCGATAGCCGTTCCACGGAGGCAGCCAGCTGCAGCAGCTCATCTTCGGGTAAGCCACTCATCGGGATGACATCGGTCACCTGCAGTCGGCCGGTCGTCAGCGTGCCCGTCTTATCGAAGACGACCACCCGGACGTCCCCGACATTTTCCAGATGGACCCCTCCTTTGAACAGGATACCCTGGCGCGCGGCATTGGCGATCGCAGATAAGATGGAAGCGGGGGTGGAGATGACCAGAGCACACGGGGAAGCGACGACCAACAGGATCATCGCTCTGTAGAAGGCATCTCGAAGCTCTTGATCGGAGAATAGATACGGGATCAGGATGGCGAGCAGCGTGGCGCCGATGACGGTCAGCGCATAGGGTTGGCTGAACCGATCGATGAGTCGCTGGGTGGGAGCCTTATGGCTTTGGGCCTCCTCCACCATCCGGATGACTTTAGCCAACGTCGTATCGTCGGCGCGCTTGGTGACCTGCACCTTGAGGGCACCCTGGCCGTTGATGGTACCTGCGTACACTCCATCGCTCTCCTCTTTGTCAACCGGGAGAGACTCACCCGTGATCGGCGATTGATCGACCGTCGATGCTCCCCGGACGACGATTCCATCGGCGGATATCCGCTCCCCGGGCTTGACGAGGACGATGTCACCGACCTCAAGCTGCTCGACGGGAAGCTTCACTTCCCTCCCGTCCCGTTTCACCGAGGCTTCCTGGGGGCTGAGGTCCATCAGAACGCGGATGGCTTGGCGGGTGCGACCTATGGCGTAAGACTCCAGGGTGGTGCTCAGCGAGAACAGGAACAGGAGAATGGCTCCCTCGCCCCATCGGCCGACTGCCGCGGCTCCCAAAGCGGCAACGACCATCAGGACATTGATATCCAGGGTCAAAGACCGCAGCGCGCGGAAGCTCTCCAGGGCACCGTAGTACCCCCCCGTCATATAGGCAAGCAGATAGAGAACGAGTTGGAGTGTAGAGGCGGTGGTAAAGCGGCCCATGAGCCATGCTGAGATCAGAAACACGCCACAGAGCACCGTCAGGGTGGCCATCCAGTTGCGTCGCCACCCCTCCCCTTTGCCCGTCTTCACCTCGTAGCCCAGCGCATGGATTCGTTTCTCGATCTTGCTCAGCGTCGCCCCACCGGCGGCTTCATACTCTACACTGATCTCCGCAGCTGCGGGGTTAACGGTCACCCAGGTGACCTCGTCCAACCGGCGCAGATCCCGTTCCACGGCTAGGGAACAATCCCGACAGCTCGTGCCCTCGAGGTGCAGGGTGCAGCGCTCAAATCGCTTGTCGAGTTTCATGCCGAGCCGGCTGGCCAACCTGTCCACCCTCTCCAAAGAGATGAGTTGGGGATCGTAGCGTAACGTGAGAGTCGAGGTTTGCTGGTCGACCTCTGCCGAGACCACGCCTTTATAGGTGCTTAACGTCTCGATCAGCAGATCGGCACAGCGCTTCTCATCACCCTTCCGCGGAACGAAGAGAATGCGCTGGTCTCGAACTCCTTCGCCTTTCATGCTCATATCCTGACTCTTGATTCTCGCGGCTGTCGTTCAACTTTTCAACTCAACAGCCGCCACGCCTGGGTGGCGATGAAGGTCAACGCGAGGCCCATGACGACGGGCAACAGCGTCGAGACGAGCGTCCAGCGACCGCTTCGGATCTCCTTCCAGATGGTGTAAATCGTGGTGCTACATGGGTTGTGGACCAGACTGAACAGCATCAAGTTGATCCCGGTTAGCAGCGTCCAGCCCCCTACCTTGAGGATATCGAGAACCGCCCCCTCGGATTTGAGCTCAAAGATCACGCCCGCGCCTTCGCTCACACCTGTCATCCCGAGGGACATCACGGTGAGCATCAGGATCGTCGGGATGACGATCTCGTTGGCAGGGATGGCGACAATGAACGCCAGCAGAATCACGCCGTTGAGGCCGATGGCCAGACCGATCGGATTCAACCCGTTGATCAGGTGCTCGGCGATGCTCACGCCGCCGATGTTGATATTGCTGATCAGCCAGATGACGCCGCCCGCCGGGGCCGCGAACACCACCGCACGGGCGAGCACGAAAATGGTGCGGTCGATGATCGACGTATAGATCGTCTGCAGAATGCGTGGCGGGCGGTAGGGGGGCAGTTCCAGGCTGAAGGCGGATGCTTCGCCCTTGAGCCAGGTGTGAGACAGGAACCACGAGACGGCGAACATGAGCGCCACGCCCAGCACCGCGACACCGACCACCGCCGCTGCCGAGACAAGGCCGGCAAACGCGGCAGGGACCAACGCGCCGATAAAGATGGTCGCGATCAGGATCTGAGTGGGCCAGCGCCCGTTGCAGAGCGAGAAGTTGTTGGTGATGATTGCGATCAGGCGCTCGCGCGGACTGTCGATCACGCGGGTGGAGATCACGCCAGCGGCGTTACAGCCGAAACCCATGCTCATGGTCAACGCCTGCTTGCCGTGCGCGCCCACCCCCTTGAACATCCGGTCGAGATTGAACGCGACCCGCGGCAGGTAACCGAGGTCTTCCAACAGCGTGAACAGCGGGAAGAAGATGGCCATCGGCGGGAGCATGACGCTAATGACCCAGGCGGTCGCCAGATAGACGCCGTCCACCCAGAAGCCGGTGAGCCACCACGGCGCGCCAGCGCCTTGGAAGACGCTTTTCAGCCAGGGGTGAATTTTGTCGAGCAGTGCGGTGGCAAGTAGGTCGGACGGCACATTCGCGCCGGAGATCGTGATCCAGAAGACCACCGCCAGCAGCAACAGCATGATCGGGAAGCCCCAGATGCGGCTGGTCACTGCCTGATCGATGGTGCGCTGCAGATCGAAGCGCCGTCGTTCATCGCTCCGCCTGACGGCGCGATCTGCGATACGCGCCGCATCCGTGTAGATCGACTCCATCAGGCGGTCGTGGAAGTCGCCGACTTGCCGGCGCAGTGACACCGCAGAGGCGAGAATGCTGTCGGTGTTGGCAGTCTGTCCTGTCGGTTCGGTCATGCGGCGGTCTCCTCCGCCATCGTGCGCTGGTGAACGGATAGCGGCGCCGCGGTCCGGCTCAAGTCGCCCAGCTCGCGCGTTTGCATCGCCTCCATGATGCGCTCATCGCCGTCCAACAAGCGGACCGCAACCCAACGTGCATTCGGCAATCCCGGAAATGCCTGTTCGACTTGTGCAGCGAGCTCGCTCACCGCCCGGTTGAGAGCGGGGTCCCTGCCGTTGATACGGTACGGCTTGGTGACGAACTTGCCCGTGGCCATCTCGCCGATCGTCCGGATGAGCTCAGGGATGCCCTCGCGCTTGTGCGCCGCCGTCGGCGCCACCGGGACACCCAGGTCACGTGCCAGACGTCGATGATCGATTTCCAGACCGTGGCGTTGGGCCTCGTCCATCAGGTTGAGGCATACCACCACCCTGTCGGTAATCTCAAGCATCTGGAGGATCAGGTTCAGGTTGCGTTCCAGGCGGTTCGCATCGGCCACGACGACGGTGACGTCCGGTTGGCCGAATAGGATGAAGTCACGGGCGACCTCCTCATCCAGGCTGGTGGTGAGCAGCGAGTAAGTGCCGGGCAGGTCGACCAGCTTGTAACGACGGCCGTCGTACTGATAGCCGCCTTCGGCACGCGTGACCGTCTTGCCCGGCCAGTTGCCCGTGTGTTGTCTGAGGCCGGTGAGTGCGTTGAAGACGGTGCTCTTGCCGGTGTTGGGGTTGCCGGCCAGGCCAACCACGTAATCCCACTTGTCCATCTTGATGCCCATCCGTATGAGATGCGGGCATCCGTCACAACCGGGCGAGATGGGGGTCGAGTTCATCACAGATGGCTCTCCTCCTGTGTGATGTGAATCAGCTGGGCTTGTTCGTTGCGAAGGGCGATGAGCGAGTCGCGAATGCGGTAGGCGGTCGTGCCACCGATCGGGCTGACCAGTTCCGCGACCACCCGGGTTCCGGGCAGCAACCCCAGATCTTCCAGGCGCCAGCGTTCCTGGCCGTCAACGTCCAGGCGAACCACAGTCGCCGCCTCACCCGGTTGCAGATCCACCAGCCGCATTTTCTCTCCCGCAGTTCTATTTTCTATTGCTAATTTTATTTCCCTAGTCTAACTTCGCTTTAATATCATATCACGGCCGGGCGGATTTGTCAAGATCAGGGTGGGTCAGGTAATGACTTACAGTCTACAGCCTATTCAGAGCTGCAACGGCTTCCAGCTCTCGAGCCAAGAAGCGCACTACGGTCGCCATCCCGTTGAGGCCATGACGCTCTTCGACTCCCGGCGAATAGTTCGTGTTCGCATTCATGTCGTAGGTGATCTTGTTGCCCTGCTTGTCTTCGATGAACTCGATCCCGGCGATGTCGATCTCGTTTGCGCGCATGAAGACCAGGTATTGGTCGATGATCGGGTCGTCGAACCCGTCACGCAGCGAAAAGAGGCTTTGGCGATCGTTGTCGGTTGAAAAAGATGCCCTGCGGCGGCTCCTCGCTGAGGTCGAAATGCCCGGTTTGAATAAACCACTCTTCGTGTGGCAACCCAGCCCGATCCAGCTCGCGCAAAATCGGGTCCATCCAGTCTGAATGCTCGTACAGCGTGTAGATTTCCATCACAACTCCTTTCGCTACATGCAATGGACTCAGGTCGGGCCGACCTCGATCACCAGCCGCCATTCGGGGTTGCCGGTCCTCTCGACCGTCACCACGCGGTGCCCGGCGTTCTCCGCCCATCGGGTGATGTTGTCGAGAGCCAGGGGGTAGTCGATCCACACCTCGAGCCGATCGCCCGGTTGTAACTCGGCGACCTTCTCTTTGGTAGCGATGAGCGGGTAGGGGCAGATCTCGCCGCGGATATCGAGTTGATAGATGGCCATAGTGGTGACCTCCGTTTCAAGCTTCTAGTTCCAGGACCGACTTACGCTCCGGCACCCGAGCCTGGACCTCGGCAGGGCGCATGAACAGGAAGTAGACCATCGTCCACGCACCGAGCACGATGAAGATCGTCGTCATCAGGCTGCTCACCGCCAGGACCGAAAGCCCGGTGAAACTGTGGCCGATGGTGCACCCGCCGGCCACCTGGGCGCCGAAGCCCATCAGCAGCCCGCCGCCCAGAGACTGGAGGATTCGAGACGGCTTGGGCAGTCTCAGCTTCGATTCACCGTAGAGATAAGCGCCGATTCCGGCACCGATTAGCAGCCCGATCAGCATGAAGGTTCCCCAGTCGAGGAACGCCACATCTCCTTCGAACAGATAGCGGAACAGCGAGCGGATCGGTCCGGTGACCGACAGTCCGTAGTTCCTGCCGGTGGCGGTGGAGCTGAGCCAGGCGATGACACTAATGGCCCCGATGATCAAGCCGGTAGTCTGCCACTGCCAGCCGCTGCTGCGGTACTGGGAGCGGCTGGCCCGAACCAGCCATAGCGTTACGGGAATCACCACGACCACGATGATGATCCAGGGGTTCACCCCGAACAGGTTAGCCAGGTCGGGCGTCTCGCCGCGAACCTGGAGGGTCGTCTCGCGGAGGTAGCGTTGGATCGGGCTCAGGAAGCCGACATCGGTCGCCACTGTGGCGATCCCGAAGCCGAGGAACGCGATCATCGAGCCCAGCATCCCTTCGCCGGTGCGGTAGCAGGTACCGCTAGCGCACCCACCGGCCAGAACCATCCCTATGCCGAATAGAAAACCGCCGACGATGTTGGCCATCCAGAAGAACGGCGCTCGGTCGAGCGTCAGGACCCCGAAGGTAGCGAGCAGGTTGACCCCGACCATCTGGACGACCAGTCCCAGTGCCCAGGCGCGCAGCAGCGTGCTGTCCTTAATCAGGGTAATATCCCGGAACGCGGTGTTAACACAGTACCGTCCGCGTTGCAACGCATACCCGAAGCCTAGGCCCATGATCAGCCCCAAGAAGATCTTCACCATCAAGCTGGTCATAACGTTACCTCTTCCTCTTCCTCATTCCTGACCTACCAGCAGGTGCTCCGAGCGCCACCCGGCTGGCCGCCCGATCCGCTGACTGCGACGGCGATCGGCAGCTGTGTGTCGTTGCCCCACTCGGCCCAGGAGCCATCGTAGAGGCGCACATCCGGATAGCCGAGCAGCCGCAGTGCCAGATAGTCGACGGCCGCCTCGACCCCCGTCTGGCTGTAGATGACGACCGTATGGTTCCTGTCCACATCGGCATCCTCAAAGCGGATCTGGAGGTCGAGGGAGCGGGCCAGGTGCCCGTCTCGGTCGAGTACCTCGGACCAGGGGCGCGAGGCTGCGTTCGGGATACGACCGTCCCGCCGGGCTCGAGAACTCTGACCGAGATATTCGGCCATCGGCCGGGCGTCGACGATGCGTAGCCCGGGATCTTCGAGATGATCGGTCAACCAGGCGGCGGTGATGATCCGATCGGAGACGGGTTTGGCGTCGAATGTCCGCTCAGAGACCTCCGAGACCGTCTCGGTCAACTCACCACCTGCCTGCTGCCACGCTCCGATCCCGCCGTTCAGGATTTTCACGGTGGGGTGCCCGTAAAGCTCCAGGATCCAGAAGAGACGGGCCGCCCACAAATTGTCGGGGTCGCTGTAGACGACGACCGTCGTATCCCGATCGATGCCGACACGTCCGAAGACCGCCTCGATCTGCTCCTCAGGGGCGACCAACCGGGCGACCCCCCGGGTCCAGGTGTGCACATCCCGATCCGAGATGTTGACCGCCCCTGGGATATGGCCAGCTCGATACTTCAGCGGTCCCCGGGCGTCGACAATGCGCACGTTTGGATCGCTGAGGCGGGCGCGCAGCCACTCCGAAGAGACGAGCAGATCTGCGTTCGGATAGTCCCGGTTTAGGGCAGCGAAGCTGACGACCCCGGAGGCGATGAGCGCAACCGCCAAAGCGATCTCAAAGCCCCGTTTTAGCAGCGTACCGGTCTCCATGTGGCCGTTACACCTTTCCGCAGCAGGCGAACGGGCAGTTTTCGTCGAACTGTCTGCCAGTCTGGTACGCAAGCCCCAATGGCCTGTCCACACCAGCCGTTTCCGGCACCGTGGTCCTCTGGGCGATGACTCCAACAGGCTGCGGCCCGACCTTGACGGTATCGATCACCCGTTGCTCGGCCACGTCGATTACTGCCACCGCGTCGCGCCCGGGGAGCGTTACGTAGAACTTGTGACCGTCGACGGAGAAGTCGCCGGTCACCGGGTTACTCCCTGGGGGGAACGCGATCGTGTCCACGATCTCCAGACTGTTTAGATCGACGACGTTCAGGTCGCTGGAACTGCGGTTGATGATGAAGTTGAACCGCCCATCTGGGGTGAACTCATCGGTGAGCGACCCGAGGCCAAGGCCGTCCTGCTGAGTGAAGCGCTTGAGCTCCACCGGATTGAGCGGATCGCTCACGTCCCAGACCGACTCGGTCCCGTCGCCTTCGGTGTTCTCCACGAAGAAGAACCGTCCGTCGGGGGAGATCGTCCCCATGAACGGATCGGGGCGATCACCGACCAGCGGCTCGACCGGCACCACCGCGACGACCTCAAAGCTGTTTAGATCGAGGACGGCGATCGCGTCGCTGTGACGATCGGGGTCGAAGGCGTATCGGCCATCCTCTCGGATGGTCATGTCGCACGGTCCGGCGTTGGCGTACGTGTTGTATTGGGCCACCACCGTGCCAAAGTCCGGATGAGACGGGTCGGCACCGATCAACTGATAGGTGTCGGTGAACCGCGCGGCGTTGACGAGGTAGCGGCCGTCGGGGGTGATCTCGGTGTAGTTCTGCTTTGAGCCCGTCTCGATC
>JBHIAT010000105.1:0-12769 GCA_046758705.1 Bipolaricaulia bacterium
ATCGTGCTCGTGGATCACGAGCGGTGGTTCGATCGCCAGGCGGTCGGCCTGCTCGACAGTTCGTTCCGCTCCATCATCGAGGTGACCGGACCCGACCGCATCTCGTTCGTTCACGGGTTAACCACCAACGACGTCGCGTCGCTTGAGGCCGGCGATGGTTGCTATGCCGCGATGACGACCGCACAAGCCAGGATGATCGCCGATCTCCGTGTCTATATCTTCCCTGATCTCCTGTGGTTGGACTGCCTCGGGGAGTTGAACGAAACGGTCATGGAGATACTCGACCGATCCATTATCAGCGAACAGGTCGAACTCCGCAATCGAGGCGCAGAACTGGCGATCCTGTCGTTTCAGGGCCCCCGGGCGGCCGATGAGCTCACCGATCGGCTGGGGAAACCGCTTCCACCGCTCAAGGGGTTCCAACACTTCGACACCGGGATCGATGGACTGTCGGTGGAGATCATTCGACACGATCAAACGGGGGAGACGGGCTTCGATCTCGTTGTGGCTCGGGACGATGCGCCGGCCCTATGGCAGAAGCTGAGGAGCACCGAACCCTCGGTGACACCTGTGGGCATGCACGCCCTCAACCTGCTGCGTGTCGAGGCGGGGATTCCGTGGTTCGGGATCGACATGGATCAGACCCGCCTGCCGATAGAGGCGGATCTGGAAGAGCGGGCCATCAGCTACACCAAGGGCTGCTACATCGGTCAGGAGATCATCGCCCGGGTGAAGGCCTACGGTGAGGTAGGCAAAAAGCTTCGTGGCCTGGTGATCGAGGGAGCCGCTCCCCCACCCGTGGCCAGCAAGATCTTTAAGGAGGACCAGGAGATCGGTTGGATCACCAGCAGCATCTACTCCCCGGCACTAGACCGGCCGATCGCGCTCGCCTATATACGCCGGGGCCATAACGATCCCGGTACCCCGGTCGTAGTTCGCAATGCCGAAGCCGATCCGATACTCGCCGAGGTCGTCACGCTCCCCTTCTACCGCTAGACGGGTTGCAGCAGTCCGACGAGTTTGATAAAATTAATTTATGGAGGAGGTGATGTCAACGATCCAATAACCCTGAGGTACAGGGTCTCGCATACAGCGCTATACAGCGCTAAAAATTAAGGAGGTTGTTCATGAGAGCTAAACTGTCGATGTTGTTGGTGTTGCTCACGCTCATCACGACCCTCACCGCCATTCCTGCCTTTGCCCAGTTCAGAGGGGTAGAGGTCAACATATTGACGTTCACCGGCCCACAGATCGCCGAACCGCTCCAGCGCCGCGCCCCTGTCTTCGAAGCAATGACCGGTGCGAGGATCAACGTCATCACCGTTCCGTTCAGCGATCTATTCCAAAAGATCTTGACCGATGCGGTAACCGGGACGAACAGCTTTGATGCTTGGGTGTTCGCACCCCAGTGGATGGCAGACTTCGTTCCGGCTGAGATCATGGAAGATCTGACAGGTCGAGTCAACGCAGACTCCGCGTTGGAGTGGCAAGACATCGGTACGTTCTTTCGTGACTTCAGTGCCACCTTTGGTGGCCGGATCTTAACCATTCCGTTAGATGGCGATTTCCAGATGGTCTACTATCGCAGTGACCTGTTGGAACAGGCCAGTTTGACCCCGCCGGAGACGTGGCAAGAATACGTGCTCATCGCGCAGTTCTTCCATGGCAGGGATCTGAACGGAGATGGAGAACCGGACTTTGGATCCTGTATCTCCAAGAAGCGTAACGCTCAGGCCTACTGGGCGATTTGGTCCGTAGCAGGCGCCTTCCTGCAGACCCAGGGTACACAACAGGGGGCGTTCTTCGATCGATTCACCTTGAAGCCGTTGGTCAACAACGAGGCGTTCGCCGAGGTGCTTCGCATCTACAAGGAGACCACCAAGTACGGGCCACCTGACGAACTGAACCTCGATGTGGGCGATACGCGCGGCCTGTTTACCTCCGGTCGTTGTGCCCTGTCCATCGATTGGGGAGACATCGGCCCGTTGGCCGTTGATCCGGACACTTCCGTAGTTCAGGGCAAGGTCGGCGCCGTCATCCTGCCGGGAACGACCCGGGTACTGGATCGGCGCACCGGCAAATTGGTTCTCTGCGACTCGAGCACCTGCCCATTTGCCGTGAATGGGGTCAACCACGCACCCTTTGCGGCGTTTGGAGGGTGGTCAGGCGGCATCAACTCCGGTACAGATCCCAGGGTTAAGGACGCGGCCTATGCGTTCTTCTCCTTTATGAGCCAGCCGGCTCAGGCCAACGAGGACGTCACCATCGGGATCACGGGCTTCAACCCTTATCGTATCTCGCAGTTCGAGAATCTCGATCTGTGGATCAAGGCGGGCTTCAGTCGAGATGCGGCTGTCAACTACCTCGGCGCGATTGAAGACAGCCTCAACAGCCCGAACATGATCCTCGACCTACGTGTTCCCAGGAACCAACGCTATCAGCAGGTGATCCTCGACACGGCTATCTCACAGTTCTTGGCCGGCGAGCTCACCCTGGAAGAGACCATGGCCCAAATTGAGGAGGGCTGGGAGGAGATCACCGACGAGGAGGGCCGCCAGGCTCAACTCGAAGCCTACCTCACCAGCCTCAGTGTCCAACGATAGACTTAGCCAGTTGAAGCGCGTCTACCTCAAGGCTCGACTCGCACCGGGTCGAGCCTTGAGGACTCTTTCTGTTTGAACGGGTGATGACGTTGCAAAGACAATTGCATTACCTCACCACTCGAGCGGATCGCCAGGCGGGCAGAGTCTTTGTGCTCCCTGCTGTTCTCATCATACTCCTGTTATCGATCTTCCCGTTGGTCGCCTCTCTTTCTCTATCATTCTCCCGCCTCCGGTTCGTCAGGGGTGGGTTTACGACCAAATTCGTCGGCGTGTCACACTATCGCAAATTGCTGTTCGGCACCCAGAAAAAGCATTTCTTGGGTGTGTTCGCCGACCCGTCACCGGTGGGCTGGCTGATCTTCGCCGTCATCGCTGCACTGTTGGTCTTCTTCCTGGTGCGATCTTTGCGCCGAGAACGGTTTACGATCGGGAGGTTTTCCTGGCGTGTGGTGACCACCGTCGTGGTCCTGTCAATCGTCCTGTTGCTGGTCCAGACGGTCAATTCAGCAGGTCGGCCCGGGACGCTCGGCGTCACGTTGATCTACGTTTTCGTCGGCATATTTTTTCAGTACTTGCTAGGGCTTGGACTGGCTTTGCTTGCTGTACAGCGCCTCCCGGGTCGGCGGTTCTTTCGCACCGTCTTTTTGCTGCCGATGATGATCACACCAGTGGGCATCGCTTACCTGTTCCGCATGCTGACCGATACGGATAAGGGACCGCTCAACCCGATCTGGCAGGGGTTAGGACTGGCCAACTTCTCGTGGGTCACCAATCCTTGGGGCGCGCGCGCCGCCGTGATGATCGGTGACCTGTGGCAATGGACCCCGTTTATGTTCATCGTGCTGCTCGCCGCGTTAGAAAGTCGATCGACCGATCAACTTGAAGCCGCTTGGGTGGACGGCGCCAACCGATGGCAGAGCTTTCGGTATATCACCGTGCCCCAGATCTTGCCGGTCAGTGCCACCCTCATCTTGATTCGCATGATCGAAGCGTTCAAGATTGTAGACCTGCCCAACATTCTGACCAACGGAGGTCCGGGCACTGCCACCGAGTCCATGACGTTACATTCGTTCTTCGTCTGGCGAACCCTTGACGTGGGAGGATCCGCAGCCATTGCCTATATGTTGCTCTTTGTTGTGACCTTGATCGCATTGTCCTACTTCAATCTCATTTATAGCAAAGTGATGGAGAGACGATAAAGAGATGAAAAGACTGTTTCGACGAAAGTCGCTTCAATCCATGTCTCCTGCAGCCATGGCGTTGTCATACCTGGCACTCGGCGCATGGGCGTTCGTCGTGCTCTTTCCGCTGTACTGGCTGGTGGTCACTTCGCTGAAGATTCCCCTCGACGTGAACCAAGGTCCTTTCTATGTGCCATTCGCCGATTTCAAACCCTCATCTCATGCCTGGAACTACATCTTCGTCGATCTGGGCAACGATACGCTGAGGCCTTACATTAACACCGTGATCATCTCCCTCGTCAGTTCGGCACTGACCCTGATGCTGGGGACGGCGGCGGCCTATGGCTTGACGCGCTTCCAGTACCGGCCGCGCATCGGTGCGATCTTCACCTTCATCGGTTCTGTTGCCCTGGCCATCATCTTCATGCGGTACGGTCGAGTCCCCTGGCCAGGGGCCGTGATCGCCGCAGGCGCAATTTTCATCGTGGCGTTGCAGACGATCGGCCGGCGGTTTAAGCGCTCCTTAGCTAACAAAGATATCGCCTTTTGGATGATCTCTACACGCATCTTGCCGCCGGTGGTGGTCGTGCTCCCCATCTACGTCTTGTTCCAACGACTCGGTCTGCTCGATACACGGACCGCTTTGATCATCACTTATATCGCCGTTAATCTACCGATCGTGGTCTGGCTCATGCGAGACTACTTTATGGATATTCCCGTCGATGTGGAAGAGTCTGCGGCCATCGATGGAGCATCGCGTTATCGAATCTTCTGGTCCATCGTTCTGCCCCTTGCAGTCCCGGGGCTGGTGGCCACCTTCTTGCTGGTCGTGGTTTTCTCCTGGAACGAGTATCTGCTTGCCCTATTCCTCTCCAGTGCAGATGCTCAAACCATGCCCCTTTTGGTGGCCGCGATGAATGCCACCCGAGGTCCTCAGTGGTGGTACATGTCTGTTGTCATCTTAATCATGATCGTTCCGGTGATCGCCATGGCCATGGCTTTGGAACGATACATTTCTCGTGGACTGTTGGTCGGAGCGATCAAAGGTTGATCCCCCTCCCTCTGATAGAATGTCAGACATGATCTACAGAACGTTAGGAAACACAGGCCTGAAGGTTTCCGTGCTTGGATTTGGAGCATCACCGCTCGGCAATGAATTCAGCGTGATCGACCCCCAAGAGGGAGACCGGGCGGTTCATTATGCCATAGAAAGAGGGATCAACTATCTCGACGTTTCACCCTATTACGGCCGAACGCTGGCCGAAACACGACTGGGACAAGCCCTCGTCGGACATCGACACAAAATCATCCTGGCCACCAAAGCCGGACGTTACGACAGAGAAAATTTCGATTTCTCGGCCGAGCGCATCATCCGATCGGTGGAAGAGAGTCTCTCCCGATTGAAAACGGATTACATTGATCTGTTCCAGGCCCATGATATCGAATTCGGAAACAAATCACAGATCATCGACGAGACTCTGCCGGCGATGCACAAGCTGAAGCGATCGGGAAAAGTTCGATTCGTGGGCATCACCGGCTATCCACTCCATATACTGAAGGACGTGTCCGAGGCCGCCGAGGTTGACACGATCCTGTCGTACTGTCGTTATAACCTGATGGACACGTCCATGGACGATGTTTTGACACCAGTAGCCAAACGAAACGACATTGGGTTAATCAACGCCTCGCCCCTGCACATGGGCGTTCTAACCGAGCTAGGGGCGCCAGACTGGCATCCAGCCCCCAAAAAGGTCGTCGAGGTCGGGCGACAGGTAGCTCACTACTGTCGGAGCCGAGGTGTAGACATCGCAGAGCTGGCGTTGCAATTCACCCTGGCTCACGATGCCGTCGCCACCACCCTGGTGGGCATGAGCAAGGTTACACATGTCGATAGAAATGTCAAAGCCGTGGGGGTTGCCCCAGATCCCCAACTGCTTAGCGAAATGTTGGAGATGATCGAGCCGGTCGCGGACGTTTGTTGGAAAGAGGGACGTCCAGAGAACCATGATCCCAGCGCTGTAGAAAAACAATCATGAAGGTCGACGCGCATCAACACTTCTGGCACTATACGCCGGAAGCATACGACTGGATCGGCCCAGATATGAAAATTCTCAAACAGGATTTTCTGCCTGATGACCTGGCTCCACTGTTGGCATCGGCAGGCATCGAGGGAACGGTTGCGGTCCAAGCCCGCCAGACCCTGGAGGAAACCAACTGGCTACTGGAATTAGCCGATCGGTATCCGTTCATCAACGGGGTCGTCGGTTGGGTAGACTTACGCAACCCCGAGCTCCGTGGACAACTGGAACGTTTTTGCGCACATCCCAAGTTCCGCGGCGTTCGCCATGTCGTGCAAGACGAGCTTGACGACCGATTTATGCTGCGTGAGGATTTTATCCAGGGCCTGGAGACGCTCTCAGAGTTCGATCTGGCTTACGATATCCTGATCTTTCCCCGACACCTGCCTGTGGCCTATGAGTTGGTAGAGAAGTTTCCAGAGCAACGCTTTGTGCTGGATCACATCACTAAACCCCCCATTAAGGATGGGAAGCTGATGCCATGGGCCGCGGATATTCGGCGTCTGGCGGCGTTTCCCAATGTCTTCTGCAAGGTCTCCGGAATGGTGACTGAGGCTGACTGGAAAGCCTGGAAGCCCGATGATTTTCGCCCGTATCTCGACGTCGTCTTCGAGGCGTTTGGCCCCCGGCGCATCATGTTCGGATCCGATTGGCCGGTCTGCACGTTGGCAGGCACGTATACCGATGTGGCCCAGATCGTCTCCGATTACGTCGAGCAGTTCTCAACCGAAGAACAGGCTAATATTTGGGGCGAAACCGCCACGAGATTCTACCGATTATGAAAGCGATTGCCGCCTTAGAGCCCAGAAAAGTAGAGACCATCGACATAGACGAGCCCGAGTTGGGTCCTGAGGACGTGCTGTCCGTTGTCGATGAACTGACCGGTGGTGAAGGTGTCAACGTGGCGGTCGAAGCCGTCGGCCTGCCTGAGACATTTCGATTGGCTGTGGATGTCGTCGCGTTTGCCGGACGGGTCATATACATTCTGTGATCGAGATGCTGGAACAGCAGCAAGGACCTTTTATGGACATGGTGACTGAGATATACCCTTTTGATAAAACCACACAGGCATTCCGTGACTGGGATGCCGCACCTGGCAAGTTTGCCAAAATATTGATTGACCTGAAAGCTTGATCGAGAAACGGCGCTAACGCTGCCTCACGCACCCGGATATCCGCTACCGGAGCCCTCAGCGCGGCCTCGCTCTTCGGCGACTTTGGCCGGATAGTCGCTGGCACGATAAGCAGCAATAAGATCGGGATGTAGCCCCATCTCAATCCGGACCTGGGTCAGCAACGGGCGAACGTCGGTCTCGTAGGCATCGGTCAGCACGCGATGAGCCCCTAACACATCTTTTTCAGCACGCCGCTCGGCCAAGGCCATCCGGTCTACCAGCAGAGCTTTGGCATAGGCCACCTGGCAATTGAGCACGGATTGTAACATTGCCTCAAGTTTGGGTTCGATGTTGTGGCTCTGGTCGATCATGTAAGCGACATTCTTCGCACAGGTCGACACCGAGTCGTCACGATCGTTCTCGGCATCGATCAATTCGTTGTAAATCAAAAAGAGCTCAAACGGGTTGATCGACCCCACGATTAAATCGTCATCAGCGTATTTGCGGTTGTTGAAGTGGAAGCCGCCCAGCAACCTCTCATCCAGCAAAAACGCCACGATATGTTCGATGTTTGTCCCGTGGGCGTGATGACCGGTATCCACCAGCACCATCGCTTTGGGACCCAGTTTACGGGCCAGGGTGGCCGCCATGCCCCAGTCGGCCAAATCGGTGTGATAGAAGGCGGGCTCAAAGAATTTGTACTCAACCAACATGCGGCCATTTTCGGGAAGCGCTGCATACACTTCGCTGAGCCCAGCCTCCATGCGACGCTTGCGTGCCCGGATGCTGTCCTGACCGGCGAAGTTGGTGCCGTCGGCAAACCACAGGCTCAGGTCTGTGGAGCCGGTTTGTTTCATGATTTCGATGCATTCCAGCATGTGATCTATGGCCTGTTGGCGAACGTCGGCGTCGGAATGGCAAACGGAGCCGAACTTGTAAACGTCGTCCTGGAAAACGTTGGGGTTGATGGCTCCGATGTTTACCCCCTGTTCGGCAGCGTACTGGTTGAGCGCAGTCCAATCATCCACTTTGTCCCAGGGAATGTGTAGCGCCACCGAAGGCGCGATGCCGGTCAGCCGGTGGATGAAGGCGGCGTCGGCCAGCTTCTCGTAGGCGTTCCGGGCAGCACCGGGCCACGGAAAAACTTTGAAACGAGTCCCGCTGTTGCCATAGCCCCAACTGGGCGTCTCGATCCGCTGGGCTTTCAACGCTTCCTTCACGGAATTCACGTCAATGCCTTGGGCTTCCAGAGTTTCTTTCAAAACTTCGTAGGCCGTATGGTGGTCGTTCATCGCAATCGACTCTCTCTAGTGCAAAAGGTCCTTAAACCGAGCAAACGCCTCTTCCCAGGCGGCCCTGGGACCGGGCTCAAACTGTCCCTGGTCGACCGAGGCTGCGATGGCCTGGCGACCGGTGGAAACGTCCGGCAGGTGGCCGGTGGCAATCGCCTGTAACATGACGTTGCCCAGGGCGGTGGCTTCCACCGGGCCGGTCACCACCAGCCGCTGGCAGGCATCGGCCGTAAATTGGGACAGCAGACGGTTCTGGCTGCCGCCTCCGGCGATGCGAATGGTCTCCAGTCGGCGACCGATCAGCGTTTCCAGAGCATCCAGCACCCAACGATATTTCAGGGCCAAGCTTTCCAGGCAGCAGCGGACGACGGCACCCACACTCGCCGGTTCGGGCTGGCCGGTGCGCCGACAGTAAACCCGAATGGCAGCGGGCATATCGCCGAGGCTGAGAAAGTCGTCAGCGTCAGGGTCTACCAGACTACGGAACGGCTCGGCCTGCTCAGCCAGGGCCAACAGCTCATCCCAGCTGTAGTCATCGTCTTCCCGTTGCCACTGGCGTCGACTCTCCTGAAGCAGCCACAGACCAGCAACATTCTTCAACAGGCGGATGGTGTTGGCCACGCCTCCCTCATTGGTGAAGTTGAGGGCCAGCGTCTGATCGTTGATGATCGGTTCCGGGATCTCCACACCCATCAGGCTCCAGCTGCCACTGCTGATGTAGACGCTGTGCACGTCCAGACCGGGGATGGCGGCCACGGCACTAGCGGTGTCGTGACTGCCAGGGGCGATGACAGGCACAGGTTGATGCAAACCCACTTCGTCCATCACCTCAGGCCGCAGGTTGCCCAAGACGGTTCCGGGGGCGACAATCGGTGGCAAAATGTGGGTAGGCATACCCAGTTGGGTCAGCAAATCGGTGGCCCAGCGCCGCTCCCGGCTGTGAAACATCTGACTGGTCGTGGCCTCGGTGTATTCAACTGCTTTGCGATCGGTCAGCCAGTAATGAAACAGATCTGGCATCATCAACAGAGTGTCAGCGACGTCCAGTTGGGGATCGTCGGCCTGGAGCATGCTGAACAGCTGGAACAGTGTGTTGATCTGCATGAACTGAATGCCGGTCTGTTCAAAGATGTGGCGACGCGGCACCCGCTGGAAGGCCAGCTCCGGCATACCGTCGGTGCGCGAGTCCCGGTAGTGGTACGGATTGCCCAGCAGTTGACCGGTTGCATCCAGCAGGGCGAAGTCTACACCCCAGGTGTCCACGCCAACACCGGCCAACGGGCTGTCGAACTGGGCGGCGTAACGGGCCAGGCCGACTTTGATCTCCGCCCATAGACGCAACGCGTCCCAGTGCAGATGGCCCAGCAGGTTCACGGGTCCGTTGGTGAAGCGATGCAGCTTGTTCAGATCGAAGCGGGTGCCGTCCCAGCGGCTCAGCAACACCCGTCCGTTGGAAGAGCCCAAATCTACAGCAAGGAAGTTAATCGTCTCGTTCATGATGTTGCTCAGTCAATTGGCGGCGGCGGTACTCCTCGTCCAGGCGGCTGTCAATGCGCTTTACCTCGCTTTCCGGCAGAAAATGGGGTCCGCCTAAGGCGTAAGCACCCTGCAGAACCTTGGCCCATTTGTCGGTCATCAGGGTAATGTTCAACACCTCTTGGGCGGTGTTCCCCAGGGCGACCAACCCGTGATTGACCATCAACAGTACTTTCGGCGTGCGACCGTGAACATCTTGATAACGGCGCAGCTCATCCCGTACGGCCCGGGCCAGGGGAAAGCCGGGATCGACGTAGGGGACAACCGCCGGTGTCTTACCGCAGATGACGATGGCGTCTGGGAAGATGTGGTGTAAGAACGGCTCAGCGCCCAGAGGGTTACACAAAATTTGATTGACGGATACGGGGTGGGTGTGACCCACCCAGCGGGCGCCTCCCTCCATCAGGCATAGCGCGTGCAGGAAAGCCTCCACGGAGGGTTGACGTTGATTGTCGTCCGCCAATACACTGCGCAGCCCAGCGGCTACCTGGGCATCGCTCAGGTGATCGGCAACCAACAACTCCATCACCGCTGCCAGACACACTCGGCTGAAGCCGGCGGCATCGATGTCCCCCAGTTGACTGCCGGACGCTTTGACCCAGAAGGTGTCGTCACCACAGTCAGCACTGGTGTTGCCCTCTCCCAGGATGGCCAGCTGCCGATCCTCCCGACCCAATTCCCGAGACAGGTGAATTAATTCATGCAGAACCGTGTCCGCATCTCCTGTTTCCTGCTTCCTTCCTTTCATCTCAGGTACGCTGTGCTGACACCGCCGTCCACCGTCAACGCACCGCCGGTCGTGCGACTAGCCCGAGGTCCGGCCAGGAAGCTGATCGCTTCGGCGACGTGCTCCGGATAGACGCTGACCTTGAGCACACTGCGTTGGCGGTAGTACTCCTCCAACTCCTCGACTTTGAACCCGTAACTGGCGGCCCGAGCCTGGCGCCAAGCCGTATCCCAGATGCCGCTGTCCTTCAACACCGCGTCGGGTAACACCGAGTTGACCCGAATGTCGAAATCGCCGCCCTCCTCGGCCAGACAGCGGGCCATGTGCAGCTCGGCAGCTTTGGCGGCAGCGTAGATCGCGGCGTTCTTCCCAGCGGCAATGCTGTTCTTGCTGGCCACGTAGATGAGGCTGCCACCTATCTTCTGGGCCTTCCAGATCCGGAACGCCTCTCGACTGACCAGGTAGTAACCCTTGGTCAGAATGTCCATCGTGCGATTCCAGTCGGTTAGGTCGGTCTCATCGATGGGTGCACTGATGGCGATGCCCGCGTTGCTCACCACCACATCCATCCCACCGTAAGCCAACACCACCTGGGCGTAGGCCTGATCCACAGCAGCTTCGTCGGTCACGTCACAGTGGAGCGCCAAGCCTCGGCGAAAGCCGTGTCCTTCGGTCAGCTCATCCGCCACCTGCTGTGCGTCATCTAGATTGATGTCGAAGATGACCACATGGGCGCCGTCCTCGGCGAGTCGACGGGCGGTGGCCCGGCCAATGCCGCTGGCACCCCCGGTCACCACGACCACCCAGCCAGCTAGCTCCCGAGGCGGCGGCTTTAAACTCAGCTTGTAGAGTTCCAACGGCCAGTACTCGATATCGTAGGTCTCCTGCGGACTCAGGCTGGTGAACTCACTGAGGATCTGACTACCCTCCATCACCTGGATAGCCCGGTGATAGAGTTGACAACTGACATCGGCAGCCTGGGCGTCGGCGCCACCGGTGATCACACCCAGACCAGGGATCAGGATCACCCGAGGATAAGGGTCGCGCATGCGGTCGCCTGGGTGGCTGTACTCCTCGAAGTACGCCGTATAGTTAGCAACGTAGGTCTCCACGCCGGCGGCCAGTTGGGCAGACAGGGTTTCAACTCCTTCCGCTGGGGTCCAGTCGATGAACAGCGGTTGCCGTTTGGTGTGCACTAGGTGATCCGGACAGGCCGCACCGATCTGGGACAGGGATCCAGCATCCTCGCTACTTACAAAGGCGAGCACCTCCGGGCTGTCGTCAACCTGTAGAACGGCCGGACGTTGCTCACTCACGGAACCGCGCAGCTGTGGCAGGATCTGACCGAAAATTTGTCGACGCTGATCGGGGGGCAACGGTGGCACCGCCGTGCCCGCAAAGATCTTACGTCCTTGGCGTCGGCTCTCGATGAAGTCCTCGACCTCCTGGATGACCTCAATGGTGTGGTCGTAGCATGTCCGGCTGGTCTCCCCCCAGGTGACCAATCCGTGCTTGCCCATCACCACCAGTTCGGCCTTGGGGTTGGCCCGGATGCCCTCACCGATCCATTTGCTGAGGGTGAAGCCGGGGCGGATATAGCCTACCCACACGGCTCGATCTCCCCACAACTCCTGACACAACTCCTGCCCATTGACGGCGCAGGCCAGACTGATGACGGCGTCGGGATGGGTGTGGTCCACGTGTTTGGCGGGGACGAACGCATGAAGCAGGGTCTCAATAGACTGGCGGGGCCGGTCAAGGGCATAGATGCAGTGGGCCAGGTAGTCCACCATCTCCTCGTCGCTCATGGCGTCCCGTTCTATCAGTGGCAGGATCTCAGCCAGGCGCAGACCGGCGAAGCCCCCCTCGGTGATAGTGACTACGTCGCTGCCGGAGCCTTTGATCCACAGCACCTCCACCGGCTGACCCAGGTGATCCACCTCCGTCAGTTTGACGCTGGTGTTGCCACCGTAGATGTTGACCACACTGCGATCCTGACCCAACAAGTTGCTGCGATAGACCAGACCGTCCAGCTCCGGTCGTTGATTGGCTTCATCGTCGTTCCAAAGATTTTGAGGCATGGTCAACTCCTATTCACCCCCTGGTAACAGGGTAGATTCTCCCAACCTTTATTGTCAATAGGCTCTCTTAAAGGATTTGCATAGCGGATCGATGGGAGTTATCTATATAAAAACCGGGAAGAGGATTTCCGTTTGACATAACCGGCCCATAGCAGAC
>JBHIAT010000106.1:0-12705 GCA_046758705.1 Bipolaricaulia bacterium
GAGATCGGGTATCATGGGAACAGAGGGGGTATGGCTTTTCCTCCTTTGCGGCCCGACTTTCATACTACCAGCTCGGGATAGCGGATGGGAGGCGTGATTTGCATCAGAAGAAGCGTGATCGCCGTAATCTAAGGAGATCAGCACGCTCAAGATCGGCAGAACCTTGGGGAGCTACTAGAACAGGTCTATTACAACTTCTCCAATTCCTTACGGAATTGTTGCGGAGTCAGTTCAATCTCCCGTAAGATCTCTCGGATTAATGGTCGAGCAAGGTCCCTTCCTAGATGGTGCGGCACTGTGGTAGTCCTGCCATCAGGATGTCGATAGAAGACATGGCTCCCCTTCTGGCGGGCGTGCTCAAACCCTAACTGAAACAGTATCTTCTCCATCGTCTTGGCATCGACGATGGGCAGGCGACTCATATGTTTACCTCGATCTGCTGCAGTCCTACAAACTGGGGAAGGTCTTCGATCACCCCGGAGTACTCCTCCAGGCACAATTCGAGAACTTCCTTCAAGTTCTTGTGAAGCTCATCCAAGCTCGTTCCTTGAGTATGTGCCCCTGGAATGCCAGGCACAATTCCCACGTACAGCTTCGTCTCCGGATCCCACTCCAGATATGCGACGAAGGATCTCATTACACTTCACCTCCATTCCACAGCCAGATGACTTGGGCTTCCAAAGCTGTATTGCCGGAAGTCATCTAAGGGAGGTACCATTCAGGTTTTAGAACAACTCAATACCCACTTCCAAGCATATGTTTGGAAGCACGTCTTGTCAATGTTCATGGGTGTCTGATGCTCCTCCAGCAAGCTAAGACCCTCTGAAAGCTGATAGCCGATTCCTGGTCAAAAAGTTGCATCAGCCACCTGTTACAGGATATGCTCAGAGCACCTGGAACGCAACTTTGCGTGGGGAGGCGTCAGGAAAGAACTGCTAACGGTGGGGGAGATGAAATTATACCTTCTAGCGGCTAAAACCCCGTGCTTGAGCGCGGGGCCCAGCCGCCAAGTGCTTCACAAACTCCCAAGTTCATGATATAATTCCGATAGGTCTTTGACAACGTATGGGGTTGTTGCCACAATCCCGCGCAACGTAAAACGTTGTGGGTATAGCCAGGTGCATTTTGCCAGCGTTTTGTTGTTCAGCAAAAAAGAAGTTAACAACCACGAAGCCTGGCCTAAAGAAACTAAAATGCTGTGAGTGTCAGGCCGGGCGTGGCCTGCGTGGAGGTTGGGGCCTCTGTGAGAGCAAGTCCCGCCTGTGAAACGAGAAGCCACGTACTTTAGTGCGTGGAGCGTCACATACGATAGCATCTTCCTGCCCTATTCTATCGCTTTCGGTCGAGGAATCCGTGGGAGCCTAAACGATGCTTATCAGGAGGCCAAATCGAGATTTGGCATCATTACATCGCTTCCCTTCTCAGCAGAACAGATCGAGCAAAGCGATGCCGACAGATTAAGATTTTACCTGAGGAGCAAACGCAACCGTGACATGTACGGGGAAGAGATATGGAAGTTGATCGACAAAGATCCAAGCCTGTTGACACTTTACCATCAGGAGATGGGTAAGGTCCACGCTAGAACATATGGAAAACGTCTGCGCGAAATTGGTTTGACTGATGCCTGGATTGCCATAGTTGAGGGCGTCACCATCGCAAGTGGATCAACGAGAGATGAGGTTGAGCGGATTTTACAACACATCCTTCCGGCCGAAAAGAGGAAGTTTGCTTATATCTTTCACTTAAAGCAGAAAAACCGATGAACTTTACGGGCACCTGAGTTGCCAACCAACGGCGGGACATACCAGCTCAGCTGTGCTTCCGAGGAGCTGATCACTCTGGAGAGCTTCTCGCTAAGGTCAATATATCTTATGATTCCGGCAGATAGCGCTTTGGGATCGCCGCACCGATCGTGTACAGTGGATCGACCATGTTGGCCAATCGGACCCGGCCCACTTGGGTGAGCAGCATGTACGCGTCCCAGCGCTCGAAGCCGTAGTCCGCCTCGAGCCAGCCGACCAGCTCCGTATAAGCGATCCGGGCAGCATCCTCCATCGGCCGGGCGCTGCCGATCGCCATGATGAACTCCGGGGATTCGAGCCGAGGCCAGGTGATCGACTTCCCTTTGATGAGTTCTAAAGTGATCGTCGTCTCCGAGCGATGTTCGATGGCGACACCGCACAGCTCACCGTCACCCTGGCAGGCGTGGACGTCGCCAAGATGGAGCAATGCTCCGTCGGCCATGACTGGCAGATAGAGCGTTGCCTCTGGCTTGATATCCGGTAGATCCATATTGCCGCCGTGACGCTCCGGCGTCAGTGAGCTGATCGCTTCGATCTCTGGGGCGGTGCCGATCGACCCGATGAACGGTTCATAAGGGATCTTGATCCGATCGTTCCAGTGTACCCAGCCGTCCTCGATCCGGACCTTCTTGACGATCTCGGGGAGCGGTTCGTTAAGGGTCGCGGTTCGATCGGTGTTGGTCAGCCCGCCGAAGTACGGGATCAAGCAGGTGGTTCCCTCCCCCCGAGGGACGATCTCCTCGATCCGGACCGCGAGCGTGTCCCCCTTCTCGGCACCTTCCATGTAGATCGGACCGACAAGCGGGTTCACGTAGGGCATTTCCAACACTTGAGACGGCCGGTCGGCCTCGGTTTTGATCTTCCCCTCGAACGCGTCCTCGGTCTCGACGACGACGGTCTCGCCAGGCCGGACGGTGAGCCGGGGCTCGTTGTACGGCCCGATCGTATAACAGTATTTCCCCTGAATCTCCTGAGTGATCCGCTTCAAGTTGCTGTTGGATGGCATGATCCCTCCTTATAGGCGATAGCGGGCGCCGTACTCGTAGGCATACCGGGCTTGCCCGTCGGTGTTCTCCTCAGCCGCTTCGAAATTTTGGGCCTCATGGAGGGCGAACGACAGGGCTCTGAGCTGCCAGCAGACGAAGATCGCGTCATGATAAACGGGCGAAAAGCCCCGCTCGATATAGCCGCGGGCCAGCTGATCCACCAGCGGCACCCAACGGCGCGCGTTCAGCTCTGCGCTTCGCTTGTGAAAACCCTCCTCATCCTCATCGCAGAGCGCAAGCACGAGGGCCTGCTCGGCTTCGGAAACGCCCAGCTCGCCAAGCCGCGCCTCCAGTAGTTCGCCCAGCCCCCGAACGAAGGTGAAGCAATGCTCCAGTTGCTCGTCGAGGTTCACATACTGCAGGGTGCGCACGTCCTCACCGATCCGTTCCGGAGCGCGCTCCTTGGATAGCGCGGTGACTAACGTCCCTTTCTCAACCTCAACGGGCATGCGGCGGTGCCGCCCGTGGAAGGCGATCTGCTTGCACAGCTCATCAAAACACTCTAACACCATGCCGCGCAGCTCGGTGAAGCCCTTCTTGTTGTGCGTCTTCTGGGTGAGGTAGACCTCGACCACTGGGAAGCCTCCGAGGACGGTATTGACCGTCAGAAACGTATCGATGCCAAAATGGTGTGGCGGGGCGATAGGTTGCCCAAGCAGGAAGTGGGCCAGTTCCGCCGTCAGCGCCAGTTCCCCGCCCAGAGGCTGCTGGATCGCCTGCCTTCGGGGAAGTAGATGGCGATGAGCGGTCGGGTGATGTGGCGAGTGATCTGGGCATCGAACGGGCTGCGATCGAAGGAGCCACGGGCCATTGCCGCCCGGTGTTCTTCCAAGCCCTCCAGCAGAAGCGCACACCACGACGACGTCACCGAGCTGATGTCCCCATCCAAGAAGAGTATCCGCCTGAAATCTGTGTCCAGCGCCCGCTTCATACCGGTGACCATCGCTCCACCCTTGCCGGTCCCGCGCAGCTCGCTTCGCAACAGCTCGACACGCTTGCCGGTGAAACGCTTCCGAAGTTCAGGGAGCGCTTCGCTCAACTGCTCGTAAGTGCCGTTCGTCGACCAGCCGTCTACGAGATAAACGGCATCGACCCCTTGGGATTGGAGTCCGACCTCCGCAACGAACAACGGGGCGTCCATCTCATTTCGCTCTGGAATGATGAGCACAGTCGTCATTTTCACCCACCTGCCTCCTCCCATATGTAAAGTTCCGGTCGGAAATGGCGTAACGCGGGCTCCTGATCCCGTTCCTGGTTGATGAGGGAGAGGTCGACTTCGGCGCTGATCACGCGTTCGTCTCGCTGAACCTGAGCGAGCACGCGGCCCTTGGGATCGGTGATCTGGCTGAGGCCGCAATAGACAACATCTCCCTCAGAACCTACGTGATTGGCGGCGGCGATGAAGAGCTGATTGTCCTGGGCGCGGGCCCGGCTGCGCAGTTCCATAAGATACTCATAACCCACCGGGACAGCCGTGGGATTGAAGACGATTTTCGCCCCCTGGAGGGCAAGCGCTGCAAAGATCGGGGGGAAGGCGTGCTCGAAGCAGATGGCGATCCCAATCGGGACCCCACTCACCTCAAAGATTTTAAGGCGATCCCCCGGAGTGAAGTAACGATGCTCCGCCGGATAGAGGTGGGACTTACGATATTTCCCTAAATAACCGTGCTGCCGGTCGATCACGAACGTGGTATCGTACAACGCCCCTCCGTCCCGTTCCACGATCGTGCCCAGGATGGAGACCTGATGCTGTCTCGCCGCCTCTACGAACCGCTCAGTCGTCGGGCCGGGAATCGGCTCGGCCAGCTCGTGAAACTGATCCCCCAACCGTTTTAAATGATAGCCACTGGTAAATAGCTCAGGCAAACAGATGATGTCTATCCCGTCACTCTCCTTTAACAGGTCAAGCGCGCGAGTGACGTTCTCTTCTGGAGCACCGAGCGTGCAGTTCATCTGGACTGCGCCGATGTGCAATCGCTTCCCATTCACCTATCGCCCCTTTCGTTCAGTGAAATCAACCGGATCACCGTGTCGTCGGTGTCTCCATCCCTGGTTAAATCCTTTCCGATCCGGCGTTCCTCCAGTTGATAGGCGAGAACATTCCCGTCCAGCGAGGGGTACATCCCCACGGTCGAGGTGTTCAGCGAGTCTCTGGCAATCAGATCATAACTGCGGAGCACGAAGTCTTTCAACACGCCATCGTTGTTGAAGTCCTGGCCGGCCCGCTCCTCATCGGTAGCAAACGCCAGACGATTTTCGTAGACGACCGGAAACACCCCCAAGGTGCTCGTGTTGGTCACCCCTTGAGTCCGCAGATCGTAAACCCGGATGACGAAGTCATTAAGATCCCCATCGTCGTTCAAATCCTCTACCCCGAACTCCAGCGTGTGAAACGCAACCCGGTCGCCGTAAATGGCGGGAAATGCGCCCACGGCCTTCGTGTTCGTTATCCTTTCTGAGTCTAAATGGTAGAGACGAATCACCACATCCTCTGCATCGAAATCGTCGTTCAAATCTCGCCCAACGATCGACTCCTCCGTCTGAAACGCGATCGTTCGCTCGTAAATGGCAGGAGCGGCCCCCACCACCCCGGTGTTGTGAACGGTCCCTGAGTTCAAGTCGTAATAGCGAATCACTTGAGCAAACAGCACACCATCCCCGTCCAGATCCTCCCCAATGCGCTCTTCACTGGTGGAGAAGGCGACGATATCCCCGTAGATGGTCGGGTCCATGCCGACCGCGCCGGTGTTGGTCACCGTTCTTCGAGGGATGTCATAGACGTGGATGATCCTATCGAACAGGTTCCCATCGCCGTTCAGGTCTTCTCCTAACTGGCGTTCTTGGGTCTCGAACGCAATCTTATCCCCCCACAATCGGGGGTTTTCGCCCACGACCTCGGTGTTCGTCAACTGGCCGGAGTCGAGTTCATAGATCCGGATGACCGTAGCAGAACCTACTAGGGTGTGGAACACCAACCGTCCGTCGTGGAGCGAGGGGTGCTCGCCGATGAGCATCGGAGCCTCCGATTGTGATGGGTGCCCGGACGAACCCAACCAGAATAGATAGATAGCAGTGCCCAGAAGAAACAAGCCGAGGATCAACCGATACAGGTTCACTTAAGCGCCCCCAAAGTCAGCCCTTCGATGAACCGGCGTTGGAAGATCAAAAACAGGATCACAACCGGGATCATGCCAACAATCACGCCGGCAGTGAGCGCTCCCCAATCGGTGCGGCCCAGCCCCAAGAAGTTGTAAAGCGCCGCTTGAAACGTCTTCATCTCCGACTGGAAGGTAAAGGTTGCTGCGAAGACGAACTCGTTCCAGGAGAAGCGGAAGGCGAAGATCGAGGCCACCGCCACCCCCGGCCAAGTCAGGGGGAAGGTCACCTTCCAAAACGCCCTCATGCGTGACGCGCCATCGATCATCGCTGCCTCCTCCAGATCCACAGGGATGGTGTCGAAGAAGTTTTTCAGCAGCCAGACGTTGAGCGGCAGAATCAGCGCCTGATAAGGGATGATCAGTCCATGATAGGTGTCAAGCCAGCCGATGCGCTGGAACATGGTGAACAGGGGAATGATGTTGATCAGCACTGGGATCATGAAGATGCCCAACATGATGCCCATGAGCGCGTTCTTGCCAGGAAAGCGAAACCGGGAGAAAGCGTAGCCGGCCAGCGCGCTGGTCAACACCGATAACACCGTACTGCCACCGGCGACGATCAGACTGTTTAACAGCCCCCTGCGCATCCGGGGGTCCTTCACGATCTTCTCGTAGTTCTTCAAGGTCAACGCTTCGGGAACGAACGATGGCACCCCGCTCGGTTGGAAGGACGCCATCAGTATCAACAGGATCGGGGCGAGGACGAACGACCCATAGACGATCAGAATCGCGTAAAGGGTGAGCGTTCGCCCGATCTGGGCGCGCTTCAACGCCGGCCGTTTGTAGGCTTGGCCTGCCGTTCCGTCCGGGGGCATAGGTGAAGCTAACCCTCCCTTCTCAGCATTCTAAGGTAAACGGCGGCCGCGGCGATGTTGAAGAGAAACAGCAGCACGCCGATGCTGGAACCGACTGAGAACTTTCCGAACTCGAACGCGTAGCGATACATGTAAAGCGCGGTGGTGGTGGTGGCGTACAAGGGTCCGCCCCTGGTCATCGCCAGCGGCAGAGCGAACAGGTTGGTTGTCCACATGGTGATCAAGATGAGATTGAGTGCGACAAATGGCTTGAGCAACACCCAAGTGATGCGCCGGAACGTTTGCCAGGTGTTGGCTCCGTCCACCGCCGCTGCTTCGTAGAGTTCGGGATTGATGGTTTTGAGCGCTGATCCCATCATCAACATCGTAAACGGCGTCCCAAACCAGATGTTGGTGATCACCAGCGACCAGATGGCCATATTCTGATTTCCCAACCAGTTCACACCAGGCAGACTCAGGGACTGAAGCAGGCCGTTGATCGCACCATTCTGCTGATAGAGGAACAGCCAGATGTAGGCCACTACCAGATCGGAGAGAATCCAGGGAATGGTGATCAGCACGCGGAAGGCTCCGGTGCCCTTGAAGTTACGGTGAAGGATCAACGCGAGCCCCAGGCCGATGAGAAACTGACCCAGCACACTTCCACCCACAAAGGAGGCGCTCACGACCAGCGATTTGTAAAATTTGCGAGGGAAGATGGCGTCGTTGAACAGGTCACGATAGTTCTCCAACCCGACGAAATTCCATTTCTTCCAGAACGTCTGGAACTCGACGTCGTGAAATGACAGATAGACGTTCCAACCGATGGGGTAAAGGAACAGGAAGAAGAGCAGCGCCAACGCTGGTAGGATCAACAGATACGGGGTCAACGCCGGTTTGAGCTTCATCAGGCTCCTCGCTGTTTCGTGGGGATGCCCTCAGATAAAGACCCTGGGGGGCCCCTTGTTGAGCCCCCCAGGGTCTACCGTTATTTTACCGCTTCCTAAGCCGAATCATCAACCCCATGACGGAGCTTAGGGCAGTTGCAGGTGCGTGCAGACGGTTCCGTCTCCGTTGGTGTCGGTGAGCGTCTGGCCCGGGGTGACCGCCGCAATCGCCAGATCGACACCTGGGTGCGCACAGCTGCCGTCGGCTTGATCATCGTGAAGGGTTGCTCGGGTTCCAGCTGGCCAGTCTAGCAAATCCAAGACGGTTCGTTGAGCTTCGGCTGCGGCGTCGGCTGGATTGGTGTTGTCAAACTGCACCTGTTGGATCATGTCGGTGATGGCTGCACCGACTTGAGGCCAGGTAGGAAAGCTCGGGCGACCGAAGGCGTTGGGTTGAAGTTTTTTGATTTCGGACCATCGATCAACGTTCCCCTCATTCCAGACCGCCCGGAATTGGCTTTCGAGATTCTGGGCAAAGTCGGCCCGCGTGGGCAGGAAGCCGAACTGCACCGTCATCTTACCTAGGGTCTCCTCGCGCAACATCACCTTGACGAACTCCCAAGCGATATCAGGGTTACGAGACGTGGTCGCGATACCCAACGTCCAACCACCGGCCATCGTCGCCGTGGCCACCCCCGGCGCAGGAACCGGGAACGCACCCAGCAACCCGACGTTGCTCAGATCTACGCCGGCGTTCTTCAACCGGCCTAACACCCAGGTGCCACCTAACCAGGTCGCCCAGCGACGGCTGACGAACGCCGGACCGAACTGGTGCTCGGTAAAGGGGTCGATGCCCGCGTCCACTTGAGCGCGGGTGAATGCCAGCGCCGTCTTCCATTCTACCGTGTCGAAGGTGGGCACCCAAGCCTCCTCGGCACCGAACCGTCGGGCCACGTCGGCATTCACGTCAACGCCGATGTCCCCGCCCTGCATCCACACGTAGGGCAATGTCCAGTCGGCGATCCACGGCTGGCCGATGAGCAAGCATCCTTCAATGCGTCGACCTGCCAGCGTTTCGTCGAGTCTCTGACAGCTATCGATGTAATCACCCCAGGTGAGCATGTCGGTGGCAGGGTTCACCCCAGCCTGTGCCACCAGATCCTTCCAGTACCAGAGCAATCGGGCGTCCGTCCACGCCCAGATCGCATGCCAGCGGCCACCGACCTGAGTCGCCGCTCCGTTTGGACCAAACCATGCGTTCAGGTTTCTGAGGCCGGGATCGTTCGCATCCCCTTGCGCGATGCGGTCCGTCAGATCCGCTGCGAAGCCTGCCGCCGCGAACTCGCCCACCTCCGGCTGGTCAAAGGAAACAATATCCACCGGAGTCCTCGCCGCTGCCGCTGCCCGTTGTTTCGTCAGCCGCTCACCGAACGGCGTAATGTCCGCCTGAATGTCCAGATCAATATCCGGGTTCTCCGCTTCGAACACCTTCTCCGCCTCAGGGAGCAAGAACTCCCAGCGTTCTGCGGGCGCAGCCAGGATCAACCTGAGGGTGATCCGCTGTTTCTGCTGGGCTGTGGTGATCGCTGTAACGGCCACCAGTGCGCCGATCAGCAAAACACCGACCAACACCCATGACGTGTACCAACGCCATCTGTTTTTCATCCTATAGACCTCCTTCTTGTTGCTGAGATCTCAGACGGGATATGCAAGGCCCGCCTGTGACGAGCTGATAGAACTACTTCACCTCCTTTCCAGAAAAGTTATTATTATGATTACAATATTATTAATGCTTTGGCCTTGTCAAAACTTGAATCTCACTAAAGGTCAGGGCAGGGAAACGTCGCTCAACTGTTCCAGACTCGCTAGGTAATCCATTAGAAACATAAAACCCCTGATGTGATGGGTCGCCTGATCTCCGGATACGGTGTAATCATAATAGGGCATCCAGGACCAAAAACCCCATCTCACTCTGGGATCGTCACGGTACGGATGATCGCCTTCTGGAGTGATTTGCGTTGAGAGCGAGTATTGAAACGCTTTAATCGCCGCATCCAGATAGCGTTTGTCACCGGTGTTCTTGTGGACTCTGAGTAGGGCGATTCCAATGTTAGGCACATCTCCGGGTCCAACGATCGAACAGACTATGTTTCCATCCTCATCTATATTGATCGGCCATGATCCATCTTCGGATTGCAGCTGGATGTGCCAATCGGCAAATCGCCGTGCTGCCCTCAGAAACCGTTCCTCCCCGGTCTCCTCAAAGAGAAAGGCCAGAGCGCGAAGCGGATCGGCAGCCAGATCGCTGTTATAGTACTCCCCATGGATCAGATAGAAGCAGCCATCCTCCGCTTGTAGATCGAGGGCGTACTCGCCGTAGGCGATGGCGTGGTCCCGCCAGTTAGCCTCGCCCGTCACTTCATAGAGATCGAGAAACGCTTCGATCGTTCGGCCAAACGCTTGCCAGCCTCGGGTACTCCAGGTTTCACTCAGATGGAGCTTGGTCGCATAATCATGGCGGGCCGCTTGGATGAGGAATCGGCCGCTTTGGATGGCGCGGTCCAGAAATCGCCTATCTTCAGGGTACGTGCGTTTGTATAAGCCGAGGTTCAGTATCACATACTCCGCTGAGTACTTCGTCCAGGCCGCCTGGGACTCCAGCTGCTGCACACCCCCGATACCCAAGCTCATCGGGTGGGTCAGGACCAAGGAACTGTGATGAAGCCATTCAGCGGCACGAACGGCTTTGTGCAACAACGGCTCATCCCCGTAGTGATCGTAACCCACCATCAACTGCCAGGGGGCGATGAGATTGACCAACTGAGGTGGTTCAAAGCGCTGGTTCCGTGCATCATAGTAACCATAGAAGGCACCATCCTCCTCGGAAAAGTGCTGGGGGAGCCACTCGTAGACGTTTCGCTTGCAGCGTAGTTCCAACTCCTCCAGGGATACCCCACAGCGTTGCTGGATGATCTCGAATTTCTCTGGACTCGCCGGTTGAAGGTTCCAATCTTGAGGTGAGATGGGTGCATACAATGTGATCTTTTCCCTTCACTTACTTACCATCAGCGGGTGGGTAAAGAAAGCAGGCGACTTCCTGGGCGTTTGTTTTCTCAAGAGGTGGCGTGTTGTGTTGACATTTATCCATGACGTGGCTGCACCGGTTGTAAAATATGCACCCTCCCTCCGTCCCGGCTTCTCGTAGTTTGTGCAGGCCGATCTTTTCTGCTACGAGTTGCTCTTCCCACCTTTTGTTGGGATCCGGAGTGGGTATGGAGCTGATCAGATCTTGCGTATAAGGGTGAAGCGGTTTTCTGATGATGGACTCGGTCGCTCCCTGTTCGACGACCTGTCCAGTGCAAAGAATCACGATGCGATCTGCAATGAAATACGCGATGTTCAAGTCATGGGTTACATACAGGCAGCTCATGCCCAACTTTTTGAACTCTTTGAGATGATTTAAAAACATCGCCCGCAACGACGCATCGAGCATCGATACCGGCTCATCGGCGACGATGAGGTTGGGTCTGAGCATGTAGATCCTCGCCAACATGAATCTCTGCCGCTCACCACCGCTGAGCTGGTGTGGATACCGGCCCAGGAGTTCCTGATGTCTGAGCCCCACGGCCTCCAGACTGTCTTCGATCAGATGGTGGGCTTCGTCATCCGTGGAGGCGAGCTTGAATTTTTTGATCACCGACCAGAATACCCGGTCCACCCGATAAAACGGGTTATAGGTGCCGTAGGGATCTTGAAATATGATTTGAACCTCTTGCTTATACCGCTTCCGATCTTTTTTAAGCCAATGCGCGACATCGATCCCTTTGTACAGTATTTGCCCCGAGGTTGGCTCTTCAAGACCCAGGATAATTCGGGCCATGGTGGTTTTCCCGCTGCCGCTTTCACCCACCAGAGCGACGATTTGAGGTTCTTCAGGCAGGGTGAGAGACACCTCATCAAGTGCCTTGATGGTTTTCTCCTTCACCAGTCCTAAGCCGGCCCGTCTGAAGATCTTCGTTACTTTTTCGAACTCAAGCAACTGTTCAGCCATTTAACTTTCGACCACCGTTCTCATATAGGTAGGATGGCATGCGACATGACGTCCCGATTTCACTTGTTGTAGAACCGGCACCTCTTCACTGCAGATATCCATTCGATACGGGCATCTGGGGTGAAACCGACAACCTGAAGGCTGATTCAACGGAGACGGGGCAAGACCGGGGATGCTTTTCGCGTGTCTATCCTCCAGCGATGGGACGGCCTCCAGCAACGCCTGGGTATAGGGATGGAGCGGTTCTTTGAAGATATCATCGACCGGGCCGATCTCGATCAGCTTGCCCGCATACATGACGCAGATTCGATCCACGATCTCCGCGTGACAGGCCATATCGTGAGCGACCATGAGAATCGTGATGCCAAAATTTTTCCTTAAGTCAGCGATGGTTTGCAGGTTCAACCGTTGCATGATCACGTCCAAAGCGGTGATCGGTTCATCGGCCAGGATCATGGTCGGTTTTAACGAGGTGCTCATCCCGATGCTGGCCCGTTGTCTCATGCCCCCGCTCAGCTCGTGAGGGTACATCTCAGCCACCTCTACAGGCATGCCGACGGCGTTGAGCGCGGCTGCAGCCATCTTCTTGGCCTGTTCGCGACTTGCAGCTGAGTGTGTTCTGATGCCGTCCACGATCTGCTCCTCGATTTTCAAAACCGGATTTAACGCGTTCATAGAGCCTTGGGGAATGTAAGACAGCTCTTTCCACCTGATTTTACGAAGCTCTTTCTCCTTTAAGCCCAGTAGATCCACACCCTTGAACAGAACTTTTCCACTGTTGATGTAGCCGGGGGGTTTGATGAGCCTGAGGATCGCCTCAACCAGCGTCGACTTTCCACATCCGGACTCTCCAGCGATCCCCAGTATCTCTTTTTCATAGACTTTAAACGATACCCCGTCGACCGATTTGGCGTCTCCGTAGATCGTGTCGAAGTAGACCCTGAGATCCTCAACCTCAAGGATCGGT
>JBHIAT010000107.1:0-12608 GCA_046758705.1 Bipolaricaulia bacterium
CGGTCATTGATAGACGCTATCCGTTGGAACAGATTGCCGAGGCTCACCGGTATGTTGAAAAAGGGCACGCCAAAGGAAAGGTGGTAATAACCGTGGAACATAATAACTAAACCTAACAAAACGCTGCACCCGACCGCTATTCCGCTGCGCTTCATAGCGGCAGGTGAGCTTGGTCGTTAGGCAACAGGTGCCACCTTGGAGTTATGCATGGCGTTCATTCGCCCGTCAGGAGCGTGCCTCATGTGCACCGTAACAGCACACGTCAGATGGATGTTCAGTCTCTTCGTGGCAACCTTCCTCGCAGCGTCACCGGTCCTCGCACACCCCGGGTCGGGGATTGTGGTGGACCGTCAAGGTCAGGTGTATTTCGTGGACACCGGGATTGGTGTGTGGAAGATTGATCTTCGTGGCGTTCTAGTGCGACATGAGGGACCAGCCTATCACTGGATGACGATCGACCATGAAGGACGCTTCAGGCAGGAGCACGTGCCTCGGTTGCCTCGCAGTGACGTTTCGGTAGTCGGCCCCGACCCCACACTTATTCTGTCAAGCGACTTTCCGTTGACGCTTGGGTCAGATGGCGCGCTCTACTATCCACAGGTCGGCTTCTTCGGCCGCGTCCGCGTCATGCGTCTGGCTCCTTCCGCAGGCCGTGAGCTCTTCGCCGTTCTCCCGGCCGCAACAGAGGTCGGGCCTGGCGGGCAAAGGGTGCAGGCCCAGTGGATCCACGGGCTCGCCGCCGGCCCTAACGGTTCTCTGTACTATGCTGAGAGGCACGCCGTTAGACGAATCGCACCCGACGGTACGGTTTCGCTTGTTGCGGGCAACATCACGGTTCCCGATTGTGTCCGTCCGCCAGCTGCGACTGAGGAACGCCTGGGGCCTGCGCTCCGTGGCCTGGAAGTCGCATCTGACGGAACGATCTACGTTGCGGCCTCTGCCTGCAGCGCGCTTCTCAAGATTACACAGGAAGGCACGGTTTCCGTCGTACTGCGCGGATCCGATGCCTGGTCGCCAATGGGTGTCGCACTGTCGGGCGACGACTTGTACGTGCTCGAGTACCGGTACATCGGAACCACCCAGCGAGAGGATTGGCTCCCGCGCGTCCGGAAGGTTTCGCCTGACGGGACAGTCACCGTGATTGCCACGGTGGAGCAGCGGTAGTCGAAAAGGATTGCGCGCAATTCCTGCTGCCTAACCAGTGCATGCACCCCGACGGCGCACGCGCTCATGAGCGCCGCGGGTGATGCGCTATCCGTTAGCCAGCTTACGATGGGCTAGGTGATTAAATGACCGGGCAAAATGCACGCGACTATCTCCAGCTTGTCGACAGATCCACACTTGGACGGAGGTATGATGTCACACCCGTATTTGGAGACTTCGATGCTTTCTCAGCCCTTCTCGATGATTCAATAGAGCTATGCCGAGAGATCGAGTTTGACACTGTGGCGGCAATCGATGCCCTGGGGTTCATACTTGGCGCGGGTATCGCAGTCAGATCGGAGAAACCTCTTGTGCCTGTTCGAAAGGGCGGCAAGCTTCCTGTCGAGGTACATGAGGCGCAGTTCGTGGACTACACGGGCGACCAGAAGTCGCTGGAGATTCGAGTAGATGCATTAGACCCCTCGAATCGTGTGCTTCTAGTTGACGAGTGGGTCGAGACAGGAGCTCAAGTCAAAGCGGCAGTAAGCCTGATTGAGAGGCAAGGCGCGACAGTCGCTGGAGTCCTTGCGATCAATATCGATGACAGTGAGGCAGTTCGGCAACTTCGCGAGAAATATCCGATTCTGGCGATTTCCCAAGATCTCTAGCAATGAGCGAGCTGGCTAACCACTCGCTGGAGTGGACGCAGCCTCGGCGCGAATTCCTATGGACGGCAGTCTTGCTGCGCCGCTCAGCTCGCAGCCGTTAGCCCGCCGGACAACGAAGGCATCGTTACGAATGCCACATGCTCGCAGTACCGATGATAGAAGCTACGAGAGCGGTTGAGCATGTCGCGCAGCCGTTTATTTTCTTCCTCTAGCAGGGTATAGTAAACCTCTGATGTGAAATAGGACATTCTCGAAGAGTAAATGTCGACCGTATACAGCCAGAGGGTTTCGGCGTCTTCTTTCTCAATTATCACCGTGAGCATCCGGGAGTTGGTCGCCTGGAACCCTGACGTGAGCCAATCTCATGCTCGTGATATAGTTACGTTAGGCGTGGCATCCAGATCTTTTTCGATTTGGCAACCTGAATCGCCTGTTCATACCCTGCGTCTGCATGTCGTACCACTCCCAGCCCTGGATCCACCGTCAAAACCCGCTCCAGGCGCTTATCCGCTTCCTCTGTCCCGTCGCAGACGATCACCATCCCTGCGTGGAGGGACTTGCCGATGCCCACCCCGCCCCCGTGATGGACGGAGACCCAGGTGGCCCCACCCACCGTGTTCAGCAACGCGTTAAGGATGGGCCAGTCGGCAATGGCGTCCGAGCCATCCTTCATCCCTTCGGTCTCCCGATATGGTGAGGCTACCGACCCTGTGTCCAGGTGGTCTCGTCCGATCACAATGGGGGCTGAGATCTCGCCTTTACGGACCAGTTCGTTGAAGTAGAGCCCGGCTTGGACTCGCTCGCCGTAGCCCAGCCAGCAGATGCGCGCGGGCAGCCCCTGGAACGTGACTCGCTTCTGAGCTTGAGTGATCCACCGTTTCAGCGCCTCGTCTTGAGGGAAGAGCTCTAAGATGGCTTGATCCGTCCGGTAGATGTCCTCGGGATCACCCGAAAGGGCCGCCCAGCGGAACGGACCCTTACCTTCACAGAACATCGGGCGGATATAAGCCGGTACGAAGCCGGGAAACGCGCTCAACGCCCCCTGGAGTCCTCCCGTCTCGGCTTGACCTCTGAGGTTGTTGCCGTAGTCGAAGGCCACAGAGCCCATTTCTTGGAGCCGGATCATCGCCTCGGTGTGGCGGACCATCGACTCAAACGATCTTTTGATGTAACGATCCGGGTCGCGCTCGCGCAGCTCCACGGCCTGCTCATAAGAGAACTCAGCGGGAATGTAGCCGTTCAACTCGTCATGGGCAGCCGTCTGATCCGTGACGATATCAGGCACCACACCGCGCTTCACCAGCTCGGGATAGACGTCTGCGGCATTGCCCAGCAGTCCCACGGAGATGGGCTTCTTTCCTGCTTTATGCTCCTGCACGATCTCCAAGGCTTCATCCAAATCGGCCGTCCAGGTGTCCAGATACTTTGTATTGAGTCGGCGCTGGATCTTCTCCGGATTGATTTCGACGATCAGGCCGCTGCCCTCGTTCATGGTGATCGCCAGCGGTTGAGCCCCGCCCATTTCCCCCAGGCCGGCGGTGAGAACAAACCGGCCGTTGAGGGAACCACCGAAGTGCTGACGGGCGACCTCCGCCAGCGTCTCATAGGTGCCCTGCAAGATGCCCTGGGTACCGATATAGATCCAGGAACCAGCCGTCATCTGGCCGAACATCGTCAACCCCAGTTGCTCCAGCTCTCTAAATTTCTCCCAGGTGGCCCACTCCGGCACGAGGAGGCTGTTGGCGATCAGGACCCGGGGCGCGTCCTCGTGTGTCTTGAAGACGGCGACGGGTTTTCCAGACTGGACGATCAGTGTGTCGTCCGTGTCCATCTGCTTTAAGGTGCTGACGATCGCCTGGAAATCCTCCCAGGAGCGGGCGGCCTTGCCGGTGCCGCCGTAGACAATAAGGTTTGCCGGATCGCCGGCGACATCGGGGTCGAGGTTGTTCATAAGCATGCGCAGTGGGGCTTCCAGGAGCCAGCTCTTGCAGCTGATCTGTGTGCCTCGCGGCGCACGCACCACCGTTTTCAAGCTGTCGCTCATCGTACTCACCCTCTTTGATTATTCCGAGAGCTTAAGTGTTCTATCAACTCAACCGTTCCAACAGCGCTTTGCAAGCGAGAATGCCCTCGTACTCCGTCAGCCGATCGCCTTCGTACTCGATGCCGATATAGCCGTGATAGCCGACCTCGTCCACGACGATCTTCATCATGCGCTCGTAATCGATCGTGGTCTCGTTGCCGTTCGCGTCGAAGTCATGGCACTTCGCGCTCACCGCCTTGGCATATGGCATCATCCGACGGACGACGTCGTATCGGTCGACCCCTTCCGGGAGATTTCCGAAGTCCGGCAACGTGCCCAGATGTGGTGAGCCAACCCTATCGATGACCTGCCGAACCACCTCGGGATCTGAAGATAAACCGCCGTGGTTCTCGATGAGGGTGTCAATATCGTGGGTAGCGCCGTACTCCACGAGTGCTGAAAAACCCTCCACGGAGCGCGCGATGAACTCATGGGGATCATCAATGTCCTGTGGCTCTTCACCGTACAGGTTAACGCGGATCGAGTGACAGCCGAGCTCGACGGCGATATCGATCCACTTGTGATGGTTACGCACCGTTTTGGTCCGTTCAGCTTTGTCACGACCTCCCATGCTCCCTTCACCATCACACATGACCAACAGGATCTTCACACCGTGATCTTCGGCATTTTGCTGTAGTTGCTGGATATACGCATCGGTCGGGGCGGCAAACAGGGTGTTCACCAGCTCGATCGCTTCGATGCCAAACGTTTGGCGGGCGACCCTGGGAAAATCCAACAGGGTGATCAGGTTGGAACGGATGGCCCGATGAAGAGACCATGCGGCTAACGAGATTTTGAAATCTCTGCGGGCAGCATTCATGTTGACATCACCCTCCTTTATTCTCTACCTGCTGTACCTCGATTACAGCCCAGATATGCTTACAGCGCATTCCGATCTTCTCGCACCTCGTCTTGAAATCGGGACATGTGCAGCTGTTTGCTTCCAAGTCGACCTCGTACTCCTGCTCCTGGGTTCCCTTGACGATATACTGGCCATCCCCAACCCTGGTGATCGCATCGCGGGGAATCTTGCGCGCCCGCTCTCTCCGCTCAGCTTCAAAGCTTTCAACAAAGAACCTGCGGCTGAGCGCGTCGGCCTCACCGTTCTTGTCTCCCGGGATCCACTGGAATTGGATCGATCTGAACCCCCGGGCAAGCTTTTGAGCCTTGAATGCCCATCGTTTGTAGAGACCTTGTCTGATCTCCCACTGACCCTGCATCTGACTGATCACTAACTTTGAATCACCCCGCACCAGGATCGGGTGGTCCGTGTATCCATGCTCCAAAAGCCACTCCAATGCCGCGAGCAAAGCGCGATACTCGGCCACATTGTTCGACATTTGTGGGCCGCTGCCCACCACGCTGCCATCCCGATGCAACGGTTTATCAACTTGATAGATGACGAACCCATAAGTCGCTGTCCCACCGGGGTTGATCGGTTCACAAGCCCCATCGAAATAAACGGTGAGTTGCTCCATAGAAAATCGGCCACGGGGACTCGCCTCGGTTAGAAGGCGAGGGGAATTGGCCGCAAGCGCGTCAGCACTTGGTTCTCACCTCCCCGATTGTGTCTGCTTACATCATGAAGGTCAACAAGACTCGCTATGCAGTCTACAATCAACTATTATTGTCTGGCATGGATATCTAAATATCAATATCGCAAGCCTGTTCTCGTCGACCCCGTCCCCCTGTTCGTTTCCACCCCGTCTCCGGCTTGGTTCACCAACCCGTTTAAGGGACCGACGCCCCGGTGGCTTCGCTAGTGGCTTCCTCCTCGTAGGCCTTGAGCGCCAGGTAGGTGTACCGTGGAGAGAGATGGATACCTAACGATATAACAACGGGAGCTTCAGGTAAATAGGGCATTAGGAACCAGTGGTGGGTAATAGAGAGCCCTTTGCGGTGTCAGGACTGTGGGGTTTATGATGGTGATAAAGACACAGTCCTGAGGAGGAGAGGCTGTAATGAACAGAACGGCGCTTTCTTGGGTGCTGGTGATGGTAGTGGTTTTAACAGGCGTAGTTGCTGCATATGCAGGTCAAGAGCAATCCACGACCTATCAGGTACAAGAGGGGGATTCTCTGTGGAAGATTGCTGAGCGGTTCTACGGGGATGGAACAAAGTGGACGGTGATCGCTGAAGCCAATGGGATCGATGTGAAAAATCCCAGACCTCTTCAAATCGGGGAGTGGTTAAGCATCTTCGTTACCTTACAAGCTGAGCAGGCTTTCCAGGACTACGTAGTCCGTATCTATCGGCATCTGGACTCAGGCGAGGAGTCCTTCGTGGTATTGAGGAACGGCCATCGAGTCTATTCAAGCCAAGCAGGCCGATTTATTTATGAGGATGAGAAGCAGGCTAGCCTGGTCCCAATGGGCAAGGACATCACCGGGAACGGAGTGCCCAATTTAGTCATGTGGGAATGGACAGGTGGGGCCCACTGCTGCTTCATCTCCCATGTCTTCGAGATCGGCAAGAAGTTTCGCGCAATCGAAAAGATTTTTGCTGGACACACTGATCCCTTAGGGGAACGAGTCGGCTTTATGGACCTTGATGGAGATTCGAATCTGGAGTTTGTCATGTATGACTGGACGTTCGCTTACTGGCGGGCCGGCTTCGCCGAATCTCCGGCACCGAAAGTGATTCTTCGCTCCCGTGACGGAGCCTATCGGCTGGCGGGTGATCTGATGCGTAAACCTGCTCCGGATATCACACAACTGGAGGAACGCGCCCAACAGATTCGGGAAACGTGGAAGACGGTGGGTCCCCCTAGCGATCTTTGGGGCTACATGCTCGATCTGGTCTACACCGGCCACGCTGACCTAGCTTGGCTATTCTTTGAGATGGCATGGCCGCCAGGTTTCCCAGGGAAGGAAGAGTTTCTCAGCGACTTTCGTGCCAAACTTTCTGAAAGCCCATATTGGCCAGAAATACAAGCATTGGGAGATTAACCAGTTTCAGCATCCCGTCGTCGAGCTCTAACTTGAGTTTCATCTATGAGACTGGGACGGTGATTATCTATGACCTGTCCTAAATCGTTCCGCTCTCCTTCTCTGCACCTGGTACCCGCCCCAACTTCATTGAACATCAACCGCTCGCGCTTCCAACTTCTCAATGTTAGGTGGACCAAATAACCTCTTCCGTTCCTTCGGTCATGATAGTTTCGTAAGCTCGGCACTGATCTGCCATAGCCGTCGAGCGACGGCCCCATCGTAGGACTGCTCAGGCGATCTGGTCTCTTTGTTACTGACGAAGTATTTGCCGCTTATGCCTTCGACCTCGGAAGAGCGAGCCAGATAAATGGTCTTTTCGGCTGCCTTTTCAGGACTGGCTATAAATGGTCTGAAGACCATCCCCAAAAGACGAAAGCCTAATGGAGCTTCCTTCCCGAAATTCGATCTGACAACACCTGGGAAAACGACATTCGTAGTGATGCCCGTGTTCTCCAGTTTCCTGGCCAGCTCATAAGTAAACAGGATATTCGCCAATTTTGATTGGTTGTAGGCCTGTATGCTGCTATATCGTTTTTCACCCTGAAGGTCATCGAAGTTGATCGTCACCCCGTTTCGAAGCCTGGTGCTGACGTTCACGACTCGAGCGGGTGCGCTCGCTTTGAGCAGATCGAGCAACAGATTGGTGAGCAAGAAATAGCTCAGGTGGTTGAGAGCGAACGTGTATTCAAGCCCATCTTCAGTTACAGAACGATTATAGAAGATACCGCCCGCGTTGTTCACCAGCACATGCAGATGTTGATATTTGTCCTCAAAATCCCTAGTAAGTTGACGAATGGATTGCTGTGATGAAAGGTCGGCGATCATTAAGGCAACAGACTCGTTACCACTTTTTGCCTTGATTTCAGCCATGGCGATCTCACCTTTGCTGGGGTTGCGGCAAATCATCACCACAGTGGCGCCCAGCTTGGCCAACCCCAGGGCGGTGGCCTTACCAATGCCTGAATTGGCGCCGGTCACCATGCAGATTTTTCCGTGCATACCAGGATATGACATCAGAAATCGGCGACGACCATGTCAATCGACATCTGGAAGTCGGGAAAGGCCGTAAAGACCATGTTAGCGATCATGATCATCGATCATCTTCCTGCTCCGGCGAGGGGATGACACCAAGCTGTTGTAGCATGCTCAGCATATCCACGACGCCCCAAGCTTCCACGACCTGGTCACCAACGAAGCGGTTGATGCCTGTCACGTCCACTGCTATCCTGTTGCCAGTCGGGGGGATGCCCAGATACTCCCCTGTATGGGTGCCCTCCCATGTCATTCGGGCCACCAGCATGTCGTCCTCAGCGAGGAGATCGTTAAAGGTGAGATGGACGTCGGGGAAAGCCTCACGGAATTTTACAATGAACTCCTTGTGGCCCTCGGGGCCATGGACCTCCTGCTCAGCGTTGGCGGCATGGGCGATGTACTCGGGAGCAAACAACTCGTCTACTATGTCCAGTTTCCCCTGGTTCCAGGCTTCTTCAGCAAAACGCTGGAAGAGCGCCTTATGGACTTCTTCGGGCGAGGTTGAACCTTCTTCTTGAACCGCCTCGCCCTGTTCAGAACTGGGGCCAAGGCCGAGCTGTTGCATCATGGTCAGCTGGTCCGCCACGTACCAGGCCTCTGCGATGCGGCCGTCTGCGATGCGGAAGGTGACCACCTCCGTGAACTCGACCGGTCTCCCGGTCGGCGGAATGCCCTCCGGCATGTCAGGCAACCTGAATTCCCCAAGGTGTGTACCGACAGTCGTCCAATACGCAGCAACTTTGTCCCCATCGGCAATGATGTGAGTGAGAGTCATCTGAATGTCGGGGAAAGTCGTACGCGCACCCGCAACCCCTTGTTTCAACGCCTCATAGCTGGTCGGGAACGTTTGACCCAAGGTGTGGATGGTGTAATCCAAGGTGAACAGTTCGTCTACTACGTCCAAATCGCCCCGGTTCCAGATCTCCTCAATGTAGCGACGGACCAGCGCTTTACGTTCATCTAGAGAAACCGTCAAAATCTCTCCGACACGAAGGAATGGGGGATTGCTCACATCGATTCCGTTCATCGCTGCGATCTCCGTCCACCTCGCTCCATCCCCGTAGAACTGCTCAGCAATCGTCCACAGAGAATCTCCCGATTGGACCTGATACGTCGTGGGAGTTTGGGCCAGAGCTGCTGTCGCAACTGACCCCATCAACAAAACGGTTAGAAATAGAAAGCCGAACCTTCGGTTCATGGCTTACCTCCGCCTCACAATTTTTTGATTCTGGTCAGCTATTTTACTGACTCTGATCAGGAAAATCAAAGTGAGGGGCCTTGTTGAATAAATCGACAGGATGAGATGGCGAGAATCACGTAGAGAACAGGGAAAGAACTGCTTTCACATCTCCATCAAAGGGTGGATCTCAAAGTACTATTCCTACGGCACATTCGAGGAATTATTCAACAAGCCTCATCGGAACATCAATTATCCAGATAGTCGTTCCATCGGAACTGTCGGGATCTCCCGGATAGGATTCAAATGTAATCTTATTCCCATCCGAAGACCAAGAAGGAGCTCCATCGTATCCTTCATTATGTGTCACGCTTATGGGATTGCCACCAGAAACAGGTATGATAAATAAATTGGCAAATTTCATTCTCCCCGCATCTGAACTGTAGATAATCCATTGTCCATCTGGAGAAAATGAAGCATCTGTTTTATCTCCAGCTCCACTAGTAACCTTTCTATGATTTGTCCCGTCAGTATTCATCACCCAAATATCCCACTGTCCGTCAGCAAGTTTTTGATAAAGAATGAGATTGCCGGCCGGTGACCAATTAGGTTGCCGACAGTCTTCATCCATATCGGTTAGCGTTTGATATGGCTCTGTTCTATCTATTTTGTATCGTGTAATGATTCCATTATCCTCAACATCCAATTGGTGGGACTCAAAAACTACCCACTGACCATCGGGGGAAAGGGATGGCTCATAAGCAACTCGGTCTTCTCGGCCAGTAATTTTTATTTCATCCCCCGAATTTCCATTTTCATCGATAATGAATATTTCATCATGAGGTTCTCGTGACGAAGAGAATACTATTTTATGCGTAATTGGATTCCAAGTGGAGCCGGGAAGGTTAACATTTCCGCTTCTATTTGTCACCAGTGTCTTAATAGAGTTGCTTTCCAGATCGATGATTAAAAGGTCAGCAGGCTCTTCGTTATATCTTCTAAACCTTGTAAAAAGGATTGACTTACCATCAGGAGACCAAGCAGGATTTTGAAGGCTTCCACTTTGGGAGATATCCACCTTATAGGCCCCATCATCTCTATGAAAATTCTGGTGGGGTTGAGTATCGTTTAAGCTGTTAATACATCCATCGGCAAACAAGACAAACACAAGCAATAATAAAAGGCTAACTCTTTCAGGTAATTTCATTTGCCCTTCTCTTTGTGGATTAACGGTAGTTGCACATAACTCGTTTATCTACGAAGCTTAGTTCGGGAACCCCTCGCCTGGGATGAATTATCCGGACTTTATTTCGGTAACTCCTATTGGCAAACCTTTTTTTGCCTTTCTAACTGCTGCCTTTTTATATTCCAAAACAATCTAATCGTGCAAATCCTTATCTTCCATCAAGTAAAAGAGTTTGTTAATATGTGAGAATCCTCTACTCAATTGGTTCCTTACCCAATTTCCCCGCTCAGGACCAAGGCATCGACGGGCTCATCGAGGTGCTGCAAGATGAGGACGTGGCCGTGCGTGCGGTAGCCACTGAGGCACTTGCGGAGATCGGTCCAGATGCCCGACAGGAGGCAGCTCCCAACCTGACCGAAGCGCGGCCAGATGAGAGAGAGAAAATCCGTCATGATGCCGCCGGGGGGCTGGGGGTAATCGGCCCAGTCGCCCGACAGGAGACAGTTCCCAACCTGGCCGAAGCGCGGCTAGATGAGAGAGAGGAGGTCCGTCATAATGCCACCGAGGTGCTGGGGGCAATTGGGGGTCCCAGGGCAGTCCCCACACTGATCGAAGCACTACAGGATGAGGACAGGTGGGTGTGTTGGGAAGCCGCCGAGGCACTTGTGGGAATCGGTCCAGTCGCCCGGCAGGAGGCAGTTCCCGACCTGGCCGAAGCACTTGTAGGGATCGGCCCAGACGCCCGGCGGGAGACAGTTCCCGACCTGGCCGAAGCACTTGCAGGGATCCGTCCAGACGCCCAAGACGTGGTTCCGACTCTACTCGCTGTATCTGCTCAACCGCCTCCCGGACAGTCTTACCCGTTTGCTCCAGTTCCCTAACGCGCCTCAACAGCTCCAGACCGTTGCTATCCACCAACAGACGGTTATTCGATTCCCTTTTGGTGTAGCTCTTGAAGTCAACCTCAGACGCCTCAAATACCTTAATCCGGGCCCGAATCTGATTGACGGATAGCCCTAAAATGCTGGACATCTCTTTAATAGTGTGCACGGTAAAACACCCTTGAGAATCATACCACAAATTTGCCAGCTTGAGCATTCACCCCAGGCGTAAAATAGTTCGACCTGTAGGGCGATTCCCTGTATTCGCACTGGACAACTGTCCTAAGCGGTCGGGCTTTGCAGGAGGCGTTTTCAAGAACATCTCCCTGTAGATCGGCTTCCGGGAAGGAGATAAGTCTCACCCTGCTGCTCACAGCGCAATTTGCTACCCGTTCCTGTGCAGGATATCATGATGTCGTGCATAGAAGAAAAGACCAGATGAAGAACTCATTCTACATGATCACCGCTATGATCATTACAACAGCTCTGATTTCAGGATGTGGTTACCGTGATATCAATCAGAATCTGCCTGAAAAAAGAGATTATCGGCAGGATATGCGCGATTTCGTCCAAAGTATCGCTGTTTACGTGGAGAGAATCCATCCCGGCTTTATCATCATTCCCCAGAACGGACATGAACTGCTAACAGAAGATGGAGAAGAGACCGGATCACCGGCCATGGCATATCTGAATGCAATCGATGGTGTCGGACGAGAGGATCTCTTCTATGGATACACGGACGACAATGTACCTACACCTGTAGATGAACGGAACTATATGATCGCCTTCATGGATATTGCCGAGAATCATGGAGTTGAAGTGCTTGTGACCGATTACTCCTGGAGCCATACATACATGGATAATTCCTATGCACAGAATGAAGCTAGGGGCTACATATCATTTGCGGCAGACCATAGAGAACTGGATAATATCCCAGCCTATCCGGCAGAACCGTACCACGTGAATACCTCCAACATCACTTCCTGGTTGAAGCTAAGAACTTTCTCTATCTGATTAATCCGGACGAATTTCCTGATAAGAACGCCTTTCTAAATGCAGTCAGGGGAACAAACTATGATGTCGTCCTCATCGATCTATTTTATGATGACCTGGAGCTGACAGCCAGCGAAGTGGCCTCATTGAAGACCAAGGCCAACGGTGGATCTCGACTGGTGATTGCCTATATGAGTATCGGTGAAGCGGAAGACTACCGATACTATTGGCAGGCGGAATGGAAACCCAACCCACCTTCATGGTTGGCCGAGGAAAATCCGGACTGGCCTGGCAACTATAAGGTCCGCTACTGGGATAGGAATTGGCAGAACGTGATCTATGAGAGCAACGATTCCTATCTGAAGAAGATTCTTGATGCCGGATTTGATGGTGTGTATCTCGATATCATCGATGCATTCGAATACTTTGAGAATCTGTGACACTCCCCGCCCTAA
>JBHIAT010000108.1:0-12556 GCA_046758705.1 Bipolaricaulia bacterium
TCCAGGGATATATGTTCATCCTGCCCTGCCTGTTGATGTTGCTGCTCGTCCTGGGGTTCCCCGCGTTTATGGCGGTACTGAACAGCTTCACACCGATTTGGTCCGAGGTTAAGACGTTCACCACCCAAAACTACGTGAAGCTCGCCAAGGATGCGCTCTTTTGGAACGCCCTGGCAAAAACCCTCATCTTTGTCGGAGGGACTGTGTTCCTACACCTCGTCGTGGGGTTGGCCGTCGCTGTAGCGCTGAACGCACAAATCAAGGCAAGGCGGTTTTTCCGGGTGGTGGCCATCCTCCCCTGGACCGTGCCGGATGTGATCTCCGGCCTGGTCTGGCGCTTCATGTACAATCCCACCTCAGGTATCATCAACGACCTGTTGTTCCGGATGAGGGTGACCAACAACTACATCGAGTGGCTGGCCGACCCTAAGTTGGCCCTGCCCAGCGTGATCTTCGCGGACGTATGGCGCGGCTACCCGTTCGTGATGATCATCCTGCTGGCGGGATTACAGGCGATCCCTCGGGAACTTTATGAGGCAGCCAAGATGGACGGTGCTTCGGTGTTTAAAGAGTTCCGTTACATCACCATCCCCAGCCTCAAAAGAATAATCCTCATTGCGGCGGCTTTGGACATAATCTGGCAGTTCAGACGGTTTGGCCTCGTTTACAACATGACCTTGGGAGGTCCCGGCCACGCCACCGAAATCCTGTCTCTATATGTCTACAAGCAATATTTCAGGTACTTTAACTTCGAATATGCCTCGGCGATCGCCGTGGTGATGGCCGTCATCATGCTGGCCATTAGCTTTCCCTATGTGCGCATGATCGTTCGGAGGGTCTGATGAGGAGGAAATTGAGCCCCGGTATTATCATCATCTACCTGTTCTTGGCCGTGATCTTTTTGTATAACATCGTCCCGTTTGTCTGGATGGGGTTTACCTCCCTGAAGACCGACAAAGAGGCCTACGCCATCCCTCCCACTCTCTGGCCCCAACAGCCCACGCTTGAGGACGGGTACATTCAGGTGCTCGTGTGGACGAACTTCCCCCGCTTCTTCTTGAACAGCACCATTATCTCTTTGAGTACCGCTTTGCTGTCCACGTTTATCGGATCGCTGGCCGGTTACGGCTTTTCCCGCTTCAACTTTCGGGGACGCGCGACGTTGATCGGGGTGATCTTAGCCAGCCAAATGCTCCCTGGAGTGCTTCTGGTCGGGCCATACTTCAAAATGCTCGCCAGGATCGGTCTCTACAACACCTACCCAGGCTTGATCCTGGCGTTCACCACCATCACCTTGCCGTTTAGCACCTGGATGCTCAAGGGCTTTACAGACACCGTGCCTGATGAGCTGGACCAGGCAGCTCTGATCGACGGTTGTACCCGACTCGGCGCCTATTTCAGGGTGATCCTGCCTGCGATCGCCCCCGGCATGGTGGCAACCGTGATCTTCGCGTTCTTGCTGGCTTGGGGGGATCTGCTTTGGGTGCTGGTTCTGACCAGCGGCGAGGCCATGACCACAGTCACGCTCGGACTCACCCGCTTGGTCACCCAGTTTCGCATCATCTGGCCTCAACTGATGGCCGGTTCTGTGGTCGCGGCGCTACCACCCATCATATTGTACCTGATTTTGCAGAACTATCTGGTTAAGGGCCTCACCGGCGGGGCGGTGAAAGAATAGAATAGGGGAAAGGGAGGTTCAGTAACATGAAATTGGCGGGCAAGGTGGCCCTAGTCACCGGCGCCGCCCGAGGCATAGGTGCAGCCATAGCGCTTACGCTGGCCCGGGAAGGGGCGGACGTCGTCGTCAACGATGTGGACTGGGAAGGTGCCCAACGGGTGGCAAACAAGATTGAAAAACTGGGGCGCAAAGCTAAGGCCATCCCGGCCGACGTCTCCCAACGCGAAGCGGTCCAACGGTTGGTGAGCGATGCCCTCTCCTTCTTTGGCAGGATCAATATCCTCGTCAACAACGCCGGGATCATCCGGCGGGGAACCTTCGTTGAGCACAGTCCACAGGAGTGGGAGGAGGTGCTTAAGATCAACCTGGGAGGAACGTTCAACTGCGCCCATCAGGTGGTCCCCGTTATGATCAAACAGGGAGCCGGGAAGATCATCAATATCTCCTCGGTAGCGGGCAAGATCGGAGATATCGCCGCTGCCCCGTCCTACGGGACCTCCAAGGGCGCGATCAACGCCTTTACCAAATCTCTGGCACGGGATTTAGCCCGTTATGGGATCAACGTGAACGCCGTAGCCCCGCATGCCATTGAGACCGAAATGAGTCGTGAGTGGTCTGAGGAGAAGCGCCGGGGGATTGTAGAGGCCATTCCGTTAAAGAGGCTGGGGAAACCACAAGACGTGGCCGAAGCGGTTGCGTTTCTCGCCTCTGACGCCGCAGACTTCATCACCGGCGAGATCATCGACGTCAACGGCGGATACCTGATGGATTAACACCATGACATATCAGGGGATTAGCATAGCGGGCAAAGTGGCGGTGGTGATCGGGGGGACCGGTGGGATCGGCCAGGCTATTGCACTGGGGATGGTCCGTGAGGGGGCCTCGGTCATCCCCACAAGCCGAAACCTTGACCGGGTGAAACAGGCGGTCAATCTGATCACGCAGCACGGGGGCAGGTCCCTGGTCTGCCCGGTGGATACCACAGACGAAGCCAGCCTTCAGGAGCTTCGCACGAACGTGATCGAGGAATTTGGCAGAGTGGATATCTTGGTCAACTCTGCCGGAATCCACCTCAGAAAGCCGACGATTGAAACCACGGAGGCGGAGTGGAACACGGTGCTAGACATCAATCTTACCGGGCCATTTCTCGCCTGCAAGGTCATCGGGCAAACCATGATCACCCAAGGTAGGGGTAAGATCATCAACGTGGCCTCGGTGGCCTCGTTTGTCTCGCTGTTCGAGGCTCCTGCGTACTGTGCTAGCAAGGCAGGACTGTTGCAGTTGACCCGCTCTCTGGCCCAGGAATGGGCCAGGTACAACGTAAACGTCAATGCCATCGTCCCTGGCTTCTTCTTGACGTTGCTGAACAGAGAGATTCTGGAGAAGGATCCGGAGCGGCGCAGTCTGATCGAGGGGAAGACCCCGATGGGACGACTCGGGGATGCTGAGGAGCTCGTCGGTGCGGCGGTATACTTGGCCTCCGATGCCGCCGATTTTGTCACCGGGGCGGCAATCTCGGTCGATGGGGGATTTTTAACAGCGGGGGTTTGAGCCAGCGCCCCTCATTTCAAGCGCTTGATCACCACGTCATAGTGAGCCCGCATTGCCTCAAGAGTTGCCTCAAAATCTCGTTGCTCAAGGGCGGCAAACAGCCGCTGATGGGCAACTAGGGTCTCCTGCGCCCGGGACCTGTCCAATACGTAATACTCCAAGCGCTCCTCCTGCAAGAGTTCCATCACCCGAACCAGATAATGGATGAGGCGGAGCAAAATCGGGTTCCGGGCAGCCTTGGCGAGCGCGAGGTGAAAATTCATGTTCACATCGAGATAGCGCTCATAATCTTGAGACGCGACCGCTTCCTCCATCTGCTGTAGGAGCCCCTTCAATTGGGCAATCTCCCCATCGCTCGCCCGTTTGACAGCCAGACGGGCTGTCAGTTCATCCAAGGCCTTGCGGACTTCAAGGGCTTCCAGGAAGCTTCCGCTCTCGACCAAGCTGGCCAGCGCCTTCAGCTCCTCTTTGGGACTCCCCTCTGCCTTACGGACATAGGTCCCTTCCCCGTGGATGATCTCTACGATCCCCAGAAGCTCCAGAGCGCTGAGCGCCTCACGGATCGTGGTGCGACTGACCCCCAATCGTTTGGCCAACTCCCCTTCGGAAGGCAGCTTATCCCCCGGGCGATAGATCTCATTGCGGATAGCATTCTGGATCTGTTCGATCACCCGGTCGCGCTTGCTTTTGCTGCCTAACTTCTCAAAAGGATCTCGCTGTTTCATCCCCGCTTCTTCCAGATAGAAGCTTCAGGATGGGACAGACTCCTGGGAGAGCCTGTCCCATCCGATTCAGCATCAGTCAAGTTTACGAAGCACACAGGTCAACACAAGTCGGTCACCACATCATCGCCAAAGGAACGATCGGCGACGAGGATCACCTGGGCTTGGGAGTAGGTCGCCACCCCGGTGCGCATGTCCGCCTGCCCACACGGGAGGAAACCGTAAGTTCCATAAGGCAAATCAAACTTCGCCCCCGAGAGGATATGGTTGGTAACCGTCCGCGCATTGACGGAGTTTGCGGCTTCGATCGCTTGTTTGACCAGTTGTACACTCCCCCAGCCCCAGCCGTTGTTCCGGGTGGCCGGTCGGCCACGTCTGCCGATGAAGGCATTGTTCATCGCTTTCGCTCCTGGCTCTGGCTCAACCCGAGGGAAGGTGCGCAAATTCGTCCCATTGTCGAAGACCCAGGGGAAGAAGAAGCCATCCGCTTTGCCCGCCTCAGCGACCGCTGATTTGAAGGAGACGTCGTTGAGCAAGTCACTCCCATAGAACGTCTGGGTCAGATCCAGCTCCCGGTACTGATTAGCCAGGTTGATCTCCTCGAAGGCGAGCCCAATCGCCAGCAGGGCCTCGGCTTCCGAAGCCTTAACTTTGGTCAGCTCTGGGGTGAAATCGGACTTAAACGGGGTGGTGAACTCCTTCTGAATGATCTCTCCCCCCAATTGGTTTAAGACCTTCTCGAACTCCTCGACCATGGAGCGACCGAAGTCCGTGTTTTGCCCAATGGCGAAGAACCTCTTGTCTCCATTGACTGAAGCGGCGTACTTGGCCAGCGGCGCCATCTCGGTTTTGGCCTGGGGGCCCAAGCGAACCGACCGGACTGCGTTAGCCTGCCGGCGCGCTTCTCCGGTGAGAGTCGTGGCAAAGGCAAAGACGATTTGGGGAATTCCGGCAGCCGCGAAGATGGGCTGCTCCGCTAACGCAGCTGAACTACAGAAATCCCCCATCACAAAGTCTGCATCGATCAACCTCCGCGCGACCCTGGCACCCTCATCGGGATTGCACTTGGAGTCTTCGAAGGCCAGCTCGATCTGGACCTCGCCAGCGATACCCCCCTCCCCGTTGATGAGATCTCGAGCCAGCTCAGCTCCATCTTTGACCTCACGTCCCTCCCGAGCGACCGCCCCGGTCAGGGGAAAGACCCCGCCGATCTTAATGGAGGAGGACAACTGAGCTCCAAACGCTCCCCGGCTCAGTGCTCCTCCAATCGTCAATCCTACTATACCACCGCCTGCATACTGGAGAAACTTCCTCCGACTGATCTGTCCTTTGGTTCCATCCAACATGGGTTATAACCTCCTTCGTCCTTGTTTGTTTGATGAACCTCTCTGAAGTTATAATACAACCGACATCATATATCCGTCAAGAGGGAGAGCGGTTACCTGGACTAACAGACTTGAGGAGTTAACGGGGGTTGACTTCAGATGGATCTGAGTAGTTTCTTGTTCTTTCAGTCTTTGATCAGCGGTCTGTTCATCGCCAGCGTCTACGCGCTTGTGGCTCTTGGCCTGACACTGATCTTCGGGGTGATGGACATTGCCGACTTCGCCCAAGGCGCGCTCTACATGCTGGGGGCTTACGTGAGTTTCTACGCGCTCGATTTCTTGGGCATCCCCTATTTCTTCACTTTGCCGTTGGCGATGCTGTTTGTGGGAATCGTCGCCATCTCGAACAATCTCCTCGTTTATCGACCGTTGCGCCGGGCGGGAGGGGCGGCCACCTTTATCGCCGCCTTAGGCATTCTTCTCATCATCCAAAACCTGGCCTTGATCGTCTTTGGGTCCGATTTCCGGATTCTCCGCTCCCCGTTTGGCGAAGGCAAGCTGATCCTGGGGGAGATCATTCTCACCCACCACAAGCTCTTTGTCATGGGAGCTACAGTCATTTTAATCCTGGCCGTCTGGCTCTTCTTGCGGCGGACCAAGATGGGAAAGGCACTGAGGGCAATGTCCCAGAATCGAGTTGGGGCAGCGCTGGTGGGCATCAACACCAATCGGATTGCTATCGTGACGTTTGCCCTTGCAGGTGCCCTGGCTGGGGGAGCCGGCGCGCTCATCTCCCCGATTCGCCCTTTCGATCCTAACATCGGGACTCTGGTCATTTTAAAATCTTTTGCCATCGTGATCTTTGGTGGTATGGGAAGCGTCCAGGGAGCGCTCGTAGGCGCGTTGATCCTCGGGGTGGCGGAGACGATGACCGCAGCCTTTCTCGCCTCGGAGTTCAGTGATTTGGCGGCCTTTGTGCTTCTGATCTTGATCCTGTTGTTCCGCCCTCAGGGACTCTTTGGAGGAAGGGCTGCCTGATGAGCATAGATAGAAGTCGGAAGCCGGAGATACGACGAGCCATTCAGAAGACCCAGCTCCTTCTCGCCACCGGGACGATCCTCCTCGGCTTGAGCCTTCCTTTTCTGTTCACCAGCCCTTCCCACCGCAATCTGCTCATCCTGATTGCCATCAACGTAATCCTGGTAGCCAGTCTGGATCTGCTCATTGGATATACCGGCCTCATGTCCTTAGGTCACGGCGGCTTCTGGGGGATCGGAGCCTATACCTCAGCCTTGCTGGTCATGAGAGCGGATATTCCCTTCCTCGGAGGATTGGTGGGGGCAGCCCTCGTGGCGATGGCCTCTGGAGCCATCATTGGCTATCCCTTTTTAAAGCTCAGAGGGCATTATTTCGTGGTGGTGACCTTCATCACCGCCATCATCTTGACACTCTTATTTACGAGCCTCATCAGCGTTACCCGAGGCCCGATGGGGCTGCCAGGAATCCCCTTCCCCAAGGTGGAGATCCCCGGCCTCTTCTCTTACACCTTTAACCCGTTCAGATCCACGTTAAGCTATTACTATTTGGTGTTGGTGTTTGTTTTTTTGGCCCTGATCGTAAAATCTAGAATCGTCCGTTCCAAGATGGGACGCGCTCTCACCGCCATCAAAGAGGACGAAGATTTAGCTCAATCGATCGGGATTCACACCCATCGGTACAAGCTGCTTATCTTCGCGATCAGTGCAGGCTTTGCCGGACTGGCTGGCTCTCTCTATGCCCATTACGTAACCTTTATCGGCCCGGATTCCTTTACGTTCATCGAATCGTTCAACCTGTTCGTCATGAACCTGGTTGGGGGAGCGGGAACACTTATGGGACCGGTGATCGGTCCGACGTTCCTGACCCTGGTGGAGGAGTTTGCCCGGGTCTTTTCTCCCGTCATCGCTGAAATCGCCTTCGGCGTCCTCCTCATCGTTACCATCACCTTCCTGCCCAGTGGGATCGTCGGGGGAATCCGGCAGCTATGGGGGCGACTGACCGATGGCAAGGGGTGAATAACAGGAGTGGACAGAGGGAAGATCTTGGAGGTCAAGGATTTAACCAAGAATTTTGGGGGCTTTCGAGCGGTGAAGCAGTTGAGCTTTACCCTCGATCGCGAGGAGATCTTAGGCTTGGTCGGCCCCAACGGCGCAGGCAAGACCACAACCTTTAACCTGATCACCGGCTTTCTCAAGCCGACTGCTGGAAAGATCTTCTATGATGGACGGGAGATCACCGGGCTGCCCCCCCACGGGCGGGCACGGCTGGGTTTGGTCCGCACCTTCCAGAACACGAAAGTCTTTGCCCATCTGACCGTGGAGAAGAACATCTGGATTGGTTGCCATATGCGGGAACGAGGTGGCTTCAAACGGGTGCTGTTGGGCACCCCTCACGCCGAGCGGAACGATCTGGAGAGTCGGGTTGAGCAGATCCTTACGTTCACCGATCTGCAGGAGCTGCGTGACAAGATCGCTGACGACCTGCCCTATGGGGAGCAGCGCGCGCTCGGGATCGCCATTGCTCTGGGAGCCGATCCCAAGCTTTTGCTGCTTGATGAGCCGTTCGCCGGAATGAACCCCGCAGAGGCATCACGGAGCATGGCTTTGATCCACAAGATCCGAGACGCCGGCACAACCGTTCTGTTAGTGGATCATCACATGGATACCCTGGTGAAACATTGTGATCGTCTTGTGGTGATGCACCACGGGGAGAAGCTGGCCGAAGGGAGGCCGAAACAGGTCAAGGAGGATCCCCAGGTCATTGAGGTCTACTTGGGAGGCACCGAGTTGATAGAACTGAGACCGGAAGGCAAATTGGACCCGGATCGATCGGAGCAGGAGTCAGGTGAATGAGCCTGTTGGAGCTTAGAGAAGTTCACGTCTATTATGGGAGGATCTCCGCGTTACAGAGCGTCTCCCTCGAGCTCAAGCAGGGAGAACTGGTCGCGCTCATCGGGGCGAACGGCGCGGGGAAGACGACGACGTTGCGGACGATCTCCGGATTGATCCGTCCGCGAACGGGACAGATCCTGTTCCGCGATCAAGAGATCACCCGCCTTTCTCCGGAAGCCATCGTCCGTTCAGGCATTGCCCACTGCCCTGAAGGCCGGGAACTCTTTCCGGATATGATGGTGCTGGAGAACCTGGAGATGGGAGCCTATACTAGGAAAGATGGCCGAATTGCGGAGGACCTGGAACGTGTCTACCGTCTTTTCCCTAGGCTTAAGGAGCGTTGGGATCAAAAAGCGGGGAGCCTCAGCGGTGGGGAGCAGCAGATGCTGGCCATCGGTCGGGCTCTGATGTCCGGGCCCAGTTTAATCTTATTCGATGAGCCGTCTTTGGGCCTCGCTCCCTATCTCGTTCAAGAGGTTGCCCGGGCGATCCAGAGATTGAACGCTGAAGGGGTCAGTGTCTTGCTCGTCGAACAGAACGTACACATCGCGTTTGCGATCGCTCAGCGCGGCTATGTGATGGAGAACGGTCGGATCGTGCTGGCGGGGCCGATAGATGAACTCCAGGCGGATGAACGGGTGAAGCGCGCTTATCTAGGAGGCTAACGGCATGCAGGAGCGGAGGAACGATCGGAACGCAAGGTTGCGGGCTCGCATTGCTGAGGACAAGATCCTGCAGGTGCCGGGGGCGTACGATGGCCTGAGCGCCAAGCTGGTAGAGCACGCTGGGGCGGAGGCCGTCTATCTGTCCGGTTCGGGGGTGGCTGCCAGTCTCGGCCTGCCCGATCTCGGCCTAGTCAGTTTCACCGAGATGCTCGAGCGAGCGAACCAAATTGCCGAGGTCGTGTGCATCCCGGTGGTTACAGACGGGGACACCGGCTACGGCGGCCCCCTCAACGTCGTGCGCACCGTGCGGGCCTACGAGAAGGTCGGAGTATCGGCTATCCAGATTGAAGATCAAGTCTTTCCAAAACGCTGCGGACATTTTGAGGCCAAGCAGGTGATTCCGCTCGAGGAGATGCTTGCCAAGATCTACGCCGCGCTTGACGCGCGATGGGATGAGAATTTCCTGATCATCGCCCGCACAGACGCTCGGGCCACCCACGGTCTAGAAGAAGCGATCCGACGCGGCCACGCCTTCGCCGAGGCCGGTGCGGACATCGTCTTCGTTGAAGCCCCCCAAAGCCGAGAAGAACTGGCGCGCATCGCGCAGGAGATCGATGCCCCGCTCCTGGTGAATCTGCCAGAGGGGGGTAAGACTCCGCTGCTCACCGCACAACAGCTCGAGCACCTGGGATATGACATGGTCATTCATGCCAATACTGCTCTGCGGGCTGCCGCCAAGCAGATGCTCCACGTGCTGCGCTATCTTCTCAAACACGGAACCTCTCAAGGGATCGTCGATCAGCTGATCACCTTCGAGGATCGGGACGAACTGACAGGCCTGCCGGAGCTTCAAGCACGAGAAACGGCGTACACCCGGGCGGCTGGCTTGGAGCAGGAAGAGCAGGGCAAGAGAGAGCGAGGAAAGCAAGGAAAGGGGATGTCTTCATGAACGCGGGCATGACGATCGCGGAGCAGATCCTCGCCCGGGCAGCGGGGCGTGAGCGTGTCCGGCCGGGAGAGATCATGGTGGCGCGCGTCGACCGCCTGCTCATTACCGGCCGACGGTTCGCCAACTTCGCCCAAACGGCGGGGCGCGTCTGGGACCCGGAGCGTGTCGTGGTGGTCTTCGACCACGTGGCACCTCCGCCGACTGTCGCGGCGGCCGATGACTTCGTCCATGCCCGGCGCATGGCTAAGAAGCTGGGCATTCGGCATTGGTACGAGATCGGCCGGGGGATCTGCCACCAGGTCTTCCTCGAGGAGGGTTTCGCCCGACCTGGAGAGCTCGTGGTGGGCTCCGATTCCCACACCTGCACGGCCGGAGCCTTCAACGTCGCGGCCCGGGGAATCAACGTCGAAACACCCTATGTGCTGGCCTATGGCGAGACGTGGTTCCGCGTGCCGGAGTCCATCGTATTCACCTTAACAGGTGAGTTTCAGCCCGGCGTCTACTCCAAAGATGTCATGCTCCACATCGCCGGGACCTACGGTGGAGATGTAGGTTCACATCGGTCGATCGAATTCATGGGCCCCGCCCTCCAGAGAATGAGCCTGGAAAGTCGGATCGTGTTGGCCAACATGGGCATCGAGCTGGGCGCCAAGTTTGCTATTCTGCCCGCGGACCAAGTCGTGATCGATTACTTGCAGGCGCGCACCGAGGAACCCTTTGCGCCCGTAAGTCCCGATCCCGATGCTCACTACGCCGAAATCCATGAGCTAGACGTCTCAAAACTCGAACCCCAGGTGGCCTGTCCGCACGATGTGAGCAACGTCAAGCCGGTGAACGAAGTCAAGGAGGTTAAAATCGACCAAGCGTTCATCGGCTCCTGTACCAACGCGCGATATGAAGATCTGGAAGTGGCCGCGCGCATCCTCAACGGGCACCAGATCCACCTTGACACGCGGCTGATCGTCACCCCGGCCTCCAAACAGGTGTACGATCAGGCACTGAAGACCGGAGTCATCGAGATCCTGTCGGAAGCGGGCGCGGTGATCACCAGCTCTGACTGCGGGGCCTGTCCAGGCTTCCACATGGGCGTGCTGGGAGACGGCGAAGTCTGCATCGCCTCCCAGAACCGCAACTATAAGGGCCGTATGGGAAACCCAACCGCGCAAATCTATCTGGCCTCGGCGGCGACCGTGGCTGCATCAGCCGTTGAGGGCCGGATTGCCGACCCGAGAGAATATCTATGAAGGTGAAGGGGGAACGTGCGATGTCGACGCTTTACCGAGGTCGCGTCTGGAAGTTCGGGGACCACATTAACACCGACCTGATCATGCCTGGGGACTCCATGTACGGCAAGGTGCCCAAGGAAGAGATGAAGTACCACGCGTTCAAGGCCATCCGACCGGAGTTTGCCCGCCAGGTCCGGTCCGGGGACATTATCGTAGCCGGGAAGAACTTCGGTAGCGGCTCCAGCCGCCCCGCCACCAGGATTCTCAAAGATTTGGGTATCAGCTGTATCGTCGCTGAATCGTTTGCACAGCTCTTCTTTCGCAACTCGATCAACATGGGCTATCCGGTGTTGATCTGCACAGGGGTCACCGGGTTATTCGAGGACGGCGATGAGGCAGAGGTCGAACTGCTCAGCGGTCGTGTCACGAATCTTAAGACAGGCCAGTCTTTGCAGGCGGAGCCTCTGCCACCGTTCATTCTTAGACTGATCGAGGCTGGAGGCATCCTGGCCTTACTCAAGCGCGGCGAGCGACTGAAAACCTGAGCAGATCGTATGTCAAAGACCACAAGACCGTCACGAAAGGAGAAACGCGATATGCCGCAGTATGACTTGGCTGTGATCAACGGCACGATGATCATTCCCTACGTCGGCCCCATACGTGGCGACATCGGCATCCGGGACGGACACATCGTGGCCCTGTGCGATTCCATCGACGCCGCACAGGCCGAGGACGTCCTCGATGCCAAGGATCGGGTGATCTTGCCCGGGGCGGTGGATTCCCACTTCCACCTGGGCATTTACCGCTCCTTGTCCGATGATGTCCTAAGCGAGACTGCCTCTGCCTTGGTTGGAGGCGTAACCACGATCATTAGCTACTTCAGAACCGGCCGTCACTACCTTGACAAGAGTGGACCGTACCGTGAGATCTTCCCCGAAGTGCTTACCCTCACTGACGGACGCGCGTACACCGATTACAGCTACCACATCGCCATCATGACTACGGACCAGCTCGACGAGGTCGACTGGTTGGTTCGAGAGCAGGGCGTGGGATCCTTCAAGTACTACATGTTCTACAAGGGATTGAACCTTACCGCTGACTCCACACGCGGCAGCGATTACATCATGGCCGAGACATACGACTTAGGCCATCTCTACCTCTTCATGCAGCAGGTCGCGGCCGCCTCTCGAAACTATGGCTCTCACGGCCGCATCTCCTTGAGCCTCCACTGCGAGCACGCGGAGCTCATCCGGGTTTTCATCGAGGAGGTGAAGCGCTTAGGGTTGACCACCCTGGAGGGCTACCACCGGTCACGGCCGCCTCTCACCGAACGTCTCTCCATGGCGGAGGCGGTCATCCTGGGAGACGTAACCCGCTGCCCCCTCAACCTGCTTCACCTGAGCAGCCGTGAAGCCGTCACGACAGCCAGTGAGGCCAAGCGAAACTATCCGCACCTGGACATCCGCCTGGAAACCACGGTCCATCACCTTGCCCTGACCCACGCCACGGC
>JBHIAT010000109.1:0-12394 GCA_046758705.1 Bipolaricaulia bacterium
TGCTTTGCAACTCAAGATCACTCCTTCCTCAGGTCGAAAAGTGCGAAAGTATAGAACAGTTAATAGTGTTAATTAGTTAATAGCCACGCCAGCGTCTAAGAGGTGGGTGGCGATCGAGTGTTTAGAAAGACGGGGCTTCCTCGCCACGATTTCTGTGAAAGTTGCCCGGCTCAGCAGATCCGCGGCAGTTGTTCACCGCTCAACATGTCCACAATGCGGCTGGCGCCGATCTGGCTCTTCATCGTCACCAGGCCTGAGGCGTCCTCCGCCACGCTGCCAATGATGCCCGTCTCGGCACCCAACCGATGCGCGCGCATGACCTCAAGCGCACGCTCGGCATCCGACGATGCAACGAAGGCGACGAACCGCCCTTCGTTGGCCACATAGAGCGGATCCAAACCCAGAATCTCACACGCACTCTGGACATCTCCACGGACGGGTATGACACGCTCATCGATGTGGATGTGCACGCGGGCCGCCTCAGCAATTTCGATCAGCGCGCTCGCCAGCCCGCCGCGGGTGAGGTCGCGCAGACAGTGAACCTCGACCCCCGCTTCGAGAAGCTCAAGCACCAGCACCGAGACAGCTGCGGAGTCGCTCTCGATCGTGGTTTCGAAGGCCAACCCCTCCCGCACTGCCATGATCGCCATCCCGTGCCGTCCGATATCTCCGTTGAGGAGCACCACATCGCCGGGTCGGACGTTCCCGGGAGCGATCGAGGTATCGTGCTCGATGATCCCGATGCCGGCCGTGTTGATGAAGATCCCGTCCCCTTTCCCCTTGTCCAAGACCTTGGTATCACCGGTGACGAGCTGGACGCGGGCGGCTTCCGCCGCGTTCTGCATCGATTGGACGACGCGCCACAGCGTCTCCATAGGTAGGCCCTCTTCAAGGATGAAACCGGCGCTCAACGACAGCGGCCGGGCTCCACACATCGCCAGATCGTTCACCGTGCCGTTGACCGCCAGCGCCCCAATGTCTCCGCCGGGGAAAAACAGCGGATGTACGACGTAGGAATCGGTCGTGAACGCCAGCTTCGTCTCACCGAGATCGATGACCGCGCCGTCGTGCCGCTCGTCAAGCTGCGGATTTTGAAACGTCGGCACGAAGATCTTCTCGATGAGCTGATGCATCAGCTTGCCACCGCCACCGTGCGCCAGCAGTATGTGGGGATACTCGCTGATGGGAATCGGACAGCTGAGCGTGAACTCCTGTTCCTGTTCCCGTTCCATCATCGCTCCTGGGCCGGGGCCGTCTCTTCGGGGATCGTCCGTCTGCGATAACGATAGTAGGCGGCACACGCGCCTTCCGACGAAACCATCGTCGCGCCCAGCGGATGCTCAGGGGTACAACGCGTGCCAAACGCAGGGCAGTCGTAGGGTTTTTTCACACCCTGCAGGATCAGCCCGCTGATGCATTCCGAAGCTTCCTCGGTCGTATAACCGGCCACGCCAAAGCGCTGTTCCGCGTCAAACTCGACGTACTCCTCGCTCAGCCCTAACCCGCTTTGCGGGATCTCGCCCACACCTCGCCACTTGCGGGGGATCACCCGAAATACCTCACGGATGAGCTGTTGGGCCGGCCGGTTCCCTTCCCGGCGCACCGAACGGGTGTACTGGTTCTCCACCTCAGCTCGCCCTTCCTCCAGTTGCTTGATGCACATATAGACGCCCTGCAAGATGTCCAACGGCTCAAAACCGGTGACCACGATGGGGACATGGTATTTCTTCGCGATCGGTTCGTACTCGGTGTATCCCATCACCGTGCACACATGTCCCGCCGCCAAAAACCCTTGCACGCGGTTATTGGACGAACTGAGGATCGCCTCCATGGCTGGAGGGACGAGCACATGGGACACCAGCAGAGAGAAGTTGTTCACGCCCTGCTGGTGTGCCTGATAGACGGCCATGGCATTGGCGGGGGCGGTCGTCTCAAATCCCACTGCAAAGAAGACCACCTGCTTATCGGGATTTTCCTGGGCGATCTTGAGAGCATCCAGAGGAGAGTAGACGACTCGGAGGTCGCCGCCGCTCGCCTTGACGGTGAGCAGGTCATTCTCTGTGCCGGGCACCCGCAGCATATCTCCGAAGGAACAGAAGGTCACGTTGGGACGCGAGGCAATCTCGATCGCCTTATCGATCAGCTCCACCGGGGTAACGCAGACCGGACATCCTGGACCGTGCACCAACGTGATCTCGTCGGGCAGCAGCTCATCCACCCCGTATCTTACGATCGCATGCGTCTGCCCGCCGCAGACCTCCATGATGGTCCACGGTTCTGTCGTTATGTGGGCGATCGCCTGGGCAAACTGGTTTGCAGCCTCCGCGTCACGGTACTCGCCGATGAATTTCACACAGATCCTTTCCGAAGTTCCTGCAACTCGTCCATCTGTCGAAGGTATTCAAAAACCTGAGTGGCTTCCTGTTCATCAAGTGTGCTGATGGCAAAACCGACGTGCACGATCACGTAATCGCCCATGTTTGCCTCCGGCACGTAAGCTAGGGAGACCTCCCGGATGACGCCGCCAAAGTCGACCTTTCCCGTGCGCATGAGCGGCTCATCGTCGCTGATGTTGACGATCTTTCCCGGAACGGCTAAACACATGATTCTTCCCCTTACATGGATTGAACCTCTTGCATCACAGACTCTACAAGCTCACCCGCTGCGGTTTCAACCTCTGTAGATAGCTCGGTACCGGCCTCGAAACTTTTCCCTTCGACACCATAAACGATGAGGCGCGGCGGAAGTTGGCCCAATGCCCGAGCCAGTTCGATCGCCTCAACCACACTGAAGGCATGGGTGGAGTAGCGAAACAGGTTTGCCGGGATCCTGTGAACATGAGCATCAAACCGATGGATCGTCCCCGGCCCGGCGCTGGAAGATACTGCATCGACCAGGATGACCGTGTCTGCACCTTTCCAGGCTTCCATCAACGCGGCCCCCTCGCCTGTCGCTTCGACAACCGTCGTATTGGGGAGACACTTGTTCCTGAGTTTGCGGGCCACCACCAGTCCGACCCGATCGTCGCCCCGATATCCGTTGCCGATGCCGATGAGAAGAATTTCGGATTTGGAAGTTTGAGCTTCCCCGCTCATTCCTGCTCGATCTCCAGCTTCAGAAAGTGGGTTGCACAGGAGATACACGGGTCGTAGTTGCGTATCGCCTGCTCGCACTGCCAGGTGAGCTCATCGTGTGACAGGTCCAGACGGTCCGGGACGAACTGCCACAGGTCGCTTTCGATGGTCTTCTGATTTTGCGACGTCGGCGGAACGATCTTGGCGTCGAGGATCGCGCCGTTCTCATCGATGCGGTAGCGATGATAGAGGATGCCGCGTGGCGCCTCGGTGCAGCCGTAGCCGGTTGCCGCTCGTGGTTGAATTTCCACCGCCGGTCTCTCCGGCATCTCGTACTCGCCGATGATGCGCAACGCTTCGTCACAGGCATACAGGATCTCCACACTGCGAACGATGATGCTTTGAAACGGATTGCGGCACACTGGCCCGAGCCCTGCATCACGCGCGACCTCCTGGGCTAGCGGGGAAAGTTTGTCAAAGTTCAGGTTGTAACGGGCCAGTGGGCCGACAAAGTAGGCATCCCGTTCCTCGAGCACAGAATGCAACGCATTCGAATAGGAGACGTGCTCCTCGACGAAGTGGTCGTCGTAATCGCGCACGGCGATATCCAGACCTCGGTTCGAAACCAGCCGGCCTTCGTTGAACGGGTATTCATCGGGATGGCGCAGCGCGACGAACTCATACTCCTGCTCGAACTCCGGGAACGGCAGCGTGGCAGCCCAACGAACGGTTTCCAAAGCCGCATCCCGTGCCCACTTGAGCCGTTCTGCAACCGGAGCAAGCTCCCGCTTGGTCGGCAGCTTGTAGAAGCCGCTGACACGCACGTTAATAGGATGGATCTCTCTGCCGCCCAGGAGGGTGACCAGTTCGTTCCCTGCCTTTTTCAACTGCAGGCCGCGTTGGACGATCTCGGGATAGTCCTTAGCCATATGGATCGCGCTCTCGTAGCCGAGGAAGTCCGGCCCATGGAGCATGTAGACGTGAAGCGTATGGCTCTCTATCCACTCCCCACAGTAGACAAGGCGGCGCAGTGCGCGGAGTTGGCCATCAACGGTGACGCCAAACGCATCTTCCATGGCATGCACCGCACTCATCTGGTAGGCGATGGGACAGATGCCACAGATGCGGGCGGTGATGTCAGGGGCTTCGTTGAAGCGACGTCCACGCAACAACGCCTCGAAGAACCGCGGCGGCTCGAAGATCTTGAGCTTGACATCCACCACCGTGTCGTCTTTGACCTTCACATACAGCGCGCCTTCGCCTTCGACGCGGGCCAAGTAACCCACCTTGATCGTTCGGGTTCCGGTTTTAGCTTTGGCTTTTTTCATGCGCTTCACTCGCTTTGCGGAACGGTTCGGCGTAGGCGTTGAATCCTCGGAACGCGCGCACGATATCCCCTTCTTTGACCCCAAGACGGCTCCACCATCGGCTCAACGAATCCGTATTCGGCGTCTCCATCGGACCAAAGCACCCGTAGCAACCGCGATGATACGCCGGGCAGATCGCACCGCACCCGGCGTGGGTGACCGGTCCAAGGCACGGCGTGCCGTGCGCCACCATCACACAGACGGTTCCGCGCTGCTTGCACTCGATGCAGACGCTGTGCGGCGGCGTGTTCGGTCTGCGTCCATGCAGAAACGCGCTGATGACCTCAACGAGCTGCTGTTTGTTGATGGGGCAGCCGCGCAGTTCAAAATCGACCTTCACATGATCGGCAATCGGTGTGGATTTGTCCAGCGTGCTGATGTACTCCGGCGTGGCGTACACGATGCTGACGAACTCGTTCACATCCTTGAAGTTGCGCAGCGCTTGAATGCCGCCAGCGGTGGCGCACGCGCCGATGGTCACCAGGAACTTGGAGGTGCGACGCACCTGTTGAATGCGCTTGGCATCATGGGGCGTCGTGATCGAGCCCTCGACGAGCGAAAGATCGTAGGGACCCTTCACCACGGCACGCGAGGCTTCAGGAAAGTTTGCAATCTCCACCTCACCGGCCACCGCAAGCAGCTCGTCCTCGCAGTCCAGGAGGCTTAACTGACAGCCATCGCACGAGGCGAACTTCCAGACGGCGAGCTTCGGTTTGCGCTTGTTTGCCATGCTAAATCTCCCGCATTCTGAAGAACGGCTGGATTCGATCGTAGCGAAACACCGGACCGTCCTTGCAGATGAACGTTGGACCGAACTGGCAGTGTCCGCAAAAACCTACGGCGCATTTCATGTTGCGTTCCATGGAGATAAATATGTCGTCTGCCCTTACGCCGCGCTTCTGGAGTTCCACGATCGTGAAGCGCATCATCACCTCAGGACCGCAGACCATTGCCACCGCGCTGAACGGATCAAACCGCGCTCTGGGTATGAGCGTGGTCACAACGCCCACATTGCCGCGCCAATCCCCCATGGCACTGTCGACGGTGATGTCTACGTCGAGATCAAAGCGCCCGCGCCATCGATGAAGCTTGCGGTTGTAGAGCAAGTCCTGCGGAGTTCGGGTGCCATAAAGGAGGACGATTCTGCCGTACTGATCCCGGTCTGAAAGGAGATGGTACAGTGCCGGTCGCAGCGGTGCCAATCCGATTCCTCCGGCCACGATCACGACATCGCTTCCCCGGGCTTCCTCAACCGGCCAATAGCTTCCGAACGGCCCGCGCACCCCGACCCGATCACCGCGCTTCAGCTTACAAATTGCCTGGGTTATCGTTCCCACCGTGCGCACCGTGTGCACCAGCGTCTGTGGTTGCGTCGGGTCGCCGCTGATGGAGATCGGAACCTCGCCCATGCCGAACACGTAGAGCATGTTGAACTGCCCAGCAGCAAACGAAAATCGGTCAGCGCCGTCCGCCGGTTCGAGCACGAGCGTCCACGTATCATGCGTCTCTTTCGTCACCCGCTGAACCAGAAACGGCCGGGGAAGCATCGGGTCCGGAACGGGGGCGGTTGTCATCATCTGTGTATCTGCATCTGTATCCGTCTGTTCAAGAGTGAACACCATAGAGATCCAAAAGTTGCAGTTGGGTGGCTTGAAGCCGCTGCATAATGATGTCAGCAAATTCTTTCAGGAGTTCGTAACCCAGATCGTGGTCTTCCTCACACTTGGTGCGCAGGCATTCCCCATCGAGGGCAATGGCCCGTGTGAGTTCGATGGTCCGGGCGTCAAAATGCCAGCGGTACGGCGGGAGGAGCCACGACCAACCCAGAACTTCTCCTTCCCCTATGGTCTGAATGGTGATAGGGCCGCGTTCAGGGGTGGATATTTCCAGCGCTACACGGCCGTGGCGTATCAGATAAAATTGGTTGGCTTCGTCACCCTCGCAGAAGATAAACTGTCCGGCGTCGAAGCGCACATTGGACGCGCATCCGACCAACAGTTCCAGATATTTCGGATCCAACTCCTCGAAGAACGGATGCTCTGCTAAAATGCGTTCAAGTGTCTCCATCAGCATTCTCCCCTTTTTTGATCTGTTCACCTTCACTCTCCCGGATGGCGCGGACCTCTTCGGTAATGTCGATGGCCACCGGGCACCAGGTGATACATCGTCCGCACCCAACGCAGCCCGAGGTGCCGAACTGGTCGATCCAGGTCGCCAGTTTGTGGGTCATCCATTGACGATAGCGAGCCTTCGCCGAAGCGCGGACGCTGCCGCCGTGAATGTAAGAGAAATCCATCGTGAAGCACGAGTCCCACTTGCGCCAGCGCTCGGCATGCTCGCCCGTCAGGTCGGTGACGTCTTCCACGGTGGTACAAAAGCATGTCGGGCAGACCATCGTACAGTTGCCGCACGTCAGACACCGCGATGCGACATCGTCCCAACGCGGATGCTCGTAGTTGCGATAGAGCAACCCTTTGATGTCAGTGGTGTCCATGATCCGACCCATCTGCCCGGCGGCCTTCGTCACGACGTGCTCGGCAGCCCGCTTCTCCTCCTCCAGCATCTTCCGATGCGGAACCTCACCGAGAACCTCTGTGCCCAGCTCGGTGCCGACCTCGACCACAAAGACGTGTCGGTCGGCCTCCAGCACCTCGGTCAAAGCCAGATCGAACCCGAACGTTGCCTTCGGTCCCGTGTTCATCGATACACAGAAGCACGTTCCGCCGGCCTGTCCGCAGTTGACCGCCACGATAAACGCGTTCTCGCGTCGCGATTGATAAGTGGGATCGACGTATTTTCCGTTTATGAAGACCTTGTCTTGAACGGCGATGGCGTGTAGCTCACACGATCGCACGCCGATCAATGCGAACTTGGGTGGCTCCTCGTTCTCCGTAACCATTTGAAAGCCGTCGTCATCGCGTTTGGCCTGCCACAAGCGCATCACCGGCGGATGCAGAAACTTTTTCCACGAGTGCGGGCCGACGACGTAACCGAAGAGCGCCTCATCGTCGCGCTTCTTCAGACGATAGGTGCCGCCGTCCTGTTCATCCGTCCAGCCGACGGGCAGATCGGCAGTAGAGGTCAGCTCGTCATATACGATAGCGCCATCACGAACGGTGGGGCCGACGATCTGATATCCCCGCCCGCTCAGTGCATCGAACAGCCGCTGGAGATCGCGGCGTTCGACAACGACCTGATCGCCGACTTGCAGAGATGATCCTGCCATCTTTTTAACGATTACGATTGCAGACTATTCCCTGCCTTGAATTAACGCCTCCACCACTGTCTGATCGGCCAACGTCGACGTATCTCCGATCTCGTCCACCTCTCCGGCGGCGATCTTCCGCAGGATCCGACGCATGATCTTCCCCGATCGTGTCTTTGGCAGATCGTTGGAAAATTGGATCTTGTCCGGCGTCGCTATCGGGCTGATCTCTTTGCGTACGTGCCCGATCAACTCCTTCTTCAGATTATCTGAAGCTTCGTGCTCTTGCTTTAACGTCACATAAGAGTAGATTCCCTGTCCCTTGATCTCATGGGGAAAACCGACCACCGCCGCCTCCGCCACACTCTCATGAGAGACCAACGCACTCTCGATCTCGGCGGTCGCCAGTCGATGTCCTGATACGTTGAGCACATCGTCGATGCGTCCCATCAGCCAATAAAATCCATCCTCATCGATGCGACATCCGTCGCCCGTGTAATACTTCCCCGGGAACATCGAGAAGTACACCTGCTTGATCAGCTCGTTCTTGTTATCCCCATAGACCCCTCGGATCATCCCCGGCCACGGCTTCGTGATCACCAATGCGCCACCCTCATTCACATCGGTGACCGAACCATCCGATCTCAACACCTCCGGCACCACCCCGAAGAACGGCTTCGACGCCGACCCCGGTTTGGTGGGAATCGCCCCCGGTAGCGGCGTGATCAGGATCCCTCCCGTCTCCGTCTGCCACCAGGTATCGACGATCGGAAGGCGCTCCTTACCGATCACCCGGTGGTACCACATCCACGCCTCCGGGTTGATCGGTTCTCCCACCGTCCCTAGAATTCGGATGCTGGACAGATCGCGTCGATTGGGCCACTCCTCTCCCAACCTCATCAGCGCACGTATCGCTGTAGGCGCGGTGTAAAACACGGTGACCCGATAGTCGTCTACGATCTTCCAAAACCGATCCGGCTCCGGATACGTGGGGATGCCCTCGAACATCAACACCGTTGCCCCATTGGACAGCGGTCCGTAGACAATGTACGAATGCCCGGTGACCCAGCCGATGTCAGCCGTGCACCAGAAGAGATCCTCATCCTTGAGGTCGAAGATCCACTTGGTGGTGAGGTGGACATGGACCAGATACCCCCCGGTGGTGTGCAGCACCCCTTTGGGCTTGCCGGTGCTTCCGCTGGTGTAGAGGATGAACAGAGGAGCTTCGGCATCTATCGCCACCGGCTCGCATTGGGTGGTGATCTCGTCCGCGTTCATCTCCTCATGCCACCACCGGTCTCGGTCCGGTTGCATTGGTGTCTCGATCCCGAGCCGCTTGACCACAATCACCCGCTCGACCTCTGGGCAATCCTTGAGCGCGGCGTCGGCTGCCTCTTTGCATTTGACGGCCCGGCCGCCACGATAATAACCGTCAGCAGTGACGAGGAACTTGGCCCCACAGTCCAGGATCCGATCCCGCAAAGCGTCCGCACTGAACGCCGAAAAGACGACCGAATGGATGGCGCCGATCCGGGCACAGGCGAGCATGGCGATCGGCAGCTCCGGAATCATCGGCAAAAACAGGGTGACGACGTCGCCCTTCTTGACACCGTGGCTTTTGAGCACGTTGGCAAACCGACAGACCTCGGTGTGGAGCTGTTGGTAGGTCAACGTACGCCGTTCCCCATCCGGCTCCCCCTGCCAGAAGAGCGCAACTTTGTTCCGCCTCCAGGTGCTCAAATGGCGGTCCAGGCAGTTGTAACTGATGTTCAGTTGGCCGCCCCGGAAGAACTCGACATAGGGACCCTTTCGCTCACCGATAGACGAGAAGTCATACTCCAACACGCGATCCCATTTCTTGAACCAGTCAATGTGGGCCTCGGCCTGTCTTCCCCAGAACCCTTCCGGATCCTCCACGGACTCCTGGTAAAGTTTTTCATATTCTTCGAAGCTTTTGATGTAAGCTTGGCCGCTCAACTCTTTCGGAGGGTAAAAGATCCGCTCTTCTTTCATCGTTGATGCGATCTCTTGTTCTTTTTGCACAGCGATCACCTCCCAGTTCTAATTCCAAGCATCTACCGACCCCATGGTATGATATGGGTTTCCAGTCTGCGCTCCAATGATCTATATCATACCTAAACGATGATCTTTGTCAAATCACCGCTTCAGTCAGGAATTGGATCCGACGCAGCCTCACATGCTCAACTGGCAGTTCTTGTGGAGAGTTTCGCCCTGGTGGCGCCGCTGGTTTGGGAGAGGGGGGCGGTGGAAACCGGCTACGGTTGGCCTAGTGAGGCACCCTTCAACCGAAAGGGAAGGGAAACGGATATGGCCAACCTAAGGGCAAGGCGCCACCGCTCTACTCTACACCATTCTACCTGGTATACGTATTACTCAGCCTTAGAAAACTCGTTTGAGGAAGAGTGGAAGCAGTGGTAGAATAGAGTTGCCCAACCACGAGGAGGAGGGTTTCTCATGAGACGGATGCAAGTGAAGGCGTTGCTCTTGGATGCGACCAGCAACATACCGGTGGTCCTGTTGGAGGATCCGGACTCACAGATGGTGATGCCGATCTGGATTGGTATGGCTGAGGCGCAGGCTATCATCTTCCAGATGCAGCAGCAGGATTTCCCCCGACCCCTCACTCACGATTTAATGAAGGTCATCATCGAGCAGCTCGGTGGTAAACTGGAGCAGGTAGTAATCAATAGCATCCAAGACCAGGCTTTCCATGCCACCCTGTTTGTCAGAACCGATGGTGGAGAGGTGCGAGAGATCGATGCTCGTCCCTCGGACTCGATCGCCCTGGCGCTCAGAACGGAGAGCCCGATCTACATCGCTGACGACGTCTTCGACGAGGCAGCGATCGAATCCCCGTTCAAAGAGGGTGCGGACGAAGAGGAGGAGGAGGACAAACAGAAGTTCCAGGAGTTCATCCAGGGGGACATGAGCCTGGAGGATTTCAAGAAGTTTAAGCGATGAGTTGAGTTATCTATATCTCCCATTCCTCTCTCTGTTTTTACCTTCACAAGGTCTCTTTCGAGCATTAAGGCTAAACCTTAACCACCGAAAGTTCCCAAAGCCCTCGCATCGTATATGCTATAATCGGGTGAGCCGATTTCACTTGAAACTGTATGCACCGCGGCGCGGGGTGGTGTAATGGCAACACGCCAGCCTCATAAGCTGGAGTGTGCCAGTTCGAATCTGGCCCCCGCAACCAACTTGAAGATCATGAGGAAGCGGTTCCTGCTTTGGAAGTCGATCGATCCCAAGGAGAATCGCCAGCGGTATTATTCCGTTCTCTTAGAAGAGGACTTGTGGGGAGAGCAGCGGTTGATCCAGCGGTGGGGCCGAGTGGGGAGCCGACCTCAGGAGAAGGCGACCCGGGTTGAAGGGGATGAAGACTTAAAACAGCAGCTTCGAAGGATTCACCGGGAGCGGACGGCCCACGGCTACGAGCTGGTAGACGGGTCAGAGAATTGGGTCAAGATGATCAAGCAGGAACAAGACAGGTAACACCAATGGGATGGTGTTGGGCCTGCCATCGAGGGCAATGTTGGGGCTGCGAGTGAAATAACCCGGCTTATTTGACATTGGTCGTGACCTGGTGACGACGGTTGTTCTGGAAGACCTGAAGGATCGACAATCGATTTTATCAAACATCCATCTCCCAGAAGGCAATGTGAATTACTGAGACTCCTCGGATTATAATTGCTTAACGGGGAGAGGAAGATCCGATGCTATTTAATTCGCTACCATTCATCATATTTCTTCTCGTGGCGGTCGTTCTCTACTACCTGATCCCCCATCGGTTCCGATGGCTGCTGCTCCTGTTGGTCAGCTACTATTTCTACATCGCCTGGCAGCTTATGTCGATGATGCGTATCGAGTTCCGGTCTTCACTACGCCGGTCGATCTGATTGTCGCCACCTACTTCTTCGCGTTTCAGATCTACTGTGACTTCTCCGGCTACACAGACATAGCGATCGGGGCCGCCAAGCTGATGGGATTTGATCTGATGGAGAACTTCAGAAGGCCGTATCTGTCCAAATCGACCCCGGAGTTCTGGGGCGGCCGTTGGCATCTTTCTCTGTGTACCTGGTTTCGGGACTAAATGTACTTTCCGATGGGAGGGAGTCGGGTCTCTTGGCCAAGACACTACTTCAATCTGATGATGGTCTTCGTGGTGAGCGGCTGGTGGCACGCCGGATTGGGTTATGGGATCAGCTGGGCATTTCTGCTGTGGGGGGCGATCAACGGGTTCTACCAGTGGGTGGGGGCAGCCACGGAGAAGTGGTGGCGTAGGCTGGGGGAGCGGCTCCCGAGGACGAGGAACAACGGGTTCCTGAATGCAATCCGGATCGTCTATACCTTTCATCTGATCACGTTTGCCTGGATCTTCTTCCGGGCCAGTTCGATCGAAGACGCGGTTACAATCATTAGGCGCATCTTTGACTCTCTAAACCTTCTACCTACACTGGTGAGAACTTACTTGAGAGCTGCTGAAACGGACTTTTTCATCTCTATTGGATTGATCGTCCTTTTGATGCTGGTAGAATGGGTGGATGAGCGAAAATCGATCTGGGAGAGGCTGCGTCCCAAGCCGGTGGTGGTGCGTTGGGCGGTCTATTATGTGCTGATATTCGGCCTGATCATCCTGGGGAAGTGGGGGTTGTCCCAATTTATCTACATGCCTCTCGGTTCGCTAACTTTCCTGAGCAAAAACGAAATTTGTTCAGGCGCTTTCC
>JBHIAT010000110.1:0-12367 GCA_046758705.1 Bipolaricaulia bacterium
GCCTTGTTCAATTAAGCATAAGTAGATCTCCTTGCAAGCGCCAGTTGTACCACCAGCAGTAAACCCACAGCCAGTTCTTTACCCGCCTGAGTTCCCAACTCCGACTCGGACTCGGGTTGGGGAAGTAGCGGTCAAAGTCCTTCGCCCGTCGCTTGAGAAACTCCCCAAACCAACCTTCAATCGTATCGCGTTCCTTCCCCCGGACCACCCGCCACTGCTTGATCTGTCCCAACTCAGCCAGTTCCACCGCATACCAGAGCCCCCCATCGGTGATCACCTCTTTGGGCCACTGGCCATAGATCTGGGCTAACTCTTGAAAGAACTGTCGGGTGTTCCCTCCACTCCGGTACCAGTAAGGCTTCACATAGATGATCCGTTGACTGTAGGGATCGATCGCTGTATAGATCCAGCAGGCTCTGCTTCCCACTTGGACCCGAGTCTCATCGACAACGATGGTCTCGGGTAGAGATCCGTGCCACGGGGTGAGTTTGCTCGCCGCAGTCTGGAGCCAGTACCACATGGTGGTATGGGCGCGGACGACCCCATAGTGGCTCAGGCAAGCGCGGATGTGAACGGGCATCATTATCACCTCTTTCGAATGGTTCCATCTGTATCCTACACAGCTGGGTCCTCTTACTTTAAACAGGGCCGCTTAATTGGTAACGTATGAATGTTCCAACTGTTTCTTAATCTCTTGGAGCGCTTGATTCTTGAGCCGGGAGACGTGGCGCTGCGAGTAGCCAATCTCATCGCCGACCTCCTTCTGGGTCTTCCCTTCGTAGAACAGGCCTTGAATGACCTTCTGCTGGATCTCAGACAGCTTCTCAATGACGATGGCGATCTTGATGCGATCCTCGATCGGGAGCTTGAAAGTTTCGTAGATCTTGCTGCGAATCTTGCGGATGTCGATCCTCGGTCGCCCGTCAAGCCCCTGGCGCTTCTCGTCGAGGGAGACATAATACATGCTTTTCCGGGCTTTCATCACCTCGATGACCCCCTCCTCCTCGATGTTAAACGCCTTGGCCAGCTCGCCGGTTGTGGGGAGCTTCCCATTCTCTTTGAACAACTTCTCTTCGGTCCGTTTGACCCGCTCGTTGAGCCGCTGGAGCCAGCGGGGGACCCGGACGAAGCTCCGGGTCTTTCGGATGTAATGGCGGATCTCACCTCGGATGAGATGAGTGGCATAGGTGCTGAACTTGACGCCGCGCTCCGGGTCGAAGTTATGGATGGCGTTGAGCAGGCCGATGCAGCCGGTCTGGACCAGATCCTCGTATGGCTCTCCGGAGTTCAAAAACCGTCTGGCGACTGCTTTGACCAGGCCGATGTTCTGCTCGATGATGAGCGTTTCGACTTCAGGGCTCTCGGAAAGCTCGTTGAGGAGCTCTTCGGTCGTCTTGGAACGATCTTTCAGGGATGTGTCTTGGGTTTCAGCCACAGTCACACCAATCCCGTTCTCCCTGCGTTTCAAGATCTTGCTTCTTTGATCGTGGATGGTCTCTGTTGCTATCATCGGTTACACCTCACTGACGGTATAGGTATATGTGATTGCTTAGTCCCCGTCTCGATGTTTCTCCTCATCGACCCGTTAACTTTCATTCCACCTAAAAGTTTAACCGGGCGTCTATGGAGGTACCATAGCAGGTTGTTGAATCTTTTTTGCAAAGAAGCTGGAAATTGTATGGAAAAGGCAGGCGATCAAGCGGCCAGCTTATACCCGAAGCCTCGGACGGTCAAGATCAGCTGCGGGGTTTTCGGGTTTTCTTCGAGTTTCGCGCGCAATAGATAGATGTACTTATTTACATCGCTGGAAGAGATCAGATGCTTGTTGTGCCAGACCTCTTGAATGATCTCCCTGTGGGAAAACACTCTACTGGGATCGCTGGCCAACAGCTTCAGCAACTCATATTCTTTGGGCGAGAGTCGGATCGTCCGTCCGCAGCGTTGAACTTCCTTCACGTTATCGTCGATGGTCAAGTCACCCACTTGTAAGACCTTCGGTTGGGTGGGACCTTGGTAGCGGCGCATCACCGCCGTGATCCGGGCTTCCAGCTCTCCCAAATCGAACGGTTTCGCGATATAGTCATCCGCCCCGGAGAGCAGGCCTTTGGCGGTATCCGTTGGCGTATCCTGGCCGGTTAGCATGATGATCGGCACCTGACTGGATTCACGGATCTTGGCGAGCACCTCCCAACCATCTATGATGCCCGGCATGACCACATCCAGGATCACCAGATCGGGCTGCTCGTTTGCGAAGAGTGTCAGGGCTTCTGGACCGTTCGTCGCCGTGAGTACCTCTCGATCCCGAGTCACAAGGAAACGTTTCAGTAAGTTTAATATCTCTGACTCATCATCGACGACCAGCACTTTCATTTTCATTGCGTTGTCTCGTCAAGAATCTCTCGCACCTTGCGCAGCAGCTCATCGGAGCTGTAGGGCTTCTGGATCAGTTGCAAGCCTCCTTCCAGGACGAAGTCGGGGCGGATGTGGGCACTGTACCCGCTGCTGAACAGGACACGCACTTCCGGTTTAATGACCCTGATCCGATCGTAGACTTCGCGTCCACTCCGTTTCGGCATCACCACGTCTAGCAACGCCAGGGCAATGGTGTCAGCATTTGCCTCAAACACGTTTACTGCCTCCTCGCCGTCCGTCACGGTGAGCACCGCATAGCCCGCTTGTTCCAAAACGCGGACGGTGAGATCTCGAACTATCTCCTCATCTTCAGCAATGAGGATCGTTTCCAGGCCTCCCGAAGGCAGGACGGCGATGTTCTCACCACCGGTCTCCGCAGGGCACTCGACAGCAGGCAGATATATCTTGAACGTGGTGCCCTGTCGCGGCTTGCTATAGACGTCGATGTACCCGTTGTGTTGCTTGACGATGCCGTAAACCATTGACAGCCCCAGGCCGGTGCCCTCGCCCTCCTCCTTGGTGGTGAAGAAGGGTTCGAAGATGTGCTCCAGAATCTCTGGCGGCATGCCGTCCCCCGTGTCGGTCAGGGTAAGGAGTATATGTCGTCCCGGCTTAGCCCAAGGGTGGGTTTCGAGGTAAGCGCTGTTGATCAAGACGTTCTCGGTCTCGATGATGAGCTTGCCCCCGTTCGGCATGGCGTCGCGGGCATTGATGCACAGGTTCACCAGCATCTGCTCGATTTGCCCCGGGTCGACATGGACAGTGTCGAGGTCGTAGCCCGGGATCACGTTTAGTTCGATGTGCTCCCCGATGACGCGGTGTAGCATCTTCACCAGATCGGCTATCACCTGGTTCAGGTCGAGATCCACAGGTTGCAGCACCTGGCGTCGGCCGAAGGCCAGGAGTTGGCGGGTCAGCGCGGTGGCTCTCTTGGCTGCTTTGTGGACCTGTTCCAAGTCTTTGTAGCGCTTCTCCTCCGGCGAAAAGCCGTCCATGGCCAACTGGGTGTAGCCCAGGATGGCTTGCAACAGGTTGTTGAAGTCGTGGGCCACACCACCGGCCAACTGGCCGATGGCCTCCATCTTCTGTGCCTGACGAAGCTGGGCTTCAAGCTCCACTTTCTCCAGCTCCGCCTGCTTGCGCTCGGTGATCTCGCGTTGTAACGCTTCATTGCTCGCGCGCAGCTCAGTGGTGCGCTCTTCCACATGCTGTTCCAACTCGGTATAGGCTCGATGCAACGCTTCCTCTAGCCGCTTGCGCTCAATAGAATAGCGTATGATGCGTACCAGCAGATTGCCATCCAACTGCCTCTTGACCAGATAATCCTGCGCACCCGCCCGTATCGCCTTCACCGCTAGTGCCTCATCGTCGAGACCGGTCAGTACCACAATCGGTACGTTTGACGCCCGAGTGTACACTTTGGTGAACGTGTCAAGTCCTTGGTTGCCCGGCAACGAGAGATCCAACAGGACCACGTCGATGTCTCCCGCGGCTAGGCGCTCCAGCCCGGTCGAGAGCCGGTCGACATGCACGAGCTCAAGCGTCGAGGTGACTGAGTGAGTCGCCTCCACATCAGCCAACATTTCCTTGATCAATTGGACATCTGCAGGGTTGTCTTCGATCAATAAGACTTCTATACGTTTATTGTCCATTTCTCCACAACCGATGGCGTTGCGGAACAGTTGCTCCCAGCTTTCCTTTCAGATCCGCGCCTTTGAGATTCCTTGGTTATTGTTCCACAAAAATCGAGGTCTTATACTGGATCTGTCATTACATGTCAGATTCCGACAAAGTCAGGTCAGGTTTATAACTTTTAAACTTGTGAACCTTTCAACTTTTCAACTGTTTATGCCAGGCCGTGACGCACCGCCCACACCGCCGCCTGGACGCGGTCGGAGACGTGGAGTTTTTCGATGATGTGCTCGACATGGGTCTTGATAGTACTGAGGCTGAGGTCGAGCACCTCGGCGATCTCGTTGTTGTTTAATCCCTCTGCGATAAGCCTCAGCACGTCCCGCTCCCGGTCGGTCAACAAGGTCTGTGGCAACTCGGTGTTGACGGGATCGATCTCCGTCCTCCCACGGGCCAGCCGTTCGATGACTCCTTTGAGCATTGACCGATCGATGAGGGACTCCCCATCATGGACCCGGCGAATGGCATCGATGAGCTCACTCCGGGAGATCCCCTTAAGTAGATACCCGGCCGCGCCGGAGGCGACCGCCTGCAACAGGTAACTGGGATCGTCGTAGGTAGAGATCATGATTGCGGTGATCGCCGGGTTCTCTGCCTTGATCGCTCTCAGCGCATTCAAGCCGTCCATCTCCGGCATGCGGACATCCATTAAGATGATATCCGGTGTCAGTCGATTGGCTTTGTCGGCTGTCTCGCGACCGTCGGCAGCCTCCCCGACGACGCGAATCCCTTCCATATCAAGCATGAGCCGGAGCCCGGCTCGAACCATCGGATGATCATCAGCGATCAGAACGGTAATCTCACCGTTCGGTTGACCATCTTGATTCTTTGCCATTTTGCCCCTCCTTCTATCCCCGCCTCAGGGGGATCTCGGCCCGGACGGTCGTCCCCTGGCCGGGAGCGCTTTCGATTGTAAACCGGCCGCCCAACAGGTTGGCCCGCTCCTGCATCGCGATCAACCCCAGTGGCTTCCGTTTCTGCTCGTCGGCTGGGTGGGGCTGTTTCGGATCGAATCCGATCCCCCAGTCTTGCACTTCGACGTTCAGGTGACTCGGTCGCCGCTCGATCGCCACCTGCACCTGGTCCGTCGCGGCATGTTTTTTAGCGTTGGTCAGAGCTTCCTGTATGATCCGGTAGACGACCACCTCCACCGCTGGATCGAACCGCACCTCCCCCAGGTTCTCCTCGAACGCCACCTGCCAGCCGGTCTCCTGCTGGAGGTTGTCCAACTGGTCTTGGATCGCAGGGATCAGGCCGAGATCATCCAGGGCGGAGGGTCGAAGCGCCACGACGATCCGCCGCGCTTCGGTGATGGCCTGCTCCAGCTGGCTGAGTCCCTCCTCCAGCACTGTCTGTACTTCCTTTGGGGTGTTTGATCCCAGCTTGTCGAGTCCGGTATTGAGATACATGCTGGCGCTGATGATAAGCTGGATGAGGTCGTCATGAATGTCGTAGGCAACCAGCCGTCGTTCCTCCTCCTGGACTTGGATCAATCGATTGACGAACGAGCGGAGCTGCTCCTCCTTCGTCCTCAGGGTATCGTAGAGTTGAGCACTCTCGATGGCCATGCCGATCTGATGTCCGATGGCCATCAATAACTGAACCTCCTCTTCCGTAAACAGACGGGCCGTACGGTCGCCCAGGAATAACACACCAATGGATCGATCTTTCGATTTCAACGGGATGATCACCCCGGATTGCAGTCCCTCTTTCTTGAAGAGCTCTCGATGGACAAGTCGGGGATCCTCAATGAGGTTCTGGATCACGAGCGGTTGCCCGGACTGGGCGACTCTGCCAGCCCCCCCTTCGCCCAATTTGAATCTCTTCTTTGCAAATGTCTCGATCGATTCAGGAGATAACCCCTGGTAAGTGGCAAGGACGAGCTCCTGGTTGCTCTCATCCATCAGGCGTATCGTGCTGCACTCTGTGTTTATCAATTCCATCGCCCCGTCCAGAGCTTCATGGAGAACGACATCCAGATCGAGGGAACCACTCACCGTGCTCGCGACGACGTATAAGGTGGCTAACTCCAGGTTGCGTTGTTGAAGCTCCTGCAGCGAGTTCTCCTGCTCTTCAGACATCCGGGCATTCTTAATTGCCAGGATGGTCTGATCCTGGATCTCCTCGATCAACCTCAAGTCTTCCTCGCCGAAGGCGTCCGCCTCGATCTTGTTGTTGATGCTAAAGTACCCTACCATCTCTCCGTCGATGTGCACTGGGATGATGATCGACGATTTCGGATATCCCGCCTCTTTGAACTTCTCCACTATCTCAGGATTCTGATGCCGCTTGTCCAGCGCTTCAATTTCCTCACCGCTGACGATCGTCGGCTTATCTTGTCCCAGCATCGCCGGGATCGTTTGAGTGCGGGAGAAACGAATCTGTTTCAGCGTTTCCAAGTCCCAACCACGGGCTGCACGGAACTCGAAAACGTTCTCCTGTTCGTTCAGTATCACGAATGAGCCACCGTCAGCGTTGGGGATCATGTCGATCACTTGCTCTAAGATAACGTTCATCAACTCTTCCAGGTTGGAGGTCTCATTCATCACCCTCATGAACCGGTTGACACTCCTGATCCGATTCTCGGCCCGCTTGCGCTCGGTGATGTCAGTGTGAACTCCTATCGAACCGATAATAGCACCCTGTTCATCTACGATCGGAGCCCCGCCAATTTGAAGCCAGACTATCTCCCCCGACCTCTTCTTCACCTGAATTTCATACCGGTCGGAGATTCCTTGCGTACGGAGATAATTCCTTTCTCTCATAAAGTTTCGATCCTCTTCCCGCAAAAATAGCTTGGACGCGTCCTTGCCGAGAAGTTCATCTCGGGAATAACCGACCATATCGCAAAATCGGTCGTTGACAAACTGAATGACATCATCGTTATCCACCTGTAACAACCCTTCGCTCATCCTTTCGATCAATGTGCGGTATTTTAGTTCACTCTCCTGCAGCGCCTCCTCTACCTGCTTGCGCTGGATTTCTGCGGTTTCCAATTCATCTATCAGCTGATCTTTTGTCCTATCTTTATCTTTCATCTCTGAATGCTTGTCATCATAATATCCTGTGCTGGAACGTGTATCAAATTGCATTACGAATACGAAAATAATGGGATTGGGTTCAGCCCACGGTGTGACTCGGGATTCAAGCCGTGCTTGTCAGTCTCGATCGAGCGTATACGCGCTAACCCGATTGCGACCTTCTTCCTTCGCCTGGTACATGGCGCGATCAGCGCAGGTGAGCAGCGCTTCTGCTTCGGTACCATGCTCAGGAAACCGGGCAATGCCGATACTGGTGGTGATACGAATGAGTCGCTCACCGATCACGACGGTGTGACGGTGTATCTCCTCAAGAATATGGATGGCGGCGGTGTTTGCCTGCTCCGCATCGGTATGCGGCATGAGGATGACGAACTCGTCTCCGCCCAGGCGGGCCAGAATGTCGCTCTCCCTCAGTCGTTCCTGTAGCAAGTCAGCTAAGTGCGCAAGCAGTTCATCTCCCACCCGGTGGCCGAGGCTGTCGTTGACCTCCTTTAAATGGTCCAGATCCAGCCACAATAGAGCCCCCTGGGTCCCGTAGCGCCGTGCCTGCGTGAGCTGGTGCTCCAATGCCTCCTCGAAATGGCGACGGTTGAAGAGTCCGGTAAGGGGGTCACAGCGCGCCAACTGGACCAGTTGCGCTTCAAAGCGCTTGCGCTCTTCGAGCAAGTCGCGCAGCCGCCCGATTACAGCGCCGATCAGCACTACGGTGGCGGAGCTAAACGCACCACCTATCACGTTCCAATCTGTTCCCCCGGTCAGGTCCAGAAGCAACGTGTTCAGTGAAAAGACGAGCAAACCGGTGAGTATCCCGGCCCACATCCCCAAAAACCAGCCAGCCACCGTCACCGACAGCAAGGACAGAGCCGGCACCCCAGCCCCCAGAGGGCGGTGGAGCAGTCCGAATGCCAATGCGTACGCCACCAGGTTGCCCCCCAGGGCGAGCGCCACCCGCACTTGGTAAGACAGCGCATCGAATAACCCTACGGCCTTAGATTCATACTCCGTTCTGCTGAGTTTGCTCATCGTGCTAAGTATAATAACGCATCATCTTTCTTGGATTTGGAAGTGATCCTTGGTCCGAGAGACGTGGCGCGGCCGTCGATCTGTGTGACACAGACGAGCGGTGAGAGGTTTACCCGTTGAGTGGGTTGTTATCAAAGATCATCTCCTTCGAGTTCCAATAATGATTGTACCCGAGCACCCGCGAATCGAGAACGTTGGGTTCGCTGTGAATCCGCGTCTCCTTCGCCGCTCTCCTCTCCCGTCTGTTTCTACTCCCGTGCGAAGTTGAAGGTGCGCAACGCAACGATGAACGTCAGGACGATCCAGCCACCCACAAACGCTAGCTCCGTTCCTAACGCCGACAGGGCTTCCCCATCGAGCGCTACCGCTCGCAACGCCTTCAGCAACCAGGTCAACGGCAGCACCTCGACGATCTTCTGCATGATCTCAGGCAAACTGTCGACCGCGAGAAACACCCCCGACAGAAACATCATCGGCATGGCGACCACGTTCGCCATCCCCTCGGCCGACTTCGATGTCTGGCTCAAGCCGGCGACGATGAACCCAAGGTTCAGGAAGATAAAATTCCCCAACAGCGCCAGGATGTAGATATAGATCAGGTTGCCGTAGATGTTGACGTCGTAAACGAGCTTGGCGATCCCGATGATTAACGACGTCTGCACCAGAGACAGGATCAGATAAGAGGTCACCTCAGCGGTCAGAAACTGCCTCACCGACAGCGGCGTCGCCAGAATCCGCTTCAGGATCCGCTGCTCTCGATACCGGGAGACACCCACCGAAATCCCGAACAGGGACGAGAACATGAGTGACATTCCGATGACGCCGGGCATGAGGAAGTCTATGTAAGTGAGCTGTTTGGCATCCAGGGGATGTGTCTCGAGCGTGAACAGCTGTGGAGCGCCTACAGCTTGTAGATTGGCTTCGGACGTGAACTGGCGCAGGAACCCGAGGACAATCGGATTCGTCTGCCCGTTCTTCTGATCGAAGTAAACCTGGAGCGCGGCGGTCGAGGTCGAGGGGAGCAAACCACCGGCACCGGCTTGAGGCGATCCGAACGACTCGGGGATGACGATGACGAAGCTCAGCTCACCGTCCTTGAGCGCCTGTCGACCGGTGGCCTCGTCGGTGATGGTCTCATCGATCTCGAAGAAATCGATGTTACGCAGTTCATCCACCATGATCCGTGAGACCGGTGAATTCGCCCGGTCGATGATGGCCACGTCTCCGCCCCCACCACCGTCAAAGTTGAACAGGCCGAAGATGAGGATGAACATGATCGGGAAGACCAGGGACCAAAAGAACGTCTGGCGGTCGCGGTACATCATCTTGAGGTCGGCAATCAGTAACTTCAGCATCGGTATCTACCTCCTTGGCTAATCTCGGAGTTCCTTGCCGGTCAGCTCGAGGAAGACGTCCTCCAGATTGGCCGGCAGAACCTCGATGTCGGTCAGCTCGACTCCTTGAGCCTCTAACCGACTCAACAGTGCCAGCAGGCTTTCGTGGGCATCGGTGACCGACAGCTCATAAAACGGGTGACCGTGATCATCAAGCGGTTTGACCAACAGAACCCCGTTCACATCTTTGAATGCCTCAAGGGAAACTTCGCTGTCGGTCATCAGTCGAAGGCGATCGGAGGACTCGATGTTGTGGATCAAGTTGGGTGGTGTGTCGAGGGCGATGATCCGCCCTGAGTCGATGATCGCCACCCGATCGCAGAGGAGTTCCGCCTCCTCCATGTAGTGAGTGGTCAACACAATCGTCTTGCCTGATTCGTTGATCTTCTGGATAAAGTCCCACAGGTGGCGCCGTGCCTGAGGATCAAGGCCGGTCGTCGGCTCGTCTAAGAAGACGACCTCGGGATCGTTGACCAGGCTGGCCACGATCGAGAACCGCTGCTTCTGACCGCCGGAGAGCTCTTTGACGAGCGCGTTTCGCTTTTCGTAAAGACCGACGGTCTTCAACAGTTCGTCTGCCTAGACATGCGTCCGGTAGAAGCTGGCGAACAGCTCCAGAATCTCGGTGAGGGTCAGGTAGTCGTAGTAGGCTGAGGACTGAAGTTGGACGCCGATCCGTTCTTTGACCTTTCGTCTCTCCGTCCGGGAATCCAAGTTGAGCACCAGGGTGCGGCCGGAGGTCGGCTTCTGAAGCCCCTCGATGATCTCGAGGGTGGTGGTCTTGCCAGCGCCGTTGGGGCCGAGCAGACCAAAGATCTCACCGGCTTTGACCTCGAACGAGATCCCATCAACGGCCACCAGATCACCGAATCGCTTGGTCAGCTCTTCCACTACGATGACGGACATGTTCATGAACCTCCTTCTTTTCCAATTTACTTTCTTACCCCGACAGGAAGTATATCCCGTAGATGTTAAAAAATTGTTAACACGATTGTTAAACACGGAGGTCCCATGGGAAGCGGCTTTCCGCAAACACCTGATGGGGTGGATGACTATAAAGAGGAGGGATTAACGGGGAGGTTGCAACGATGCTTGGTCTCAATTGTCCATGTCCATACGAAACACTTGGAGCATTTGCGCTATACCTTCTACCTCTCCGGTAAGCAAAACACGCCATTCAGACCCGTAGCGCTGGAGACTGATGACAGCAATCTGCGTCATCGTGATATTAATATCATCATCACCAAAGTCATCAAAGCGGAGGTTCATTCGATAGACCACGTGTGCCACCTCTGGCCCTTCATTAACGTATCCCAGAGTCATAATCTCAGAGTTTGATAATCCTTCAAGCGCAAACGCCAAAGTCTGGCCCTTGAAGAAACTCACGCAGAATTGCTGTAAATTCAGCTGTGAAAGCTTGTTGATATCATCGACGTCCCCGAATATTAATTCAAAAAATTCCTCTCCGCCCCCGGATCTATCAGCTTCAAGAGCAATAGGAAGTATTAGATTTCTCAATTTATCGATAGCCTCTGGATGCATCAACTCACAAACGAGATCCCAGTTGTTCTCACGCAAGGCTATGAAGTAAGCATGCGCAACGGACTCCGGTGTCTCAGGGTCAGCTTGTGTATTGATCTGTAAATAAGGGGCTAATACCAGGATGAGAGAAACACTCATCACCAGTAGCAGTGTCCGCACGCCTAATTTTCGAATTGTCATTATGGTGACCTCCCACCCGATAAGTTCGCCCAACTTATTTATACCCACTGATGGGTCAAATCATTCCGGTCCTTTGGCATTCACCTATCCCTTGCTGAATACCTATTCCATGCCATCTGGAGAAATATTGTCGCGCCTTCCCTCTCCATTCTTTATAATCGTGGAAGGAGTTTGATTTCCTGGGCATGATGCAACAGCTCGGCGTCGTGCCCCCGCCGGAGCAGGAGGGTGAATCCACAATGGAACACGAACATGAACACGAGCCCAGTCACCATGATCACCATGGAGATCACGGTGGAGAGCATGAGGAGTCGATTCATCTGAAGGAGACTGGGATTGGGTCCCAGAGCCACCACGCCTATATGGTGGCCGACTACCGTCGCCGGTTCTGGGTCTCACTGGTTCTATCCCTTCCGGTCCTCGCCCTGGCACCGCTTATCCAGGAGTTTCTGGGTGTCGAGGAAACCTGGAACTTCCCAGGAGACAGCTATGTGCAATTTGGTTTCGCCACCGTGGTGTACTTCTACGGCGGTTGGCCTTTTCTGAAAGGATTTTTTGATGAGCTGGATAAGAGACAGCCGGGGATGATGACGCTCCTCTCCATGGCCATCACCGTGGCCTACACCTACAGTACTGCGGTGGTGTTTGGCCTGCCTGGCAAGGTCTTCTTCTGGGAGCTTGCCACGCTGACCGACGTTATGTTGCTGGGCCACTGGATCGAGATGCGCTCGATCATGGGGGCTTCCAGGGCACTGGAGGAGTTGGTCAAACTCATGCCCACCGAGGCACACCGGCTGAAGGAGGACGGCGCTACAGAGGACGTGCCGGTGACCGAGCTGAAGCGCAGCGACCGGGTGTTGGTGAAGCCAGGCGAGAAGATCCCCACCGACGGGATGGTCGTCGAAGGCCGCACCACCATTAATGAGGCCATGCTCACCGGCGAGAGCAAGCCGGTAGAGAAAGGCGGGGGGGACGAGGTCATTGGGGGGGCCATCAATGGAGAGTCGGCGATTGCCGTCGAGGTACAAAGAGCTTTCTCAGAAAGTCGGCAATCGAAAAAATGAGAGGTAAAGAAGAAGGGCC
>JBHIAT010000111.1:0-12274 GCA_046758705.1 Bipolaricaulia bacterium
TTTTTCGCCGATATGAACGGTTCGACCGCTGGTTGCACAAACGCTACGCTAGAAGGGTCGAAAGTATTTGGAAGACGAGTTAAAAGCATAGAGCACTTTTCAGGAGGCACCATGGGTAAACTGACTCTTCCCCAACTCGAACGTCACCTGTTCGCCGCGGCTGACATCCTGCGCGGGAAGATGGATGCCTCAGAGTTCAAGGAATACATCTTCGGAATGCTGTTTCTGAAACGTAGCTCTGACGTGTTCGAGGAACGTTATGAACAGATCATCGCAGATAACCTTGCCAGGGGACGTACTCAGGCGGAGGCCGAGCAGCGCGCTGAGTCACCCGCCTATTACGCCGACACTTTCTTTGTGCCTCCAAGGGCTCGTTGACCCTATATACGCGATGAACTGCACGACGATATCGGGAACAGCCTTAACAAGGCTCTCGGTGCACTGGAACATGAGAATCCTGAACTCGAGGGTGTCCTCGGTCATATCAGCTTTACCCGCATGGTTGGAAAAACTAGACTCTCAGACCAAAAACTTCGTGATCTCATCCGACATTTCAGCAAGTATCGCCTGCGTAATGAGGACTTCGAGTTCCCTGACCTTCTCGGTGCTGCCTACGAATACCTGATCGGCCAATTTGCCGACTCCGCCGGCAAGAAAGGCGGCGAGTTCTATACCCCTACGGGTTCTGTCCTGAGACCGGCAAGAAGGCTGATCTAATGTTCGTCCAGCACATGCTGTCGGTGCTACGCCCCGGTGGCATGATGGTCACAGTTATGCCTCACGGTGTGCTGTTCCGTGGTGGAACGGAAAAGGAGATCCGTCGGATGCCTCCTCCCTTAGTTGATACAGGTACAGTGTACCTGCGGAGGCATCCGATTTTCTTTGCCGGACCGTCTGGCAGCCCGACTTTCATACTACCAATTGGCTTTGCCGATTATGATCCGGTGATCTCTTCAACTGCTTCCATCACCGAGTCCCACGTCGGCTTTTCAGCTCGCTGGTTGAGCCACTCCTGCAGCTGGGGGGCGGCTTGCTTGGCCCGATCGAGGTCGTCTGCGAACAGGTAATGCAGCGCCAGGCCAAAGCCGGCGATATAGACCTCGCGGAGAGACAGGTCGGGGAACGCCTCTATCAACGCCAACAGTCCTTCCAGATCCCCGATCTCATCCAGCAATTCCCGCTCCTGCAGGAACGTCCGTAGCGCTTGAATCCGTTCCTCGGTCACCATCCGACTCACCTCCTCAACAACAAAATTCTATCTGATTTGCAGCCCCATGTGCCACTGGCTCGGTTTGATCCGATCCTCGGTGATGGCTATACTTTCTTTCGGGAGGCGATGATCGGCGGGATAGTGGAACGACCCATTCTCTAAACTGGAACGGGTCTCCTGATCCGAACGTTTATGAGGCAGTCCGATCGGCCGTACTTCATCGGGATCGGCGGGGGCACAGGGAGCGGCAAGACGACGATTGCTGAGGCAATCGCCGAGCTCGTCCCCCGCGAGTGGATCACGACAATCTCCATGGACAACTACTACCAGGATTTCAGCCCGCTCCCGTTCGAGGAGCGGGTCAAGGTCAATTACGACCATCCTGATGCCTTCGATTGGGATCTGCTGCTGGACCATCTGGAACGGCTCTCGACCGGGGAGTCCATCCAGATGTTCCAATATGACTTCACCCGGCACGTACGCCGCGACCGGACCGCGCAGGTCGAGCCAACAGAGATCATTATTCTGGAGGGGATTCTGGCGCTGTACCATGAGAAAATCCGGCGGTGGCTGGACGTCAAAATCTACGTCGATACCGAACCGGATGAGCGGATTTTGAGACGCATCGAGCGGGACATCCACGAACGGGGGAGGAGCCTGGATTCGGTCATCCGTCAATACCGTGAGACGGTGAAACCGATGCATGAGGCGTTCGTGGAGCCGACGAAAAAAGACGCCGACATCATCATCCCGGAGGGGATGAACACCGTCGCTGTGGATCTGTTGCGGTCCAAGATTGAACGGGTTGCCCTGGAGCGGGCCGGGACCGGCTCAGGGGAGGGAGGTCTCGGGTGAGGGTGACGCGACGGAGCGTGATCAAATTCCTGCAAGAGGTGCCGCTGTTTACCAACTGCAGTGCTAAGGAACTCCGCTCCATTATAGAGATCGCCAAGAACCAGACGTTCAAAGCCGAGACCCGGATCGTGGCCCAGGGCGACCGGGCGACCAGTTTCTACCTGATTCTCGATGGGAAGGTGGCGATCCGGCGCGACGGCCATGATCTGGCCGAGCTCCAGGTGGGACAGTTCTTCGGGGAGATGGCGCTCCTCAACGATGAATCCCGCTCCGCTGATGTCATCGCGATCGAGAAGACGCAGTGCTTGATCCTGACCCGATGGGCGCTTCACAGCATCCTGCTTAACAACCCCCAGATCGCGATCAGGATCATCGGAGAGCTGGCTCGCCGCCTCCGTGACACCAACAGGAAACTCACCGAGTGACGCTGAGATCATGAACGTGTCCCACCCCAAGATCGGCGAGATGTCGTGTCGATTCCGAAGTGAAGCCAACCCGGATTATCGCTGCCCCACGCCTGTCTTGGCCGATTCGGATGGATACTGTGTGTTCCATCATTCTGACGAGAAGGATCCGGGCAGCTTTCAGGAGAAGCTCTTGGAACAGTTGGAGGCCGAAAACTTCGATTTCACCGGCTACATCTTCCCGGAGGAGTTCGACTGGGGCGACCGAACGTTCGAACGGGAAGTCCGATTCGTCGAAGCTCAGTTCTTGACCGGGGCGTGCTTTGACGAGATCCGGTTTTTGCGGGACGTCTCATTCGAGGGGGCCAGGTTCACCGGAGAGGAGGTCTCGTTCTGGGGGGCGCGGTTTGCCGGGGAGCGAACGATCTTTCTCGGAGCCCGGTTTGAGACCGAGCGAGTCAGCTTCGAGTTCGCGCGCTTCTCAGGCAGGGAAGTGCGATTCGACGGGGCCGAGTTCCTGAGCGAGGAGGTCAACTTCGAGGCGGCCGTATTCGCCAGAGGACGAGTCTCATTCGCCGGCACTCGCTTCTCGGGAGTGACCTCATTCGAGGACGTCGAGTTCAACGGCCGGCGGGCCCTGTTCGACGGAACCGTCTTCTCGGGTGAGTTCACCCGCTTCAAGTCGGCCCACTTCGAGGCGGAGACCGTATTTCGCTATACCCAATTCTCCAGGGAGGCCTACTTCGATCAGATCCACGGTGCAGATCTCACCCTGTCTCAAGTCCGGTTCTCCGGAGCGGTCTCGTTCGCCGGAGCGGAACTCGATCGGGCAACCTTCAGGGATGTGGACCTCCGGAATGTCTCGTTCCGTGGCGTCCAGCTCCGGGATGTCCACTTCATCAATGTCGTCTGGAACCAGGCGATCTACAGGTGGGCAGGTCCGCTGAGAGAGCTGTTCGCAAGGCCGATCTGTCGAGATGAACGGGACGCCAACGATCTGGAGAGCTACGCACGGGCGGAGGATGTCTGCCGCCAGATCAAACGTGTCTATCAGAACGCCGGCAATTACCAACAGGCCGGGGAGTTCCACTACGGGGAGATGGAGTGCGCACGCCGTACCCGCCGATGGCTCTCCAAGAATCTGGGCCCTTATCAACTCTACCGGCTGGTGATCGGGTACGGCGAGCGGCCGCTGCGGGTGATCCTCACCTCGGCGTTGATCATCCTGGTGTTCGCGCTTCCCTACTGGGGATCCGGAGATCTGTTCACCATCACTCAGAATAACGTGCTGCAGACGGCGGACCTGTTCGACACGGTCTACTTTAGCGTGGTGACATTCACGACGCTCGGCCTCGGTGATTTCCAGCCGACCGCCACCAGCTGGGTGCGAGCGATCGTGATGATCGAAGCGTTCCTCGGAGCGTTCATGATGGCACTGTTCGTGCTGACCTTCGGTCGGAAGATGATCCGCTGATCCAAGGAGGTGGGGGAGTATACGTTTTAGCCGGCGTGGAGCTTCAGGGCGGCGTAGATAAAGTGATTCACCGGCACGTCCACCCCCAGTTCACGCCCCAGCCGCACAACGGTCCCGTTCAGCGCATCCAGCTCAAGTCGGTGGCCTCGTTCCAAGTCCCGTTGCATGGATGATTTCATCTCGGGAAGTAGGCGATCAGCGAAGGTCAGCCGTTCCTCAACGATCCCCTCGGGAAGGCTGATCCCTTGGGCTCGGGCCACGGCCTTCACCTCGCGCATGCAGTCAGCGAACATCTGTCGTGTATCCGGATCTTGCAGGATGGGGCCGATGGGCGTTCGGATCAGGCTGGTCATTCCACTCAACGCGCAGATGAACAAAAACTTGCTCCACAGCTCCGTCTGAATGTTCGTCGACAGCTCGGCATCGATGCCGGCATTCTGGTAAGCGTTAAGGAATGCCTCGGCGCGGGGGGTGACTCGTCCATCCAGTTCACCAAATACCAACTTGGCCATGGCGCTCTGTTGATGGATGACACCCGGTTCAGAGATGGTTGACTCGACGTAGGCCGCGCCACCCATCACATGCTGCCGCCCGAGGATCGCGCTGAGCTTCTCCTCGTTGTCCACGCCATTCTGGAACGATATCACGGCTGTGTTATCCCTCACAACCGGCTGCAGGGCTTTTCCGGCCTCCTCGGTATCCCAGGACTTGACAGAGAGCATGACCAGGTCAACTGGCCCGGCCTCCCTCGGATCGTCGGTCACCTGGGCTGGCTTGACGACCAAGTCGCCATGATGGGGGCTGTACACCTGAAGTCCGTGTTCCCGAATGGCATGCAGATGCTCACCCCGGGCAATGAAGGTGACATCCTCGCCGTAGGATGCCAATCGGCCACCGAAGTAACCGCCCACACCGCCCGTGCCCATGACGATCATTCTCACCGCGATCACTCCTCAACTTGGGTACATGCTATAGCATGCCACGATGAATGGCAAACGATCGCGGATCGGGGTTTGTGGTCGCGGTGGACTTCCCCATCGGTTGCTCAGCTGGTGACCATTGGGTACAATGAGGAGCGGGTGGTTTGCAATGAGCGGTGATCCAGGCGAGCGGCGAGCGTTCAAGACCGACTCCGACATTGAGGTCGAGTGGCTCTACACCCCTGACGATGTCAAAGATCTCGATTACGATCGAGATCTCAGCTATCCCGGCCAGGCTCCGTTCACCCGCGGTATCTATCCGACGATGTATCGCGGCCGCCCGTGGACGATGCGCCAGTATGCGGGGTTCGGGACCGCCCGGGAGACGAACCGCCGTTATCGATACCTGATCGAACACGGCCAGATGGGGCTGTCGGTGGCGTTCGATCTGCCGACCCAGATGGGCTACGACTCCGACGATCCGATGGCCGAGGGCGAGGTGGGTCGGGCGGGTGTGGCGATCGATACGCTTCGGGACATGGAGATCCTATTCGATGGCATCCCGCTGGATGCGATCTCCACGTCGATGACGATCAACGCGACCGCGGCAATCCTGCTGGCGATGTATGTGGCACTTGGGGAAACACGCGGGGTCCCCGGTGACCGGCTTTCCGGGACGATCCAAAACGACATCCTGAAAGAATACATCGCTCGCGGTACCTACATCTACCCACCGGGGCCGGCGATGCGGCTGGTCGCGGATGCGATCGAGTACAGTGTTAAAAACCTGCCTCACTGGAACCCGATCAGCATCTCCGGTTACCACATGCGCGAGGCGGGCGCGACCGCGGTCCAGGAACTGGCGTTCACAATGGCGAACGGAATCGCCTACATTAAGGCTGTGTTGGAAAGAGGCATCCCCGTTGACGCGGTCGCGCCGCAACTGAGCTTCTTCTTCTCCTGTGATCGAAACTTCTTCGAGGAGGCAGCCAAGTTTCGGGCGGCTCGACGGCTGTGGACACGGATCCTCAAAGAACGGTTCGGAACGAACGATCCGAAGTCGATGCAGCTGCGATTCCATACCCAGACAGCTGGAAGCACGTTGACGGCTCAGCAACCGCTCAACAACCTCGTCCGCACCACACTCCAGGCGCTGGCGGCCGTTTTGGGGGGGACACAGAGCCTTCATACCAACGCCTATGACGAGGCGCTGGCGCTGCCGACGGAACGGGCGGTGCTTTTAGCACTGCGCACCCAGCAGATCATCGCCCACGAGAGCGGCGTCGCTGACACGATCGATCCGTTGGGTGGCTCGTATTATGTGGAACACCTAACAAGCGAGTTGGAACAGGAAGCCGGTGATTACCTGGAGCGGATCGATGCACAGGGTGGTGCCCTGAGAGCGGTCGAAACCGGATACGTTCAGCAGGAGATCCATCGCAGCGCCTATCGAAAGCAGATCGAGATGGAACGTGGGAAGCGAACGGTTGTGGGGATTAACCGATTTGTTGAGGATGAGGGAGAGGGGGGTGAACCGGAGATCCATCGCCTCGATGCAGAGGGCGTTGACAGGCAACGGGATCGGTTGAGACGTCTGCGACAGAGACGGGACGGTGATGCGGTGAAGCGGGCGTTGGACAGGGTGCGTCGGGCGGCCGAGTCTGAAGGTGGTGAAGGGAAAGGGAACCTGATGCCCTCCATCCTGGAAGCGGTCAAAGCCTATACGACGGTCGGGGAGATCAGCGATGCGTTGCGCGAGGTCTTCGGGGAGTTCAAAGCAAAAAGCAAAGGAAACAGCGAAGGAGGGTAGTACAGATCCCATGGCGAACGCTCAGGAGTCGATAGAGGGCGAGGATAGGGAGCAGGCGTTCAAGCAACTGCAGGAGACGACGCTCTTCTCCGACTGCGGTGAGGTGGCGCTGCATTCGTTTGTCTTAGCCGCACATCAGCAGACATATGAGGCGGAGACCGTGATCATCAAGGAAGGGGAGGCGGGGCTCGGCTTCTACCTCATCCTCGACGGGCGGGTGGCGGTGAAGCGGAAGGAGCGCCTCCTAGTTGAGTTGGGGGTCGGGGATTTCTTCGGAGAGATGGCGATTTTGACCAGGACACCTCGCTTCGCCGATGTGGTTGCCCTGGAGCCGATCCGATGTCTGGTGTGGGGGCGGCGGGCGTTTAGAGAGATCCTCACCACTTACACTGAAGTTGCCTTGAAACTGATGGAGGAGCTGGCGCTCCGATTGCAACGCGCGGACGAGATGATCGCCGGTTGATGGAGAGAAGATGAAGATCGATCACATCGCCATCGCCGTCGTCAATCTTGATGCGGCAATCGAGCACTATCGGTTGATCGGATTTGAGGTGACCGGATTGGAGACGGTGATGACCGAGCGCGTGCGGGTCGCGTTCCTCGAGTTGGGCGACGACCGGGTCGAGCTCATCGAACCCCTGGCCGGCAGCACCGTCGAGCGGTTCGTGGAACGACGCGGGCCGGGGATCCATCACATCGCCCTGGGCGTCGAGGATCTCGACGCCGAGCTGACCCGGCTCCAGGAGGCCGGGATCGAGCTGATCGATGAGCAACCCGGGCCGGGGGCAGAGGGCTCCCGGGTTGTGTTCGTCCACCCGAGGGAGATGGGAGGGGTGCTGATCGAACTGGTCGAACGTTGAGCAGACGAACTAAAAAAGGGGGTATAGATATCATGCTGAATCGATTGATCTTCAAGCGAACCGTCGTTGTCGTTTTGGGAGTTGCGTTGTTCATCTTGGCGGTCCACGCGGCAGGCGTAGGCCAGGAAACGGAGAGGGTGGCGGTGTTGAAAGTCGCCATATTGGGCGGGATAGACCTGCGAATCGTCGAGGAGGCGAGATTCACCCTGACCCAGCAGACCGGCGTTTCGGTCCAGCTGTTCAACGTCCCTTCGGCCGACCTGTTGTACCAGGATCCCATGCTCATGCCGGATGTGCTGGTCACGCCGATCTTTGAGCCTGATCTCGCCGAACGGGCGACCCGGACATTTGGGACGATCAGTCTGGCGACCTCCAATGAGGTGGGGTTCGTCTACATCTCGGGGACGGACACCGGGGTGAAGTACGGCTTCAACTTCATCGACACCTTGATCAAAGTCTCCAAGACCGCTCCGTCGATCGAACTCTCTCGGAACGATATCTCGGGGGATCGGTTGTTCATCGTCGGTGATATCGACAACCTCACTGAGGAGGTGGCGATCACCATCACCGGAGCCGACGGCTCCACCGACCAAGCGATCATCGCGCCGGGGGCGTTGGGGGGGTTCCAGGTGGCATTCTCGATCGGCGGGTTCACGCAACCGATCATGGTGACGATCACCGTGGGGGAGGTGACAATCACCGTGCCTGCTGGCGTGCGGTTGGGTTGAGGGACGTTGTCGTCAGCGATTATCCCGCATCTGAGTGCTGGGTCTGGGTACTGGGTTCGAAGCCCCAGTCGGTCCCGTCGGCCCGGTCCTTGAGCGTGACCCCGAGTTCACCGAGCCGATCGCGGATCCGGTCGGCGAGTTCCCACTGTTGGTTGTCCCGCAACACGGCCCGCACATCGATCAGAAGTTCGATCAACTGGTCCGGTAAGCCGATTTCTCCCCCGAAACGCTTTTCCTGGAATAGGCCCAGGGGCTCGCCCAGTTCCCGGAGAACCGCCGCAGTCTGGGCGAGCAGTGGCAGATCGCGATCGGTCATCTCATCGCTTCGAAACCGGTGCACCTCCCGGACGAGCTCGAAAACGATCCCGAGCGCCCCGGCGGTGTTGAAGTCATCGTCCAGCGCTGCGATGAACCGATCCCGAACCTCGTTCAGATAAGCGGTGAATCGTTGACCCGTCTCGCTGAGCCCTTCCCCTTCCGGTTTGACATCGACGGCCGTATACTCCCGCCGGCTCAGGTCGAGTTCGATCTCCTCCAGCAGGTTATAGACCCGCCTCACACTGCGTTCGGCCTCGGCCACGCCCGTTTCGGTGAAGTTGATCGGTGTCCGGTAGTGCTTCGACAGGAAGAAGAACCGCACCGGGTCCCGGCCATAGCGTGCGACCACCTCCCGGGCGTATTCAAAGTTGCCGAGGGACTTGGACATCTTCTCCCCCTGGTAGTCGAGGAGCGCGTTGTGCAACCAGTAGTGCGCGAACGGCTTCCCGGTCTTCGCCTCAGCTTGGGCAATCTCATTCTCGTGGTGGGGAAAGATCAGGTCACTCCCCCCGGTGTGGATGTCGGGACCCTTCCTGAACAGGTCGATCGCCATCACGGCACATTCGGTATGCCAGCCCGGTCGCCCCGGCCCCCAGGGGCTCTCCCAGCTCGGCTCGTTCGGCTTGGCCCGTTTCCACAGGGCGAAGTCCAGTGGGTCCTCCTTTCGCTCATCGACCGCCACCCGGGCACCGCTCTCCAACTCGTCGATCGATCTCCCCGAGAGTTTTCCATAGCCTGCAAACCGTCGCACGCGGTAGTAGACATCGCCGTCGACCTCGTAGGCATACCCTGACTCGATCAGCGTCTCGATGAACTCGATCATGGGCTCAATGTAAGCGGTCGCCTGTGGATGGCGATCGGCCCGTCGGACTCCAAGCCGCTCCAGATCCTTGAAGAAAGCGTCGGTGTACCGTTTCGCGATCTCCTGAGTGGATTTCCCCTCGGTGAGCGCCCGGTTGATGATCTTGTCGTCGACGTCGGTGATGTTCTGGGCGTAGATGACCCGGTATCCCTTGACCTGCTCCAGGTAGTTTCTGAGCGCATCGAATACGATGAATGGGCGTGCATTTCCGATGTGAATGTAATCGTAGACGGTCGGTCCGCAGCTGTAAAGGGATATCTGACCTGACTCACTGGGCTCGAAGGGCTCCTTTTTCCCGGATAGCGTGTTGTAAAGCATCAACGACGTCATCGTCGCTCGGTCCCCCTCTCAATCTGAGACTTAACTTAATTTAATATAACAGGTGGTCATGGGTTGAGGCAAGGACCCCGGGAGGAAGATAATAAAGATACACCGGGGGGGTTTGAGGAAAGGCTTAAGTGGTCATGGTCAAGAGATGTCATCCCCCGGTGTACGGTTGTGGGCATCTCCTCAGGCTGTATGCCCCGTGAGGATAAGCACATCCTCATCGGATAAGGCATAAGCCATTGAAGGGTATTCAGAGTATACCATGCCGACCGGTGTTCGTCAAGTCGAGGCCGGGGTGAATGACCCATCAAGGTTCGGATCGGACAACGACGATCTGGGCGATCGCATACCGCTCGGTGTGGGTCAGGCTGAGGTGGATCGTCCCGAACCGGCTCTGCTCGTCCCCGTGGATCTCCAGGTAGGGTTGGCCAGAGGGTTTGTTCTTCACCTCGATCTGCTTCCATCCGAGTCCATTCCAGCCGCCGATCGCTTTGACGAACGCCTCTTTGGCGGCGAACCGCGCGGCCAGGCTCTCGAAGGTGCGCTTCTTGTTGAAGCAGTGATCGAGTTCGGCCGGGGTGAACACTCGCGCTAGGAACCGGTCTCCCCGTTTGTCTACGATCCGCTTGAATCTCGGCACCTCGACGAGATCGATACCGACACCATAGTGGTTCATAGCCATCGGCCTCCGGTTCAGGACGCCGGAGGAGACGAAGGGACAATCCGGCATCGTTCGGCGTGCACGATCGCCTGGAGAAAGGCGACCGCTGTCTCCACCCGATCGTTGACGATCAGGTAATCGAACTCCGGGATCGCCTCCATCTCTTCGGTGGTGATCTTCAGGCGGTTCTCGATCTGTTCGGGGCTTTCTGTCTCACGCGCCTCTATCCGCCGCCTCAAGTCTTCCAAGGACGGGGGAGCGATGAACACGAAGACGGCCGGCAAGCTCTGGCCCATCAGCTGACGGGCGCCCTGAACATCGATATTCAGGATGAGGTCGACCCCGGCTGCAAGCCCCTGTTCAACTTCCCGCTTGGGGGTTCCGTAATAGTCACCGAAGACCCAAGCGTACTCGAAGAACTCCTCGGCTTCAATCATCTGCTCGAACTGCTCCCGGGAGACGAACCGATAGTCGACCCCATCGACCTCATCTTTACGGTGGTTTCGGGTGGTGCAAGAGACGGAGAAGCGTAACCCGTCCATCCGCTCCATCAACTGTCGAATCAGGGTCGTCTTCCCGGCTCCTGAAGGGCCGGTGATGATGAACAGGCTGCCTCGCCCTCGCACCCTATAGGCCACCTAATCGGCTCCAAACCGTTCCGACAAGGTCTTGACGCGGACCGGGGACAGGATAATGCGGTCAGAGTCCATGATGACGACCGACCGGGTCTTCCGCCCCTGGGTCGCGTCGATGACCTGGTTCTTCTTCTCGGACTCCTTGATCAGCCGGCGTATCGGCGCCGTATCCGGCTTGATAATCGCCACGATCCGGTCCTTCAACACCATATTATCGAGTCCGAGGTTGATCAGTTCACTGTCACTCAAGGTTTCTCACCTGCTCTCTTAACCTTTTGATCTCCGATTTCATGGCAATGATGGACGCAGAGACCTCAGGAGCTCTGGCTTTGGCTCCAATCGTGCTGATCTCTCGATGCATCTCCTGGGCGAGGAAGTCGAGTTCTCGGCCGACCGGCCCTCCGGCGTCGATCTGCGCCAGAGACCGGTCAAGATGGCTTTGCAGGCGGACGATCTCCTCTGAGATATCCGAACGTTCCGCGTAGAACACCACCTCCTCCTCTAACCGTCGTGCGTCTAACTCCTGCCCCTGCCCTACATTGGCTACCAGGTCGCTGACCCGCTCCCGCAACCGCTCCCGGTATTCGGCGATTAGTTGCGGAGCCCGTTCCATGATCCGTACCAGCTGGTGGTTCAGAGCTGTCAACCGCTCCTTGAGGTCTGCTTTCAAGTGTTTCCCTTCCTCCTCCCGGGCGCGGGTCACCGCCTTCACTCCGTTGGTCAGAGCGGCATGAAGCGTCTCCCAGAGTGCCGCCTCATCCTCCTCCCAGTGGAAGATCTCCTTCGGATCGATGAATCGCTCGAAGGGGAGTTCGACGTCAAGTTCCTGCGATAACGCGACGACCGCCTGATGATATTGACGTACCCGGTCCAGATCATAGCTGAGCTGAGCGGCTCCGCCCCGATCGATCGCCACCCAGGTCTCCACCCGACCCCGATGAAACGCCTGCTTCAACAGCGCTTCGCTCTTCACCATCAGCTCCTGATGGTTGTCTAATCCGTGTACTCGAACATCCAGGTACTTGTGATTGATGGTCTTGATCTCGACGGAGACGAGATAACCATCCCGTTCGGCTTCTCCCCTCCCGAAACCGGTCATACTACACAGCATTTTTCGAGCTTCCTCAGTCCTTTAGGGATCTTGTAAATAAACATCAGATGCAGTATAATATTTCAACGGAAAGTTGTCAAGAGAAACCACTATAATGAA
>JBHIAT010000112.1:0-12200 GCA_046758705.1 Bipolaricaulia bacterium
TTCAACCCATCCCAGAACGCTTCTTTCCCCGTCCCGATGGAGGTGACCACACCCAACCCGGTCACCACCACCCGCTCCCTGCTCATGGGATGTTATCCTCCTTATGGTCCTGCTCCACTACCTGTCCATGAAGTATAAGAATTTCGGGCGAACATATCAAATACTGAGCGACTCCAACCGGGCTTCGGTCTTGCACCGCCCCTTGGCATGTGTTACAATAGCGTGGCCGATAAATCTAGAAACGCAAACCAACAGAAGTAGAGGTGTACTTAGTGTGGAGATCACCAAGGTAGAGATCCGACCGATGAAAAACGAGGGGAACCTCAAGGCGTTCTCCTCGGTCATCTTCGACGACGTCTTCATCGTCCACTCCGTGAAAGTCATCGAGGGACGGGACGGACTGTTCGTCGCCATGCCGAGTGAAAAGACCAACAACGGAGATTTTCGGGATATCGCCCATCCGATCGATAATACGTTCAGACTGAAACTGGAGCAAGAGGTACTGGCCAAGTACCATGAGGCGATAGGAGAGCCATCGGAGGACGAAGACGATATCTTAACCGAGGATATCACCCTATAACTATAAAGTACAAACCTTGGGGCGTGGCCAAGCGGTAAGGCACGGGCCTTTGGAGCCCGGATCGGGGGTTCGAATCCTCCCGCCCCAGCCAGTCACAGACTAGGGATCAAAATTAAGATGGAGTTTGCTGCGTTGAACGCCAAGCTGGGCCTAGAGATCAAACCCGAAGAGCTCAGTCGGGCGTTTGCCCACAGTTCCTACGCCAACGAAAGCCCCGAACCACTGAGATCGAATGAGCGACTCGAATTTTTGGGCGATGCGGTGATCGCTCTTTCGGTCAGTGCCTACCTGTTTGAGCGACTCGATGGAGACGAGGGGAAGCTGACCCAGATCAAATCGGTCGTCGTCAGCGAACCGGTGCTCGCCGATGCGGCCAGGACTCTGAGCCTGGATCGCTACCTGCTCCTCGGAAAAGGGGAGGAGAAAACTGGCGGACGGGATCGGCCCTCGATCCTCGCCGCTACTTTCGAAGCCCTGGTCGGGCTGATCTTCTCGAAGACCGGCTATCGGAGAGCCGCCGAGTTTGTCATCGACGTCCTACAGAGCGAGATCGACCGGATCGTCGACCGGCCCCAGCACGGGGATTATAAGAGCCTGCTCCAGGAACTGACCGTCAACACCTTCGGCAAGCCGCCCGTCTACCGACTGTTGGATGAGCAGGGCGCGGAGCACCGCAAGGTGTTCACCGTCGAGGTTGAGGTGGACCAGTTGAACGAGCGGGGTCGGGGGCGGAGGATCAAAGAAGCAGAGCAGGCAGCCGCCAAGCGGGCCTACTTAAAGTTAAAAAAGTTAAAAGGTTTAAGATGATTTTTTGACTTTTGAACTTTCAACTTTTAAACTTGAAACAGACTTGCGCCTGTAGCTCAGCTGGATAGAGCGGCGGGTTCCTAACCCGTAGGTCGGGGGTTCGAGTCCTCCCAGGCGTACCCAAGATAGTTAAAAAGTTATCAGGTTTTAGCACTTTTGACTTTTTAACTTTTCAACTGTTATGGAACGACCGACGTTTCGAGATGTGCTGCGGGCACGGGAGATCATCCGTCACTACCTCTCCCCGCCCCCCCTCTACCATTACGCTTCGCTCGATCAGCTGTTGGGGTGTGCGACCTATGTCAAACACGAGAATCACCAGCCGATCGGGGCGTTCAAGGTGCGGGGTGGGATCAACCTGATCGCGTCGCTGAGCGAGGCGGAGTGTCACCGTGGGGTGATCACCGCCTCCACCGGCAACCACGGCCAGTCGATCGCCTACGCCGCCCGGCTGTTCGGGGTGGAGGCTCGGGTGGTCGTCCCCGAGGGAGCCAACCCCGGCAAGGTGGAGGCGATCCGAAACTTAGGAGCGGAGGTGATCTTTCGCGGTCACGACTTCGACGATGCCCGACTCTATACCGAACAACAGGCCGAAACGCACGGCTATCGCTACATCCACTCTGCTAACGAACCGCTGCTGATCGCCGGGGTAGGGACCTACACGCTTGAGATCCTTGAGGCACAGCCGGAGATCGAAACGATCATCGTGCCGGTAGGCGGTGGGAGCGGGGCGAGTGGGAGCTCGATCGTGGCCAAGGCCATCGATCCGCAGATCGAAGTGATCGGCGTCCAGTCAGAGCGGGCACCGGCCGCCTACCTCGCCTGGAACGAGGGACGCCCGGTCGAGGCCGAGATGGAGACATTCGCCGAGGGCTTAGCGACCCGATTCTCGTTCGAGCTGACCCAGAGCATCCTGCAGGACCTGCTTGATGATTTCATCCTGGTGAGCGACGAGGAGCTGAAGCATGCGATCGTGCTGCTGCTCGAAAACACTCACAACCTCGCTGAAGGAGCTGGAGCGGCCGCCCTGGCCGCGGCGCTCAAGCTCCGTGATCGGCTCGCGGGCCGGAAGGTGGCGCTGATCCTGAGCGGCGGGAACCTATCGCTGGACAGGCTCCGGGAGGCGGTCGCGTCAGGAAGGAAGTGAGATGAACCGAGAACAAGCGCTGGTGCTGGTAGAGGAGTACACCAAGAATGTGAACTTGAGACGGCATATGCTCGCCGTCGAAGCGGCGATACGGACCTACGCCCGGAAGTTCGGTGAGGACGAGGACCTCTGGGGGGTAACCGGTCTGCTCCACGACTTCGATTATGAAACATACCCGGACGAACACCCGGCACGGGGGGTCCGCATCCTAGAAGAGCAGGGTTGTTCAGAGGAGATCGTCTACGCCATCAAATCCCACGCCGACTACCTGGGGATCGAGCGGATCCACCCGTTGGACAAGACGCTGTTCGCCGTCGATGACCTCACCGGATTCATCGTGGCGGTGGCGTTGGTGATGCCGAACAAGAGCCTGCATGAGGTGACCGTGGCGTCGGTCAAAAAGAAACTCCGTTCCAAGGGGTTCGCCCGCAACGTCGATCGTGAAGAGCTTCACACGGGGGCCGAAGCGCTGGGGGTGCCGCTCGATGATCACATCGAGACAGTCCTCAGAGCCATGCAGGGGATCGCCGATGAGCTAGGGTTAGCGTAGTTCACTCACGAAGGCAACGATCAGGCAGGCATTGCGTGGGAGTGGAAGGTAAGCGGTGTATTCTGATAATCGTAGTTGCCCACGTGGGTTGTCAACAGCTGTTTGCGCTCATGATCCCAATAGGTGAGATCATACTCCGTAGGGTCCGATGGGTTATAGTTCTCCCCTAATAAGGCGAGCAATACCCGACCGGTGACATCGAGAACGTAGATGACCGTGGCCCCGTAGGGTTGCGGTGAGAAGAACGCGTAAGCGATTGCGTAGTGAACGGTACGATCGAATTCATAGTTCTCTCTCCCGGCCGTATACCCGGTGAGTTCACGATGGAAGTAAACATACCATTTCCATCCCTCATTCTGTACCCTGTCCCACATATACTGAAACACGGAGGGCAGGTCGGAGAAGTTATCAAAGTACAGATGTTCGATCTTAACTTCGCCGGCGTATCCCCCGAACGGGACAGCATACAGGGCAAGCGATACGAGCCCCAAGATCGTGAACACGGCGATGATGGTCCCGCCTCTGGTTGCGATGCTTAGCCTTGACATAGGGTTCACCTCCTTAACTGCAGGAGTTGAATCGGTCAGGGCCTGCAAAGGTGGGTTGTACGGTCGGCCTGTTAAGATCCAGTACACCCAAAGTTTGCAAGGTCCTTCGGCAGCCCGGTCACCCCTGTAGTAGGGGTCCGTTGGCTTTGCGCCCCGCTGGGGCACCCTTTCGGGACCGACTGCTATCTCCTTCGGTAGCCCGACTGTCCTTTCGGATCCGTGGCTTTGCGCCCCCACCTTTCGGTGGGTTTGCCTTTGTCGTGGCTGCGTCTTTGGGCTTCACTTCCTATTGTACCCAAACACCAAAAGGTTTAGCCGTGAGCGGCTAAACTAACGTGTTAACGTTCCAACTCCTTCTTAATCTCTTGGAGCGCTTGATCCTTGAGCCGGGAGATGTGGCGCTGCGTGTAGCCAATCTCATCGCCGACCTCCTGCTGAGTCTTCCCTTCATAGAACAAGCCTTGAATGACCTTCTGCTGAATCTCAGATAGCTTCTCAATGATGATGGCGATCTTGATGCGATCCTCGATCGGAAGCTTGAAAGTTTCGTAGGTCTTGCTGCGGATCTTGTGGATGTCGATCCTCGGCCGCCCGTCAAGCTCCCGGCGCTTCTCGTCAAGGGGGATGTAATACATGCTCTCCCGGGCTTTCAGCACCTCGATAATCCCCTCCTCCTCGATGTTGAGCGCCTCGGCCAGCTCGCTGAGCGTGGGGAGTTCCCCGTTCTGCTGGAACAACTCCTCCTCGGTCCGCTTGACTTGCTCGTTGAGTCGCCGGAGCCAGCGGGGGATCCGGATGAAGTGCTGGGTCTTTCGGATGTGGTGGCGGATCTCACCTTGGATGAGATGAGTGGCATAGGTGCTGAACTTGAAGCCGCGATCCGGGTCGAAGTTATGGATGGCGTTGAGCAGGCCGATGTAGCCGGCCTGGACCAGATCCTCGTATGGCTCTCCGGAGTTCAAAAACCGCTTAGCCAGTGATTTGACCAGACCGATGTTCTGCTCGATGATGAGCGTTTCGACCTCGGGCCTGCTGGGAAGCTCGTTGAGGAGCTCTTCAGTCGTCTTGGATCGGTTCTTCAGATCTCGGTTCATCACGAGGTTTCTCTATCGCCATCTATTATGCCCCTTTTTTGGCGCTCTAGATGTTGGGCTCTAAGAACGATCGATTGGTAACTGTGTGAGCTTCAGCTAGACTGGGACGGTGATCTCACCCGATACCTGTTGCAGATTGCGAAATCTCCTGCTCCGTCCTATAATTGTAAAAAGCCAATCGGGGGGATACTTTATGATAGAGGACAAGCTGGTCGGAGTGGGATTGACCTTCGACGATGTCCTGCTGATCCCACAACGATCGGGGATTCTGCCCCGGGATGTTGACGTACACACCCGACTCACCCCAAGGATTGATCTCAACATCCCAATCATCAGTGCAGCGATGGACACGGTCACCGAGAGCCAGATGGCGATCGCTATTGCCAGAGACGGGGGCGTGGGGGTGGTCCACCGCAACCTGTCTCCGGAGCGTCAAGCCGAGGAGGTCCAAGCCGTTAAACGCTATGAGAGCGGGATCATCCGAGACCCGATCACGCTCACCCAGGAGGAGTCGGTCGGGCAGGCTCTGCAAGTCATGGAACGGTTCGACATCTCCGGAATCCCGATCGTCTCGGACGGGGGGCGGTTGGAAGGACTGATCACCATTCGGGACCTGCGTTTCCAGCAGGATCTGAGCCGCAAGATCGCTGAGGTAATGACCCGTCGGAAGGCGTTGGTCACCGCGCCCATGGAGGTGAGTTTCGACAAGGCGAAGAAGATCCTGCATGACCATAAGATCGAGAAACTTCCGCTTGTCGACGAGGATTTCCGATTGCGAGGGTTGATCACCATCAAGGACATTCAGAAGGCTGAGCAGCATCCCAATGCTTGCAAAGATACTCACGGGCGGCTGCGGGTCGGGGCGGCCGTCGGGACCTCACTCGATCTGGAGCGTGAGGAGCGATTGATCGAGGCAGGCGTCGACTTTTTGGTGGTCGACACCGCCCACGGTGACTCCGACGGCGTCATCGACAAGATTCAGGGGCTGAAACGGGCGTTCCAGATCGATGTGATCGCTGGGAATGTCGCCACCCCCGCGGGGGCGGCTGCATTGGCCAAGGCCGGAGCCGATGCGATCAAGGTGGGAGTGGGGCCGGGGAGTATCTGTACCAGCCGGATCGTTGCCGGGGTCGGGGTTCCACAGCTCACTGCCATCTACAACTGCGCTCAGATCGCCAAGGAGTACGGTCTGCCGACGATCGCCGACGGCGGGATCCGGTTCTCCGGGGATATTGCCAAGGCGATCGTCGCCGGAGCCGACGTCGTCATGATCGGAGCGTTGTTATCGGGCACCAAGGAGGCACCCGGTGAGGTGTTCACCCTCCAGGGGAAGCTCTATAAGACCTACCGCGGTATGGGTTCGCTCGCGGCGATGCGGGCCGGGAGCGCCGATCGGTACGGCCGCGACCAGGATGATCTGGAGGAGCCGATCCCGGAAGGGATCGAGGGCCGGGTCCGTTACCGGGGGGAGCTCAATGGGGTGTTACGCCAGCTGGTCGGCGGGTTGCAGGCGAGCATGGGCTACTGCGGGACACCCACCATCGAGGCGCTCCAGCGGGACGGCCAGTTTATCCAGGTGACCCACGCCGGTGTCATCGAGTCCCATCCCCATGATATCCAGATCACCAAGGAGGCACCGAACTACAGCCTCTCGGATTTGAATCTGCTGGACTGATGATGAGGAACAATAGCCTAATCGATAGCATTCGGAACGCGATCGACGGTCTCATCCATGCGGTCCGCACCCAGCGAACACTCGCCATCCAACTGGTCCTGGCGAGCATCGTCCTGGGGATCGCTCTGGGTTTGATCGGTCTCGAGCGCTTCGAACCGTGGCGGTTCGCCTTGCTCCTGTTCACTATCTTCTTCGTTCTGGGCAGCGAGCTGCTGAACACTTGCCTGGAGACGATCCTCGATCTCATCACCGAAGAGCATCACGCATGGGTGAAGAAGGCCAAGGATCTCTCAGCCGCTCTGGCACTTTGGGCGGCGGTGGGCTCCATGTTCATCGGGGTCGCTCTGTTCTGGGAGCCGCTCGGTATCCCGGTGGCGATCGGTCCGATCCTCATCACCGTCGGGGTCGTGTTGATCGTGCTGTTCGGGTTGCTCCTCCTGCTCGGACGACGGCTCCTCCGATAAATTGAGCGGTCCATTGACACCTATACCGATCCACAAGTAATATATAAAAAATCCCAAGGAGGGAGGTTGCTATGACAACTTTGTCAAATTTCGGAAAGCAACTCGTTCTTCTGACCCTGGCGTTGCTGCTGGTGATCGGTGCCGCCCACCCGGTGTTCGCCAACGATCCACAGCTGGCACGGAGTTCGACGCTGGAGGTGATCCGGTCACGGGGGGTGCTGTTGGTCGGAACCGATATCCCGTACACGCCGTTCGAGTTCAGAGATCAACAAGGACGACTGGTGGGTTTTGACATCGACGTCGCTCAGCTGATTGCCGATGAGATCGGGGTCGATCTTGAGGCGGTGCCTACTGGCTTTGATGTCATCATTCCCGCCCTGAACACCAACAAGTTCGACATTATCATCTCCGGGATGACCCGGACGCTGAAGCGTGCGCTCCAGGTCAACTTCACCGATGGCTATCTGACCGCCGGACAGATCGCCATGGTCAACCGACGTAGGATGCCGAACGTCACCAGCTACGACCAATTCAACCAAGCCGGGGTGGTAATAACCGTCCAGTTGGGAACGACCGGGGAGATCGCCGCGCGAAACAGCTTCCCCAACGCGACGATCAGAACCTTCGATAACGCTGAGGTGACAGTCTTAGAGGTGGTATTCGGACGGGCCGATGCGGTCATCTTCGATGACGTCTTCCTGCTGGCAGAGCTTCCCAAGTTCTCTGATCGAGTTTACCTGTTCGACACCAGCGACCCGCTGACGAAGGAGATTCTGGGTCTGGCGATTCGCAAGGGGGATCCCGACTTCCTCACCTGGCTGAATCTGTTCTTAGAGCAGATCAGAACGACGATGTTGGTCGACGAAGAGTTCGTCGAGGCGTTCGACGTCGATTCCAGCTTCCTGGGGAAACCGGTCCACGACGCGCTGGTCCACAAGTGGTTCGTCAGGTTCCCTGAAGAGGCGGTAGGAGGATAGACACCTGAGGTCGGGCAGGGCGACACGTGTCGCCCTGCCTGCCTCACTCATAAAGCACAATGCAACGCAACAAAGTGATCGGTTTGCGACTGAAGCTGAAACAATCGAGCAGGTTCTATTACCTGTGGCGATTTATACGAGCTGCAGCCCTCATCGTCGCTATCTTATGGTTCATTTCCTATACGATCCAGCGATACTACATTTTCCATTGGCGGGAGCTGTGGGAGCTGCTCCCGCTCTTCCATCGTGGCCTGTCGCTCACCGTGGTGATCTCCGTGATCAGCATGGTCTTCTCCATCGGCTTGGGACTCATCATCGCGCTGGGACGACTGTCACGGTTCACCACCCTCTCGGACCTGTCGGCGGTCTATGTCCATTCATTTCGCAACCTACCCGCTCTGGTGGTCATTCTGCTGTTTTACTTCGGGATTGGAACGGCTATCCGTCTGGATCGGGTGGTGATCTTCGGCCTCCGAGTCCGTGAGGCGCTGCTCTGGGGGATCATCGCGCTCTCGTTCTTCGAAGCGGCGTTCATCGCCGAGATCTTCCGCGGCGGGATCCGGTCGATCCACCGGGAACAGACAGAGGCGGCACGCTCTCTGGGGATGACCTATCTGCAGGCAATGCGCTATGTGATCCTGCCACAGGCATTTCGCAACATCATCCCGCCGTTGACCGGAGAGTTGATTGCCCTGGTGAAGCAGTCGGCGCTGTTGATGGTGATCGGTGTTGAGGAGCTCACATTGGTTGTCAGACAGCTGATCTCCGGGCGAGGGATTGCCCTGGAAGCGTTCACGTTCCTCGCGCTCTACTATTTGATGCTGACCGTCCCATTGAGCATGTTCTCCCAGTACCTGGAGAGGAGGCTTGCCGTTGATCGAGGTTGAAGTTGACCGCCGCAATGGAGCCATGATCGAGATCGACGGGGTGCACAAGTGGTTCGGCGATCTACACGTGCTCGACGACGTCACGCTCGAAATCGCAGAGCAGGAGGTCGTGGTCATCTGCGGCGCCAGCGGCTCGGGAAAGAGCACGTTGTTGCGTTGTATCAACGGACTGGAGCCGATCCAGCGAGGGGAGATCCAGGTCGACGGTGCCTCCATCCACGACCCCAAGACCGACATCAACCAGGTGCGCCAGCAGATCGGTATCGTCTTCCAAAACTACAACCTTTTTCCCCATATGACGGCGCTGGAGAACGTCACCATCGCCCCGGTCAAAGTGAAGCGGATGAAGCGCAGCGAGGCGGAGGTGATCGCGCGCGACCTGTTAAATCGGGTCGGCATCCCAGAGAAAGAGCATGCCTACCCGGATCAGCTCTCCGGCGGTCAGCGCCAGCGAGTGGCGATCGCCCGTGCCCTGGCGATGGAGCCCAAGGTGATGCTCTTCGACGAGCCGACCTCGGCGCTCGATCCGGAGATGATCAAGGAGGTTCTCGATGCGATGCGAGATCTAGCCCGTGAAGGAATGACGATGATCGTAGTCACCCACGAGATGGGCTTCGCCCGTGAGGTCGCCGATCGCATCGCCTACATAGACCATGGCCAGATCATCGAGTGCCAGGATGCTGAAGGGTTTTTCGCACACCCACAGGCCGAGCGAACCAAGCAGTTCATCGACAAGATCCTCTCCGTGTGACGGGAAGGCGGATCATCATGAAAGGAATCGATCAGCGGCAGACCCTGATCAATCGGGTCCGCCGGATCGTTATCAAGGTGGGCTCCCGGGTGCTCACCCAGGAGGATATGACGCTCGACCAGGCGTTCTTCACCCGGTTCTGCGGCAAGTTAGCGGAGCTGAATCGGTCGGGGACCGAGGTGATCGTCGTCTCCTCCGGCGCGATCGCTGCCGGCCGCTCCCTGCTTGGTCTGAATGCACGCCCCAGGACGATTGCCGAGAGCCAGGCGACCGCCGCCGTCGGCCAGATTGAACTGATGCAGGCTTATAAAAGGTCGTTCGAAGCCTATGGACAACAGGTGGCTCAGGTGCTGCTCACCCACGCCGATCTGAGCGATCGCGGGCGGTTCCTGAACGCACGTCATACGCTGATGGTGCTGTTGGAACTCGGTGTCATCCCGCTCATCAACGAGAACGACACCGTCGCAGTTGAGGAGATTATGGTCGGGGACAACGACAACCTGTCGGCGATGGTGGCCAGTTTGGTCGGTGCGGATCTGCTCACCATCCTCTCCGACATCGACGGTCTCTACGACAGCGATCCCCAACGCAACCCGGACGCCCGGTTGATCCCGGTGATCGAAGAGGTCGCCGTCGAGGTGGTCGAGTACGGAGCCGATACCCCAAGCGACGTCGGAATCGGCGGGATGGTGACCAAGCTGGAGGCGGCGAGACGGGCTGCCTCCTATGGGATCTCCACGATCATCGCCAACGGGAAGGACCCGACGGCCCTGGATTGCCTGTTCGCCGGGGAGTCGATCGGCACGTTGATCTTGCCAAGTCGGGAGCGCCTCGGTGGACGCAAACACTGGATCGCTTATACCTTGAGGCCGGCCGGCTACATCACTGTCGACGACGGTGCCCGTCAGGCGATCGTGGATGACGGCAAGAGTCTGCTGCCCTCCGGGATCGTCGCCGTCCGGGGCGAGTTCGGGATCGGCGATCCGGTGGAACTGGTCGATGGACAGGGGATCGCGTTCGCCCGCGGGCTGGTCTCCTACACCACCCGAGAAATCGATCGGATCAAAGGCCGACACTCATCTGAGATCGAGGCGACCCTGGGTTACCGGTATCAGGATGAGGTGATTCACCGAGATGATCTGGTGGTGCTGCAGGGGCTGGGATCAGGAAGGGATAAGTGATGTCGATTCAACGGGAGATTCTGGAGATCGGGAGACGGGCGCGGGCGGCCGCCGGCGCGCTCGCCGGACTGCCGACCGAGGTTAAGGACCAGGCACTGCTGGTGATGGCCGAGCGCCTCAAGGAGAACAGCTCGGCGTTGCTGGCAGAGAACTGCAAAGACCTGGACGCGGCACAAGCCGAGGGATTGTCACCGGCCAAGCTCGATCGACTCAGGCTGGATGAGGATCGGATCGCGGGCATGGCGGCCGGGCTGCGGGCGGTGGCACAGTTCCCCGATCCGGTCGGGGAGCTCACGAAGGTTCGCAGCCGGCGTGACGGGTTACAGGTCGGCCGAATGCGCATCCCCCTGGGGGTCATCGCGATGATCTATGAGGCACGCCCCAACGTGACCTGTGACGCAACCGGCCTGTGCGTCAAGAGCGGGAATGCCGTCATCCTGCGAGGCGGGAGCGAGGCGATCCGATCGAACCTGGCGATTGCTGAGCTGCTGAGGGAAGCGTGTCAGGAACAAGGATTGCCCCAAGATGCCCTCCAGGTGGTTCCGAGGACCGATCGGGCAGCCATCGACGCGCTGCTGGAGCTGGAGGATTATATCGACCTGGTCATCCCGCGCGGCGGGGAGGGGCTCATCCGTCGGGTGGCGGAGCGCTCGCGAATCCCGGTCCTCAAACACTATAAGGGCGTCTGCCATATCTTCGTCGACGCCTTCGTCGACCTGAAGATGGCCTATCAGCTCTGTCTCAACGCCAAGGTCCAGAGACCCGCCGTCTGCAACGCGATGGAGACGCTGCTCGTTCACCAGGAGATCGCCCCCCAATTCCTGCCTGAGATGGTCCGGCAGCTCCAGGAGGCCGGCGTGGAGATCCGCGGCTGTAAGCGAACCCGGGAGATCGCCAGTGGCGATGTCAAACAGGCGACCGAAGCGGACTGGACCGCCGAGTACCTCGACCTGATTTTGGCGGTGCGGGTCGTCTCCGATCTCGATGAGGCGATCGATCACATCACCCGCTACGGCTCGAACCACACCGATGCGATCATCACTCGGGATTATGAGAACGCCCAAGCGTTTATGAGGCGGGTCGATTCGTCGGCGGTGATGGTCAACGCCTCGACCCGGCTGAACGACGGCGGCGAACTGGGGTTAGGGGCTGAGATCGGCATCAGCACCACCAAGCTGCACGCCTTCGGCCCGATGGGCCTGGAGGAGCTGACCACGCGAAAGTTCATCGTGCTCGGCAACGGCCAGATCCGAAGTTGAACCGAACGATGGAGGCTATCCGGGTGCTGATCCTGAGTCGGGAAGACCTGGTCGGGTTGCTCGAGGTGCGCGAGGTCATCGAGGCGCTTCGCGAGGTTTTTCACGCTTATCATGAGGGGCTTACAGAGGTCCCCCTGCGTATCCCGATTCAGGTGGAGCCAGGAAGCGACGTCCTGTATATGCCCGCCCTGCTGAACGAGTTTCGCGGAGGGAAGGTGCTGGGGGAGAAGGTCGTCTCCGTCTTCGGCCGGAATCCCGAACGAGGCCTGCCGCTCATCCA
>JBHIAT010000113.1:0-12179 GCA_046758705.1 Bipolaricaulia bacterium
TTACACCGTAGCGCACCTTGCCGACCTCGAGCTTGTGCCACTTGTTGGTATACAGCCGCGAGAGCAACTCCGGTACGTCCCTGCCGTAGAGGCGGACCTTGCCCAGCGTGCTCACGTCGATCATGCCGACGTTCTGACGCACGTTCAGCACTTCGCGCTCGGGTGTGTGATTGTGGTAGTGCTCGGGGCGTTTCCACTGTCCGGCGTTGAGCCAAGTGCAGCCGTAGCGCTCGTGCCAGTGATGCAACGACGTGCGGCGCACCGGTTCCATCAAGCGGCCCGCCAGCGTCCCGATCTTGACCGGGAAAAGTGGCGGACGGGAGGTGGTCGTTCCCATTTGCTCGACCGTCCATCCCTGGGCGTCGGCGGTGAGCAGCCCGGTGTTTATTGAGCTGTAACGGCCCTGATCGGGTCCCATGGAGATCGTGGTGTAACGCTTGAGCAGTTCAATGCTGTCGTAGCCTTCGGCCAGCGCATCGTAGACGTCCTTCTCGGTCACGTCCTCAGCGAAGTCGACAAAGCGAAAGTTCCCAGAGCTTGGGATCGAATAATGTAGTGTGGTGGAGGGCTTCGCATTGGATTTAAGCGATTGAAGTTGAGCGACGTCGGCCTCACCGGCCCCGTGCCCGAAACCAGCATCCGCTGCCGCGTTCACGCCGGCAACGCGGCCTTCAAGCAACGCGGTTCCCAAGTCGTGTGAGCCAAACACGCGCCCGGCGGCGTGGACACCCTTGGCCAGTTCGACAGGAAAGATCTCGCGCATCTGTTGACTCCAGGCCAGCTTGGAGTGGCTTTGGTAAAGCAGGTCCGCGTTGGGTGTGTAACCCACCGACAGGACAATGGTGTCACAATCGATATGCACGGGGTTGACCGCTGATGAAGGAGGGTTGTCATCCGGATTCAGCGGCAACAGACTGGCTCCGGTGACGTGGCGTTTGCCGTGCGCTGCGCCGATCGTGTGTCGCCAGCGGATGGGAATGCTTGTAGACTGTGCATCGTTTGCCACGTCGCTCTCGTCCTCGGCACGCTCGTCGGCGACCGTCACGGCGATGCCTGCCTCGTGCAGGTCAAGCGCCAGACGTAGCCCGTCATCGTTGGCGGAGACGACCAGCACCTGCTCACCCGGACGGATGGCGTAGAGATTGAGCAGGCGTGCGGCCGCGCTTCCGGTCAGGATCCCCGGCAGATCGTTGTTGGTAAAGATCAGGGTGCGGTCCAACGCGCCCGTGGTCACCACGGTGGCACTGCCGCGGATTTTGTACAGACGATCGTCTGTGAACGCAGGCACCCAGTGATCATCGTAATAGCCCATTGCCACGGCACCTTGCAGCACCTCGATGCCCTCGTGTGCCTCGACTTGCCCGACGAGTTGCTCTGCGATGGTCGCATACGATCGGCCTTCCAGTTCGCCGCGCCGGTAGCGCAGCTGGCCGCCGAGGAAAGGATCCTGTTCGATGAGAAGCACCCGCGCACCTGCCTCCGCTGCGGCAAGGGCGGCGCTCAAGCCCGCCGGTCCGCCGCCGGCGACGATCACATCCGCGTGTTTGTACTGTTTGTCGTAATAGCGCGCCGGCGAGTTCGGATCGACCTGGCCGAGCCCGGCCAAACGACGGAACAGTTTCTCATAAACCGGCCACAGTCGCTTGCTGTGGAAAGCTTTGTAGTAAAACCCCACCGGAAGAAACCGGTGAAACACGCCGTTCAGTGCCAGGATGTCGAAGTCCAAAGACGGGTTGACATTTTGCGGATGGATCTCCATACCCACAGCGATGCGCTGCCTGCCTGCGCGCACGTTCGGCTCGTCTCCGATGTTTACCAGGGCGTTTGGGTCGCTGCCGTCCATGGTGAAGTCCGCGCGTGGCCGGTGATACTTGAACGAGCGACTGAGGATGTGGACGCCATTGGCCCACAGCGCCGATGAAATCGTGTCGCCCTCGTAGCCGGTATAGCGTCTGCCGTTAAAGGTGAAGCGGATGGGCACCTCCCGCTGGATGATCTCGGTCGGAGTCGGACGCGGGGTCAGCCGGTGCTTCGCCTCTACGCGGTGCCGGGTCGTCTCAGCCATTACGGCCGCTCCCTGTTTTCGTAGAAGTAGGTATTGAGAACCTCGTGGGTCCGGGTGTGACGCTTGACCAGAAACCACTCGCCACAGCCGGCACGATGGTACCACCATTCTTGGATCATACCCAATGGGTTGTCATGCATATACAGATATTCAACCCACTCGATGTCCGAAAGCTGTTCGCCGGCCTGAGGGCGTGGGTTGACCTCTCCGCCGCAGTGGAACTCGTTGACGTTGCGCTTGCCGCAGTTAGGACAGTCGATTAAAAACATGCTATGCTCCGCCTAGTGACCCACCGAGGCCGCGCCCTTCTCGCCGACGAGTTTTCCTTCTGCAAAGCGCGACAGGCGAAATGGGGCGATCAAATCCGGAACCTTAGCCGTAGCGATCATTTTGGCGCAATATTTGCCCGCAACCGGGCCGGCTTTGAAGCCGTACGTGCCCCAGCCGACGTCTACGGTAAAGCCCTTGACCAGGGTAAAACCGATGATCGGGCTGTAGTCTGGCGTCATATCGCATATGCCCGCCCACTGGCGCAGGATGCGCACATGGTGCAGCATCGGGAACAGTTCAAGGATATGACCGCATAGCTCTTCGAGGAAGTCGAGCGTGGAGTCCATCGAATAGGAGAGGTACGGATCGATGCTCGCGCCCATCACCAGTTCACCCCGGTCGGACTGCGACATGTAAACATGCAGCGTACCCGACACGATGATCGAGTCGAGGAACGGCTTGAGCGGCTCGCTGACGCATGCCTGCAGCGGATGGGTCACAACCGGCAATCGGACCCCGGCCATATCGGTGATCGTCGTGCACCATCCAGCGGTCGCGTTATGGACCTTGTTGGTCTTGATCAGGCCACGGTTCGTGTTTACGCCGACGACGCGTCCGCCCTCGACCAAAATGTCCTCGCAGGTCGTCTGCTGCAAGATGTCAACGCCATGCCGATCTGCACCGCGCGCGTAGCCCCACACTACAGCGTCGTGACGGATGATACCACCGGGCGGGTGATACAGCGCTCCCAGAATCGGGTATCTCGGACGGTCGCTTGTATCTAGGTGTGGGACGATCTCTTTGATCTCTTTGGGGGTCAGCATACGAGAATCGATACCGCAGATCTGGTTGGTCTCGGTGCGCTGACGCATGATCCGAAGTGAGGCATCCGAGTGTGCTAGCGTGAGGTGACCGCGTTGCGAGAACATCAGGTTGAAGTCAAGCTCTTGTGAGAGGTCCTCGTAGAGCTTGACGCTCTCGTCGTAGAAGCGAGCACCCTCGGGCGTGAGGTAGTTGGAACGGATGATCGCGGTGTTGCGACCGCTGCCCCCACTGCCAATGTAGCCTTTCTCCAGCACGGCAACATCCGTGACGCCGTGATCTTTGGCCAAGTAGTACGCGCAGGCCAACCCGTGCACGCCCCCGCCGATGATCACCACGTCGTAGGAGTCGCGGGGCTCTGGCGTGCGCCACATGCGCGCAAGCTGCCGGTGGCTGTTTAAACCATATTTCAACAAGCGATAGGGCATCCCAGAACTCCTCTGAGGGGCTGAATACCGCGTTCAGCCCCCTACGAGGGTTGCAGAGTTGGTCAATGAAGTTTATAATGTTGGTTACCCTCTATGTCAAGTGTGGGGGCAAAAGCTTACAGCGACGATTTCCCGATGCATGATGAGCCAACCTCTGTTTATCCTCAATGTGCAGACCGACCCCGGGCAAGATCCGGAAGCCAATTTGGCCCAAGTCGAGGCGACGATTCAAGATGTCAAGGGCAACTATAGTCGGTTCGATTTGATCTGTCTGCCCGAGCATTTTTCGCTGGGGTTGCGTAAGCGATTGAGTCAGAAAACCGCGCGTTGGGTCACGCGCCGCTCGTTGGATTCTCTCGAACGTTGGGCACGCGACTGTAACAGTTACTTGGTCGGAGGGACGATTCCTGAGGTCCATGGCGATCGCTTATATGACACTGCGTTTTTGCTCGACCGCCAGGGTCAGGTGATCGGCCAATACCGCAAGATCCACCTTTATGCCGATTGGGGGGAAACCGCGATCTTCACTCCAGGGGACGAGGCCGAGGTGGTCGACTTGGAGTTTACCAAGCTGGGGTTAGCCATCTGTCGTGACCTACGCTTCCCCGACCTGTTCCGGGAGTTGAGGGCTCAGGGGGCAGAGATTTTCTGTGTGCCCAGTATGTGGAATTATCCGTATGAGGGAGATTGGGAGATTTTGGGACGGTGTCGAGCCTTAGAAAACCAAGCGTATTGCATGCTGACTAACATCACCGGAATCCACATCAGCGAAAAATTCTTCGGGCGTTCGATGGTGGTCGATTTCCGTGGCAATGTGATCTCAATGATGGATGACCAACCGGGGTATCAAGTGGCCCAGATTGATTTGGCCGCTCTTAGGAAATGGCGCAAAACGTTTCGTATATTTGAGTAGATCATATCTTCTAGCCGGGGCGAAGCTTGAAGACGGATCAGGAAAGATGGATATTTCAGCTATTGTCCGCCTCTTCTAATGCATATGCGATGGCCTGCTCCAAGGCATCGCTCGTCCCTCGGCCCACGCCGCCGCAAACGCGTCCTCGTCCAGCCCAGCGCGCACGGCAGCCACATCGCGGTCATAGTCGGCACATTCGGAAGGTGGCAGGGGAATGCCGATGGCTTCTCTCAGGGCCTCCGCCGCTCCAAACAGCCGTGCTGCCTGCTCGGGCTGCCTGTTTGCGCAGGCCACCGCTGCCAATCCCTCCAAACCCCTGGCAATTCTCCGCTTGTTTCCCAGTTCCTGGGACAGGGTCAAGCTGTCCTTGAAGAATCTCACCGCTCGTTCATAGTCACCCTGATGCCGTGCCAGACCACCTACATTATTGAGTGCCTTCACTCGTATAGACGCTGACGCACTGATGCCCCTTTCCAACGCCCCTTCCAGTCTCTCACGTCCCTCGCTCCAATGACCGCGCAGACCATTGTTAAAGCCATTCGTACCAACACAAAAGAGTCAGCCCCCCGTTTGAGATCCGGTTTCAGGACACGGCGCAATTCACTGATCCGTTTGTACAGGTTCTGAGCCGCTTGATCGAGATCGAGGTCGGGGAACAGGGCATCGATGAGCTGATCTTGGGTGAACACGCGGCCGCGCTCGGTGAGCAGGATCTTGAGAAGCGTTTGGGTCTTGCGTTGGGGCCAGGCTTGGGAAGAAATAGGTTCATGACCTCGCCAGATCTCAAAGGGCCCAAAGAGTTTGACTTTGAGCCCAAGACCAAGATCATCGTCATCCACCTGAGCCGGTTCCATCGGAGGGCCTCCACGTGGGGGGCAAGCGCTTTCTCTCACTCTTTATACACCCTGTGAACGCCTCCGTGCAAGCACAAGTGGTTGTGAATCAACTGAACCCAAAGTTCAAAGTCGACCGCTTGCGATTTATTATACTCTATAGTATAATAACTGAAAGTATAATTTGGAGGGCTCTTGTTCATCGATCGAGAGGACGAACTGGCTGCGTTGAATCGATTGTGGCGGTCGAATCGCGCCGAGCTGTTCGTGCTTTACGGCCGCAGGCGAGTCGGAAAGACAGAGCTCCTCAAGCAGTTCTGCATCGATAAACGGAACATCTACTTCCTCGCCAGTCAGGTGAAGGAGATCGACAACCTGAGAGGGTTCACCGAAGCCGTCCGTCGAGTTGTCGATGATCCGACGCTGGAGCAGATGATTTTTCCCACGTGGGAGGTGGCGTTGACTTATCTCGGCCAGCAAGCGGCCCAGGAGCGTCTTGTCGTCGTACTCGATGAGTTCCAATACCTTTGTGAAGACAATCCTGCACTACCTTCGATCATCCAACAGTTCTGGGATCTTTACGGAGAAAAGAGCCGGTTATTCCTCATCCTATGTGGATCATACATCAGCTTCATGGAGCGTGAGATCCTGGCGGAACAAGCTCCGCTTTATGGACGGCGCACCGGACAGCAACGACTTCTGCCGCTGAACTTCCGTGCAGCAGCTCGATTTTTCCCCCATTACCCCCCCCAGGAAAAACTGCTCGCCTACGGAATCCTGGGTGGGATGCCCGCTTACCTCAGCCGGTTCGACCCCAAAGCGACCGTTGAAGAGAACCTTCTCGAAGAGATGCTCCGGGTGCAGGGTTACCTCTATGATGAGGTGAACTTCCTTCTGAGAATGGAACTCAAGGAGATCAAGACCTACACCAGCCTGCTCCAAGCGATTGCCGGGGGCTGCACCCGACTGAACGAGGTCGCTCAGCGGGTGGGCCTGGAAGCAACCGCCGCGAACAAGTACCTGTCCGTGTTACGTGACCTTCATCTGGTGAGACGGGAGGTGGCCGTGACCGAACGGGCACCCCAACGGAGCAAAAAGGGACGCTACCGGATCGGGGACAACTATCTGAACTTTTGGTTTCGGTTCATCCTCCCGAACGTCAGCCTCATCGAATCGGGCCGGTCTAAGTTGGTCTATGATCGTTTCATTCATCCCTATCTGAACGATTATATGGGTCCGGTCTTCGAGGAGATCTGTCGTGAGTATGTTCATCACTTCTGGGATGAGTGCCTTGAGACAGCGCCCCGACGGGTCGGAGCCCATTGGGCCCGAGACTTCGACATTGATGTCGTGACCGAGAATGTCGACGGTGGTCATCTCGTCGGTGAGTGCAAATGGACGAGTCGTCCGGTGGGCGAGCGGGTACTGGACAAGTTGATGGCCAATGCCCAGCAACTTCCGAGACGATTTCAACAGGATGTCCGTTACGTGATCTTTTCCCTAAGCGGGTTTACAGACAACTTTGTGAAACGGGCACAATCCGAGGAGGAACGGGTGTCCCTCATCGCCATTGCTGAGATGGTCAAGGGATGAGGATCAGACCTGATCTCTCACTCCAAGAGTTCCGATGCCCGCTCGAAGTCGTGCTGACGGCATGTCAGTCAGCCCGCTTCATTGAGCGCCTCCGCCCGCACAGATGCCGGTAAATCGCCTCTTGCAAGTGCCCATTCTAGTCACTTACGTCCCTCGCATAGAATGAACAAGGTAGTGGACAGAGAATCCGGTCCTGTCCTGTTAAGGAGGATGAACGAGTTCTTCCCTGACCTCTAGGAATACCTTTTTTGCTCGTTCAGTGACCCTCTCATAAGCGCGGTCCGACAGTCTGAAAACACCTTTGATGGAATCCTTATATCTCTCATCTTCTAAAGTCTCCAGAAAGCCATCAATATTCTGTATGATGATCTGTTCCGGACAGCGCCTCAGATGACTTACTACTTTCTCAACATCAACTTCTCCATTACAAAGAGCGGTAATATCTCTTTTGTCGGCCAGCCTCATGGAATTGGCTTTAAGGGCAATCAACATTTCTCTGTTAGCCACCCGCGCCTCAACTTTTAGATTGACCGAGAAACCGATGATCTCTCTCAGCTCTGAATTCTTGAATAGATACTCAAAGGAGTAGGAACTCCCTGTCTGTCTTGAAATCACTGAATTGACCAGCAGATCAACGCTAGCTTTCACATGATCCGTTTCAAGCCTTCTGAATCTTCCATCATATATGTCTTTGACAGGTTTTATCTTCTCTTCTGCAGGTTGGTAGTCACCCCATTCAGTGCAGTTAACCTCTTGGCAGCACGATGAACTCGGCCAACTCCTTCACCGTCCACACGTGATCCGTTAATCCGGCTGCCATCGCTGGCGTCCGCTCCCTCCATCTCCGCCCCGCTTCCTCAACCTCGACCCGCAATGTCTTTACCGGTCGCGCAAAGTTGTAGACCAGATCCTCCCATGCACACGCCCATTCCAACATCTCCCGCTTCTTGGAAAACGACAGCGTCTTGCGTACCAGTCGCCCATTGCTCTGGCGACTGCTCAGCTGTGTCCGCTCCACCCCTGACGTGCTCACCCGCCCGCCTAACGCTGCCCGGGTCTGCTCTTCATCTCCGAAGACGATCCGCTCAGTTATGGCCACCACTCGCCCGCCTTCCCTCTGCTTGACGACCTGCCCGTAGCACAGCTCGGTAGTGAGACGCTTCTTGCTCGGCGGCCGACCTCGCCCACCGTAAGGCGGCACCTCCCCAAAGACCTCCACCACCGCATCTGGGTAGGCTGGCAACTGGTCACTGGCCAGCGCGGGAGTCTCGACCACCCGCTGAGCCACCTGTTCTAACAGTCGCTCTAGCAATGCCTGATCTCGCTTTCCCACCGTCCGGGCCACCCTCAGCTTGCTCTTGGGGTCGAAGGCGGTCGCTTTCCAGAACTGGCCGGTCTCGGGGGTCTCTAGGTACCCCCTTTTCCACCTTTGTTCTGGACGTAAGTCCACAACTCGTCCAGCTGCAATTGGGAGACATGAAAGTCCCGTACCAGATACGTCTCCACCTCTTGGGCGTGTTCGCCGGCCTTCTGCAGCCAGCCGGCTACCGTCTCTTCCTTGACCCCCTTGATCCGGGCCACCGCCGCCATACTGTTGCGTTCGGCTAACATCGCCAAAGCTTCGAGAAAGTCCTTTTGGGGTTTGCGCAGCCGGTAGAAGAGCGTGCCTTTGGTGGCCGAGAAGCCCCGGTGACAGCCCTTGCAGAGGTAGCGTTGGCGACCCCGTTTGTCTTTGCCGGCTTTGATGACCTGGGTGGAGGAACCGTAGTCGGGGCAGTCGGGATTGAGACAGGGACGTTTCTTGGGCTTGGATGTACGCATGAGAGATCACCGTATCCATCTTAACCTATCACACCTTTAACTGCACCCATCGGGGGGACTACCTGCAGGTTCAAATCCTTGCTTTTTCAAAATCTTCAGAAAGTCATTTTCCTTCTCTAGCTTGATAACTAGGTCAAGATCAACTGAAAATCTTGGGAAGTCAAAAGAACTAGAAGCATACCCCCCTATGAGCACATAATCTTCTGATGGCAACTCTTTTATGGCTTCTAAACATGCTCTTTCTCTCTCCTCCATTTCCACAGCTATCACGTATTGACAAATTCTCTTTTCTTGTAGCCTATACTGTAAGCCTCATCCAAGTACTCCAACGCCGGCTGATAGACGCTCTCTCTCTCTAAACAAAAGTTCGCGACCTCGTCTAAAGGGATGACCTTGGTACCTTTCTTGTCTATCACTTCAAAGTCTTCATCAGGGTGCAAAATGTGAACAAATCCGAACAAAGTTTTGTTCTCATCGGGTAAAGCAGTTCTCATTCTCTGTTTATCGAAAAATTTCTTCCAGTAGGGTAAATCATCTTTCAAAACTTTGATGTGAATAGGTTTGAAGCCCTTGGTAAAACCAGTCCAGTAATAGCCATCGGTCCAGACAGTCACTGCTGTGCTGTCGCAGTAGGCATATTTTCTTTCAGCTCTCTTTAATACCTCTCTATGCTCACTGCTTCTTTGGACAATGATTTCTATTAACTGATCGGGTTCGACAGCCCGATAGATGCCCCGATTTACTCTTTGCAAATACCCTTGTTTGATCAAGTCATAAACGACTTTTGGCGCTTGTGAGGTGGGAAAGACAGATCGGAAATCGTCAATGCTAAAAGAGGTTCCATTAAAACTGTGTCTAATCCATGCATATAACTCGGTGTACTGATTCATAATTACCACTATAGTAATTATAAGTTAAATCGTTTGTAACAGCAAGCCTTTGTATTTTCACAAAAGAAAGGGGTAAAAAGAGACGCTACCGGATCGGGGACAACTATCTGAACTTTTGGTTTCGGTTCATCCTCCCGAACGTCAGCCTCATCGAATCGGGCCGGTCTAAGTTGGTCTATGATCGTTTCATTCATCCCTATCTGAACGATTATATGGGTCCGGTCTTCGAGGAGATCTGTCGTGAGTATGTTCATCACTTCTGGGATGAGTGCCTTGAGACAGCGCCCCGACGGGTCGGAGCCCATTGGGCCCGAGACTTCGACATTGATGTCGTGACCGAGAATGTCGACGGTGGTCATCTCGTCGGTGAGTGCAAATGGACGAGTCGTCCGGTGGGCGAGCGGGTACTGGACAAGTTGATGGCCAATGCCCAGCAACTTCCGAGACGATTTCAACAGGATGTCCGTTACGTGATCTTTTCCCTAAGCGGGTTTACAGACAACCTTGTGAAACGGGCACAATCGTTGGAGGAACGGGTGTCCCTCATCACCGCAGCTGAGATGGTCGAGGGATGAGGATCAGACATAATCTCTCATCTTTAAGCGGAATCCAATTCTGAATTTGACAGTAAGTTAAAATCATGGTTAAGATCATGATGTGGTGGAGGTATTCCTAATTGATGACCCATCACAATTTACCATAGGAATCAACATGGAAACTTTGACTGAAACCTGGGAATACATTAACAGTCATTGGGACAGGCTCTTCGATCTCACCTGGCAGCATGTCAAGATCATCGCGGTGGCCAACAGTATTGCCGTCGTCTTAGGCGTCATCATCGGCATCTTCATCGCCGGCAAGGGGCGGGAACGGATCGCGGATATCGTCCTCTACCTTGCCGGCATCATGATGACCATCCCCAGCCTCGCGCTCTTCGGTCTGATGATTTACCTGCTCCCTAGAATCGGCCTGCCGGGCATCGGTTTTACCCCGGCGGTCATCGCGTTGGTCCTGTACGGTCAGCTTCCCATCATCCGGAACACCTATACGGCGATCAGGAACGTCGATCCCGCGATGATCGAAGCGGGCCGAGGAATGGGCATGACCTCAGGACAGCTCCTTCGCCGGGTCAAGCTTCCGTTGGCGATGCCGATCATTATGGCCGGTCTGAGGACGGCGATCGTGATCAACATCGGAATTGCGGCCATCGCCGTCTTTATCGGGGCGGGAGGGCTGGGTGCACCGATATTCAACGGGATCGTGAGAACGCGGATGGATCTGATCCTCAGCGGAACCATCTTCGTATCGGTGTTGGCTCTAATCTTTGATGGTGGGATGGCGTTGGTGGAGCGGTGGATCACCCCCAAGGGATTGAAGCGGAGGCAGCAGTCATGATCAGATTGGAGCACGTCACCAAGATTTACGATGGTGGTACCGTGGCTGTCGATGATGTGAACTTCGAGATCAACGAAGGGGAGCTCTGCATCCTCGTCGGCCCTTCCGGTTGCGGCAAGACCACCACGATGAAGATGATCAACCGACTGATCTCAATCACCGAGGGGAAGATCTACATCGACGGTCAGGACAACACCCAGATCGACGTGAACGAGCTCCGGCGCAACATCGGCTACGTGATTCAGGAGATCGGCCTCTTTCCGCATATGACCGTCCAAGAGAATATCGGGACGGTTCCGATGCTGAAACGCTGGTCCAAGTCCAAGATCAGAGAGCGGGCCGAAGAGCTGTTGGATCTGATGGGCATGGATCCGGCCGAATTCCTGCAGAGCTATCCCAGCGAACTCTCCGGAGGCCAGCGCCAGCGGGTCGGCGTCGCCCGAGCGATGGCGATTGATCCACCGATTATGCTGATGGATGAACCGTTCGGGGCCATCGATCCGATTACCCGGGAACGGCTTCAAGATGAGTTCTTGAAGATCCAACAGGAGATCAGAAAGACGATCGTCTTCGTCACCCACGACATCAATGAGGCAATCAAGATGGGTGACAAGATCGCCCTGCTCAAGGACGGTAAGCTGATCCAGTACGATTCTCCCGCTGAGCTCCTTTCGCATCCGGCCAACGACTTCGTGAAGGGCTTCGTCGGAGTGGACCGAACGCTCAAGGGGTTGCGTTTGATGCGGGTCAAAGACGTGATGAGGCGATCCCCCGTCACTGTGAAAGTGAGCGAGGCGGCCGAAGTCATCCATGATCACATGAAGCAGGCAGGTGTCCGATATCTGCTCGTGGTTGAGGATGATAACAAGTTCTGCGGTTGGATCAATCTGTCGGACTTCGAATACCGGCAGGGAGATCGGGTGAAGGATGTGATGACACCCGCTATGGAGACGATCACTCCCAATACGAATCTCAACGAAGCGCTCTCCCATATGCTCAGCAGTGAGGTCGGAAATATCGCCGTCGTTGATGACGATGGCCAATTGGTCGGAGTGCTGACCTTCAATGCATTGCGAGAGGTTTTAGGGGAGACTTACACCGAAAAAGGAGGCGTCTAAATGCAGCAGGTGTTCGGACGGTCCCTGGTCG
>JBHIAT010000114.1:0-12150 GCA_046758705.1 Bipolaricaulia bacterium
ATCTGGGATTTGCTCGCCCCTCAGGATGAGCTTACGCCGCAGATCATCGCAGATTACGTCCGTGCATTCAGCCAGGTGACACAAGACCGGTTAGATGAGCCCTACGAGTTCGCTGAGCAGTTGCCGCAAGCATGAGCGAGAAGCGCGCCACATTGAGCTTCCCTTTGAATTAGAGTTGAAAGAAGCTTCCCGTTAAGGATATAGACGGTGTTTTGCTCAAACCCTAAACTTCGTCCCCCTTCGGATATGAGCTCAACACCTTGAGGGTGACCGTAAAGTAGGCGAGTTCCTCTAACGCCCGGTTTACCGGCGGATCGTCGAGATGTCCGTCAAAATCCAGATAGAACAGGTACTTCCAGTTCTCCCCCCGGATCGGCCGGGACTCGAGCTTGGTGAGATTGACGCCGTTGGTGGCAAACCCGCCGAGACATTTGTACAACGCTGCAGGGAGATCGCGCGTTTCGAAGACGATCGACGTCTTGCACTCTTCTCGCACCGGGGAGACCTCTTGGGAGATAACCAGGAACCGGGTCGCGTTATTCTCCAGCGTTTCGACCCCCTCGACCAGCACGACGAGACCATACTCCTGCGCAGCGATCACACTGGCGATCGCCGCCGCGTCACGCCTCCCTGATTCCCTCACCCATTTGGCAGCACCGGCCGTATCGTAGGTCGGATGTGGCTCAACACCGAGCTTACGCAGAAAATCCTCACACTGGGCCAGGGCCTGAGGATGTGAGTAGACATGCCGGATCCCCGCGAGTGAGCTGTCCCGGTTGCCCAACAGCGAATGGTGTATGCGGAGATAAATCTCTCCGATGATCTTCAGGTCATGATCGAGAAACAGGTCGTAGGTTTTGTTAATGCTGCCGGCGAGCGAGTTCTCGATCGGCACTACCCCGGCATCGACCTCCCCGCGCACGACCCGACGGAAGACATCCTCCAGTTCGTGACACGGGACCGCCTCGCATTCCTCGCCAAAGTGTTTGAAGATCGCCTGCTCGCTGTAGGCGCCGCGTTCCCCCTGAAACGCGATCCGCATCATCGCGATCGATCCCCTCGCCGAATGATGATCATTTCTGTTATAGTATAAAGTAACAACCTTGACAGATCGACATCAAGGAGGATATCACATGGAGCGTCCATCTCTCGATTTCTTGAAGCGTTACCTGTCTACGATCAGCCCGTCCGGCTTTGAGGACGAGGCCGCCCGACTCTGGGCTCAGGAGGCCGAAACGTTCGCCGATCGGGTTCGAGTCGACGTCCACGGCAACGTGATTGCCATCGTTAACGAAGGTGGAACTCCCCGAGTTATGCTTGCCGGTCATACCGATGAGATCGGGTTTATGATCACTTACATCGATGACGATGGGTACCTATACTTCACCTCGATTGGCGGCTGGGACCCCCAGATCATCCAGGGTCAACGCGTCTGGATCCGCACCACCACGGGGCGGGTCGGCGGGGTGATCGGCAAGAAACCGATCCATCTGCTGAAGGACGAGGCACGCAAGCAGGTGGTCAAGGTCGAGGATATGTGGATCGACATCGGTGCAAACGGGAAACAGGAAGCCGAGTCGCTCGTCGCAATTGGCGACCCGGTCGTCCTCGCCCATGAGTTTGAGGAGTTGAGGAACGGCCTGGTCGTCTCCCGAGGCTTCGACGACAAAGCCGGTGCGTTCGTGGTGTTGGAGGCGGCCCGATTGCTTGCTGGGTTGGCGCCTCAGGCTGAAGTCCACGCGGTTGCCACCGTCCAGGAAGAGGTGGGGCTTCGCGGGGCGCGCACCAGCGCGTTCGGGATCGATCCCCAGGTCGGGATCGCCGTGGAAGTGACGCACGCCACCGACTACCCCAGTATGGGGGGTGAGAAAAAGCAAATCGGCGAAAAGAAGATGGGGAAGGGACCGGTGATCAGTCGGGGGGCGAACATCAACCCCCGACTCTACGAGTTGTTGGTGGAGACCGCCCGGAAGCGCGAGATTCCCTACCAGGTCGAGGGAGAACCCCGGGGCACGGGGACAGACGCCAACGTGATCCAGCTGACCCGGGCGGGGGTGGCGACCGGATTGGTGTCGATCCCCAACCGCTATATGCACACCCCGTGTGAGGTGGTGAGCCTGGAGGATCTGGAGAACACCGCGAAACTGCTCGCCTTCGCTGTGGAGTGGATCGACGACGAGACAAACTTTATCCCGTTTTGACAATGAACACTAGAGGTCGATTCCTGATCCAAACTGAGGTCGGCAAATCCTTGATCATCGAGACCACCCAGTTCGAGGCCAGTTATGCGACCTTCCTGCGTCGCAGACGGGGTGGGAGGATTCTGAAGCTGGAGAACTACACAAACGAGGGCGATGCACGGGCGGGTCACCGGCGCTGGGTTCGCCATGCATGGGAGGGAAAGCCGACCATCAAGCTTGTCGAAGCGGATAACGGGGTCGAGGAGGCAGAGGACCCGCGCTTCGATGAGGCGACGGTTCGGGAGCTGTGCGGGGTACCCGATCCCCACCTGTTAAGTCACTACAACATCACCGACGTTCAGGAGGGGAGCATCCTGCATCGAGCGCTCAGCTATGCGTTCAACCACTATCCCCAGGCAAACTTCCTGGATGAACTCTCCTTCGGATCACTGGTGGAGTACTTTGTCACCGGCACCGGTTACTCCGAGGACTTCGGGACCGAAGAGTCTGCCAAGGAACAACGGGCGAAACGAGCCGTTGTCGAGCTCTACCGCGAGTATAGGGGCGAACTCTCGACACAGCAGCTAACGGTTCGGGGGGTCAGCCTGCTAGAAAAACACCTGTTGAAGCGCTGACGCCGGGTCACACTCACATCCACCCTCAGATTCAGATTTCGACCACATCACCCAACCGATCCCGCGGGGCGATCCGCAGCTCAACCTCAGTTCCCTCCAGATAACGACGAACGGTTTCCAACGCCAGATCCGGTCGGTTGTTGTTCTGGCTCAGGTGGGCGAGGACCGCGACCTTCATCCCTCCGGCGGCGAGTTTCGCCAGCGCCTCGCCACACGCTTTGTTGGACAGGTGTCCCACCTCACTGCGGATCCGCTGCTTGAGGTGCCAGGGATATCCCCCGTGGATGAGCATGTCGAGATCGTGGTTCGCTTCCAAGATAACCATGTGACAACCTGCCAGAGCGTCGAGGACCGATGCGGTGACCACACCGAGGTCGGTGGCGATCCCCAGTCGGATGCAATCGTCCTCGATGACCAAGCCACAGGGCTCCCGAGCGTCGTGAAACACCCGAAACGGATGGAAGGTCAGCGACCCGACGGCGAACGGCTCGTCGATCCTGAAGGTATGCGTCCGGACCTTCCCGCCCAGCAAGTACCATTCGATCGCCTCGAGCGTCCGCTCTGTTGTATAGATCGGGCAGGCGAACCGACGGGCCAGGACTCCAGCTCCATGGCAGTGATCGCTGTGCTCATGGGTGATGAGCAGCGCAGCGATCCGGTCAGGAGCACCCCCGATCTGTTGCAGACGGCTCACGGCCTCCCTGGCGCTCAGGCCGGCATCGATGAGGACGTCCGTCCCGTTAGAACTGATGTAGAGGCAGTTCCCACTGCTTCCACTGGCAAGCGAGCAGAATTTCATGGCCTTTACTTTTGCTTATAGACCGCCGATGCCGATCTGGCCTCCAGGTATGCGACCAACTCGGCCCGGAGCCCATCGGTCAGATCCCGCCGGCCACGGAGTGGAAAGTCGGTGACGATGAACGCGTCGAGCCATTTGAGATCGACCTTTCCCGTCTGTCCCAACGCGAACAGATGTTCGGCCATCACCTCGGCCAACTCGTCCAGGGAGCGATCGAGGAATTTTCCAATGGCCTTATCGTCGGCAAATGTGATTGCCATCCATACGCCCTCCCGGTCGATCCCTTCTAGGACGAGGTGGGCGGTCCTGAACGTCCGGTTGAACAGGTTGAGGATCGCGTCGACCTGCCGGGGGGAGGCGGTGTTGAACCCGATGGCCACCTCCGCGTTCTTCCGCCTCAGCAGGCCTTCGAGAGCGCCATGGGGCATATAAATCATCGAGAATCAGCTCCAGCTCAACCCCAGTTTCTCCAGCACGCTCGCGGTCGAGACGACGTGCCGATTCATGCCGAGCTCCTTGGGGCTGAATCCCAGTGCCAAGCCGACCAACTGTGGCAGATGAAGGATGGGTAGGTCGATCCGCTCATTCAAGAACGCACTCACCTCCGGCTGACGGGAGTCGAGGCTGAGGTGACAGAGCGGGCAGGGGGTGACCAAGCAATGGGCCCCGTGTGATTTGGCGTCGAGCAGACGGTCGCCGGCGAGCCGGAAAGTCGTCTCCTCGTTGGCCATCACCATTGGCCAGCCGCAGCACTTGCTCTTCCCCCGATACTCCACCGGTTCGGCGCCGACGGCGGCGATCAGGTTGTCGAGAGACATCGGCTGCTCTGGATCGTCGAAGCTGAGCACCGAGGAGGGCCGAAGCAGATAGCAACCGTAAAATGCACCAACCTGTAGCCCATTCAAGGGCCGGACCACCCGCTCCCGGAGCTTGTCCAGACCGTAATCTTCAACCAGGATCCACAGCATATGCTTGACCTGGGTCGTGCCCTGGTACTCCATCCCCTCCTTCGCCAGCGCCTGGTTGGCGCGCTCCATGAGCGCCATGTTATCGTGGAGTTGCTTCTGGGAGATGCTGAGCACACCGTTGCAGGTGCTGCAGATTGTCATGAGCTCAAGACCGGTTCTCTCGGCCAGGGCCAGGTTGCGGGCGTTCAGGGTGTGGATCAGCTCGGGATTGCCCTCGATCATCGTCCCGGATCCGCAGCAGCTCGACGACTCCAGCTCGACGAGCTCGATGCCGAGCCGCTCGGCGACCAGCCAAGTCGATTGATACAGCTCCCGACACACCTGCCGAGAGACACAACCGGGGAAGAACGCATACTTCAGATCTAGATTCAGATTCAGGGTCTCGGTGTTCGCTTCGACTGCTTCAGCCATGGTCTCTGCCTCTCCTTTCGTCCGTTACTCTTGCTCTTGCTCCTGGCGCTGGATCACCCGACGGTAGATGCGTCCCACCTGATCGGCCCCCGGCAGCGACTTGAACAGTCGTCCCCAGGGCATCTTGCCGCTACGGGTGACGCGCAACCCTAAGGGGATGAGGTGGATCTGTTCCCTGAGATTCAGCCAACCGATCGACCGGGAGGCGAGGGTCATCTCATCGATCCAGCCGGCTTTGATCACATCCCGGGTGAACGCCTCAATGTGTCGGGTTCCGGTGTTTTTGATCTTGCCACGGCGCACCGTCTCTTCCCGCAATTCCATGATCGCGTCCATCGGCTTGACATCTGCGGGACAGACCTCAATGCACTCGAAGCAGTGCGTGCAGTCCCAGATGCCATGGGGTTCGTTGAGGAATTTGAGCCGTTCCTCGGCGGTGCCGTCCCGGGAGTCGAAGACGAACCGGTTCGCCCGAGCCAGGGCCGCCGGCCCCAGAAACTCCGGATCCATCTCCAGGCTTTCGCAGGTGGCGACACAGGCACCACACTGGATGCAATTGAGCACGTCATCCAGGCGAACCCGCTCCTCCGGACTTACCTGCCATTCCTGCTCCGGTGGCTCGCCCGTCGGCCGCAACCACGGGATCACCTTATTATCGTGATCCCAATGGACGCTCGTGTCGGTGACCAGATCCTTGATGACCGGCATGTTCCCCATTGGCTCGACCAGCACCTCGTCGAACTTCTCCAGTTGATCGGTGATCTTCACCTTGCAGGCAAGCTTGTGGTGGCCGTTGATGCGCATCGCACACGAGCCACAGACGGCGTGATGACAGGAGTGTCGGTAGGTGAGCGTTCCGTCGTGGTGCCACTTGATGACATCCAGCCCGTCGAGAACGGTCATCCGCGGTTCGAGGGCGATCTCGAAATCGTCGTAGCGCCCCCTCCCATCTCCGTCGGAACGGTAGCGATACACCTTAAAGCGCGCGGTGAGCCCTGCATCATCCGCTTTACCTGTTTGTCGCTTTGCCTTCTTCTTTTGCTTTTTGGGTTCTGCTTCGGCCATCGAGTTCCCTCCCCAGCTTTAATACTTGCGCTCCGCCGGTTCGAACTCGGTGATCGTCACCGGCGCGTAATCCATTTGTACCCCTTCCGGAGTTCGGAATGCATAGCTGTGCTTCAACCAATCCTCATCATCTCGTTCAGGAAAATCCTCCCGGTAATGAGCGCCGCGGCTCTCCTCACGGGCGAGGGCGCTGGCGACGATCGCCTCGGAGAAGTCAAGCAGCCGACCGAGTTCGAGCGCTTCCTGCAGGTCGGTGTTGAACAACGTCCCCTGGTCGTCGATTCCCAGGTTGCGGTAGCGCTCCATCAGCTCGGCGATCTTGGCCTGCGCCGCTTCCAGACCATCGCGATCCCGGAAGACGCCGACGTTCTGAGTCATCATCCGTTTCAGTTCGTCGCGCAGTGTCACGGCTCGCTCCTTCCCGTCGCTGCCCAGCAGCCATTTGATCTCTTCACGCACCTCGTCGATGGACGGAGGCTCCTGGAATTCCACCTGTTGCACATAGCGACCGGCCGCCGTACCGGACAGCTGGCCGAAGACGGCCACCTCCAGCAGCGAGTTCGTCCCCAGTCGGTTGGCTCCGTTGACCGAGACACAGGCACACTCCCCGGCGGCATAGAGACCGGAGACGATCTCGCCGGCTGCGGTCCGTTTCACCTCGCCGTCGAGCGTCACCGGGATGCCACCCATCGAGTAGTGGGCGGTGGGAGCAACCGGGATCGGCGCTTCGCTCGGGTCGACCCCGCCGAAGTAGGTAGCAAACTCGTAGACGGCGGGCAGTCGCTCCAGGATCTTCTCGCGACCCAGATGGCGCAGGTCGAGGTGCAGATAGTCCTTGCCGTCGACCCCCTGCCCCTCACGCACTTCAATGTACATCGCCCGAGACACGATATCCCGGGGGGCGATCTCCATCATCGTCGGGGCATACTTCTCCATGAACCGCTCGCCGCTCCCGTTGATCAGATATCCGCCCTCGCCGCGCGCCCCCTCGGTGATCAGGATGCCGGTCCCCGGCAGGCCGGTCGGATGAATCTGGACGAACTCCATGTCCTCGATTGGCAACCCCTGACGGTAGACCATGCTGAGCCCGTCGCCGGTGTTCGCCCGGCCGTTGCTGGTCACCTGATAGGCCTGGCCGTAGCCGCCGGTCGCCAGGACCACCGCCTTGGCCTGGAACGCCTCGATCTCGCTGTTGGCAACGTTGTAGGCGACCAAGCCGGTGCAGACACCGTCATCGACGTTCAATGAGACGGCGAAGTACTCGTTGTAGAGGGTGATCTTCTCCTTGATGCACTCGCCGTAAAGGGTGTGAAGGATGACGTGCCCCGTCCGGTCGGCCGCATAGCAGGCACGTTTCTTTTGATGGCCACCGAACGCCCGTTGGGCGATCCGACCGTCGGGGAGCCGGCTGAACGCCACGCCCATATGCTCGAGTTCATAGATCGTCCCGGTGGCCTCCTTGACCAGCAACTCGACGGCGTCCTGATCGGCCAAATAGTCGGAGCCCTTGACGGTGTCGAACATGTGAAGCTTCCAGCTATCGTCCGGGTCGACGTTGCCGAGAGCGGCGCCCATTCCTCCCTGGGCGGCCACCGAATGCGACCGGAGCACATGGACCTTAGAGACGACTGCCACGTCCTCGACGAACTCGCGCGCGGCAAGCGCCGCCCGCAAGCCCGCGATTCCCCCGCCGACGATCACCAGGTCGTGTTGCGGCATGGCCGTGGTTGAGCATCCTTTCCTGATTGCTTTTCTAATCGGATGGAATTATAGCAAATGGGACCCGGTTCCACAAATATCTTACCTGCCTTACCCGTCCGCTTCCCGGGATGCCATGATTAACGTCATCTGGATGAATGATCTGAGTCATTGAGCTGAAGAAAGGGGGCTTGACAAAAGCAGCGCTTTCATAGATGTTCAACGGACACCAGCTAAGCCACATAGGGAGCAACCTCCCGCAGATCACATCTTCGCTTTAAGAAGATGAACACCATGTTTGTCTAAAGGAGGTTTTTAAGATGGGAAGGATTAAAAGCTGATCTGAGAGCCTTCGAGCTTCTCTTCGCACTAGACCCTTCTCCAACTCAAGCTTCTCGATCCGGGAGCGGAGGGGCTTCAGCTTCTTGATCTTTACCAAGACCACAGGATGCCCCTCAGATCGACGATTCTCAGCCAGCCGATGGGCCCATGCGTTGAACTCCTCATCCCCTTCCAGCTGTAGGATCACCACCGAATCATTGGGGATTTGCTCGGCCACCTTCGGATGCTCGCGCACGTAGCGGTTGAACTCCTTGATCAGTTCCGTGTTCTTCCGTTCAAAAGTGTTCATGCGAATGTCTCCTTCAGAAACCTCTCTCGATAGATCTCCCAGTGATCGTCGAGATCGTCGTCAGCGAAGGTGAGGGCTTCTGTCTCCATGTTTGTGTTAGTCACAAGATCTTATCCGATCGCGACCTATCGGTCAAGCAAACAACCCAGGGAGCAACTTCGAAGTCAACGCGTTGATGGACTAAGGCGCTGGTGATCCAGCGGTAGAACATTTCAAGAAGCTCGGAGGTTCAGGTTCTCAGGGTAAACCCCTAAAAGAAGCAAAACCGGGTCCTTTGGAAAGTCCATTCCCATGAAGTCTCCACAATCAACAATCGCACCAACAATTTTACAACCTCTATCAGGGTATACTTAACCTTAACAGGGTATACTTACTTTGGAGATAAAAATGGCTCTCTTTGATCAAGGTCACAAAGCCAGCAAAAATCCCGCTGCAACTCCAGGACGTTGCCAGCGACCGACCCTGTCGATTATCATGATAGTTGAGAACTTGGTTTGCGTAGATCAGGGAGGAGATATTCATGTCTGTGGAAATGAAGAGACCGTGGTTGAAGCACTATCCTGAAGAGATTTCTGCCAGGATCGACTACCCCGAAGTTCCGCTCGATCGGTTGCTTGAGGAGACGGTGAAGCATTACCGCGATCGCACCGCGATCCGGTTCTTTGGCCAGCGGATCTCCTATGGGGAGTTGAACGGATGGGTCGACCGGTGCGCCGCTGCGTTCCATGAACTCGGGATTCGCAAAGGCGACCGGATCTCGATCTCTCTTCCCAACTTACCCCAGTTCGTGATCGCCTTCTACGGGGCGTTGCGAGTCGGGGCGACGGTCATTCAGACGAACCCGTTATACACCGAACGGGAGTTGAAGGAGATCCTGAACGACGCCGGCGCGAAGGCGATCGTCACACTGCGGCGCCTCTATCCTCGGGTGAAGGTGATCCAGAAGGAAACGTCCCTGGAGCACATCATTGTCACCAGCATCCGCGATTTTCTGCCGACGCTCAAACGTTGGCTGTATCCGCTGGCCCAGATGCGTCACGGCATGAGGGTCCGGGTGCCCCAGGACGCGGCCCACGATCTGATGACGATGCTTGCGGCCGCCCCCGCAACCCTACCCACCGTCGAGATCGATCCCCATGAGGATGTCGCTTTGCTCCAGTATACCGGTGGCACGACCGGCACTCCGAAGGGCGTGATGCTCACCCACTACAACCTGGTGGTCAACACGCTGCAGGCGCGGGCATGGTTTGCCAAGTCCCGGGAGGGAGAGGAGGTGATCATGGCCGCCCTACCGTTCTTCCATGTCTATGGGATGACCGTCGCACTGAACCTGTCCATTTACCTCGCTGCAACGATGATCCTCGTCCCCCGGTTCGAGATCGACGAGATCCTGGAACTGATCAATGCTTACTGCCCGACGCTCTTCCCCGGGGTGCCAACGATGTATGTGGCCATCAACAACCATCCCAAACTGGACCGCTACCGGATCTCCTCGATCCGCGAGTGCATCTCCGGCTCGGCACCCCTGCCCGTAGAGGTGAAGGCAAAGTTCGAAGAGCTAACCGGTGGAAAACTCGTCGAGGGGTACGGTCTGTCAGAGGCCTCGCCCGTCACCCATAGCAACCTGCTCTACGGGGAGCAGGTGACCGGGAGCATCGGGATCCCGATACCCGATACCGACGTCAAGATCGTCGACCTGAAGACCGGGGAGGACCTGGGAGTTGGGGAGGTCGGGGAGTTGGCCATCCGCGGCCCCCAGGTCATGAAGGGCTACTGGAAACGCCCTGAGGAGACGGACGCGGTGCTCCAAAACGGGTGGCTGTATACCGGAGACATCGCTCAGATGGACGAGCAGGGTTACTTCTACATCGTTGACCGCAAGAAGGACCTGATCCTCGCCTCCGGATACAACGTCTACCCCCGGGAGGTGGAGGAGGTGTTGTTCGAGCATCCTCAGGTGGCCGAGGCGGCGGTGGTCGGTGTGCCGGACCCGTACCGGGGCGAAACGGTCAAGGCATACATCGTCCTCAAGGCAGATGGGACGCTGACCGAGAACGAGCTGCGGACATTCTGCACAGGGAAGTTGGCGAAGTACAAGATCCCGACCGAGTTCGAGTTCCGTGATGAGTTGCCCAAATCAATGATCGGAAAGGTGCTCAAGCGCGAGCTGCGGGAGGAAGAGACGGGATAACACATACGCTAAATCGATGTCGATTGACCCGGTGGAGATCCTGATCTATTCGGCGATGATCAGCGCTCTTTATGCGCTGGTGGCGATCGGGTTCACGATGATCTTCGGTGTCGCCCGGGTGTTGAACCTGGCCCACGGTGCGTTCATCATGCTCTCCGCCTATATCACTCACCTCGCCCATAGCACCGGGTTGAACCTGTACCTCTCGCTGGCGCTGGCGATCGTCGGCTGTGTGTTGTTTGCCTTGCTCACCTGCCATGGGATCATCTCGCCCATCCAGGGTTCCCTGGGTGCCCCGATCACGATCATGATCGCCACCCTGGCGCTGGCGCTGCTGCTCCAGCAGGGATTCACCATCGCGTTCGGCCCGACCCCCCGGTCTCTGCCGCCGCTGGTCGAGGGCAGCAGCCTGATCCTGGGAACGCGGGTGATTAACAACCGGATCGTCGCGTTTGGGGTCTCCTGGGGGTTGATCGGGGTGCTGTGGGTGTTCATGAGCCGAACACGGCGTGGGAAAGCGATCCTGGCCACCGCGATGGACGCCAGGGGGGCAGCGTTGGTGGGCATCGATCCCAAACGAATCCAGCAGCTCACCTGGGCGATCTCCGGCGCGCTGGCGGCAATCGCCGGGTTCTTCCTCGCCTCGTTCCTGACGCTGACGCCGCAGATGTGGATCGACCCGCTGATCATCGCGTTCTCGATTGTCATCCTCGGGGGGTTGGGCAGTATCGGCGGGTCGGTGGCCGCCGCCTACTTTATCGGCACGATCGAGACATTCACCGCGTTCACCGTGTCAGGCACGTATGCCGGTCTGCCGTCATTGTTGATCCTGGTGCTGGTGCTTGCACTTCGGCCCCAGGGGTTCTTCGGTCGAATTGAAGAGAGTTAGTTAACTGTACTTGACTTCTTACTCATTATTCCATATAGTTGTCTATGATGAGCAAGATTTACAGGATTGGTGAATTTGCAGAGCGGATTGGCAAGTCTCCGTCGACGCTCCGACGCTGGGACAACGAAGGCGTTCTCCCGGCCAAGCGTACACCCGGCGCTCAGCGTTACTATGACGAGTCCGATGTCAGAAAGGCACTCGGTATCGAGCCTCCAGACGAGGAGAAACTCACGGTTGTCTATTGCCGGGTCTCCTCGAAAAAGCAAGCTGACGACCTCAAGTCGCAAGTCGAAGCCATGCGGCAGTTCTGCTTGGGGGCTGGCATCGCTGTTGACGAGTGGATTGAGGAGTTCGGTAGCGGGTTAAACTTCAAGCGCAAGAAGTTCCTATCCGTGATCGAGCGTATCGAAGCGGGCAAGATCAAGCATTTAGTCATTGCCCATCAGGATCGTTTGGTCAGGTTCGGATTTGACTTCTTCCTGGGGTTTGCCCAAAGGCATGGTTGCCCAGTGACGGTCGTCAACCAAGAGCAACTATCCCCTGCGCATGCGCAAGAGATGGTTGAGGACTTGATGACCATCGTTCACTGTTTTTCTTCTCGTCTCTATGGATTGCGTAGCTACAAGATACAGATAAGGGAAGCTGCCGAGGATGGCTAAAGTCACACGTATTGCCTACAGCAA
>JBHIAT010000115.1:0-11923 GCA_046758705.1 Bipolaricaulia bacterium
GGCTGGACTTGAAGTAAAGTTACAATCCCCTCCTTATCGGGTCAAGTTTTGCAACGCCAGCGCGTCATTGAACTTCCTGGCGCCCTCGTCAGTAACAATCCCCTCCTTATCGGGTCAAGTTTTGCAACTTCCGCCACCATCACCAATGCCTATGCGTTGTGGGTGGAGTAACAATCCCCTCCTTATCGGGTCAAGTTTTGCAACATGCTAATTCGTTAATGGACTTCCGCGTCGAGACGGTAACAATCCCCTCCTTATCGGGTCAAGTTTTGCAACTCCTCCCTCCAGAGCCCGCTACTGCAGCAGACCCTGAAGGCGGTTTTCAAGCACCTATAGTTTTCTACAGGCAAAATCACTTGCACATCCGTCCAAAAGTGACGCAAATTCCCACCCCATCCGGTACGAGCATCTCCATCCGGAGGTAAATCGTTGAATCTTCGTTTGCATAAGGCTTTGAGATCCCTTCCAGGCCAAATGCGTCATTTGCTCCAGGAGGTGCTCGCAGAAACGCAAGCAGACCCGCTTCTCATCTGATATTCACTTGTCAAAGACCACCTTGATCCTCCCAGTGCAATCTATAACAATCTATCCCTATCTTTGATCCACTGTCAAATCTAATCCCAGAACCACCCCCTCACCTGTCCTGACCCAAATACTGACTCTTTGTCGACGTGGATATAAGACTTTGTAGAGAAGTTATCAATGTTCACATGGTTAAGCTTTTCTACCGAAAGATCACTTTCAAATATTCTCTTTGCCTCTCAATCTGTTCAAAATTTTCAGTCCACTGTTCCTCCTACACTTGGTCAAATATGACCACGTTCGGTCCGCTGCCTTATCGCGGCCAGCGGAGTTTCGCTCTCGGATTGACCCGCCGGATCCCTGCCCTTGTCCACCAAAGGCGCAGTCGGTCGGGTGTCTCGAGTCCTGCCCGGAACAGTCGATGGACCCTCGATCCCCACCTCAGCCAGAACGGCCAGATTCACCTGCTGTGGCGGGAAGTCGAATGCCCACCGTTCCAATCGGCGACGAAACCTGCTTTCTAGGACCGCCCGAACCCGCTCCTTCGGCGTCCAAAGGAGGATCTCGGAATCATGCCAGCGGTCCAGCAGGTTCAAGGCGGCCACCGCGTCACTATCTCCACCGTGTCCGCAAAACAGACACTGAAACCTGTTCCCACGGCGGTTCTGGCGGTGGACGAACCCACAGTGAGGACACGTTTGGCTGGAGTAGCTCGCGTTAACCTGCTCATGGTGGGAACCTCCCGCCGACGCCTTGAAGGCGACACGGTCCTTGATCAAACCGCGAACCCACAAGCTGACAATACGGCTCAGCCGCCTGGATTTCCATTTACCGTTTAAGTAACGAAGATTCTCATGCACCACCACGGCTGGTCCTTTAGCCTTCCAAAAAGCATTCAGGGCGCGATTGATCTCGTTGGCCAACGTCTGGCGCATCTTGCGGCGCTGCTTGCGCTGCTTCTCCCTACCCAGATTGTACTTGCGGATGCGTCGTGCCTTGGCTTTATCACCTTTTTCTTCGGCCCGGCGGGCTAACGCGCCCAGCTTATTGCGCTTGCGGCCTTTGTCGCATATCTGGTCCGAGTAGTTCGCGAGTCGCTGGCCCAGACCCTCACCCCAACGGTCGCCATCAGAGTCGGTCATGACTTCAGTTACGCCCAAGTCGACCGCCTTCACCTTCGACCCGTCGGTGACTGGCTCAGGCTTCACCTCGATAGCCCGATGTACTTCGATGCGTCGCTTTTCCTCATCCCGAACGATGCGCAGGTTGCCTTGGATGGTTCCCCACCCGGTGAGGGGCAGGATCAGGCGCCGGCCAGGCGTGAGGGTCATGATCGAGATATACTGGCGACCGTTCTGCTCAAAGACTCGATACATCTCAGCATCCAAAGCAAAGCTGCGCACCTGCCCGACCCGGGGATCTTTCCCGCGCTTGCGCCTGATGACCCGGCGCAGATAGGCAACTACTTGGCGCTGCTCCCTGCGGCTGATGGAGAAGTGCAGCGGAGACGGTGCCCTGCCACTCACCAGTTGAGCCATGTGCCGGGACGACTTCAGCACCCAGAACGCATAGCGGGCTTGCTCGTCGGTGAAGTGGTCCCGGTTTTTCTGAGCCATCACCAACGGGCGCAGGGCTTCGGCCAGGGCTAGCCACTGCCGATCTATCGTCTCGATCGCATCCTGGAGCGCCAGCTTCCACATGCGAGCTTGCAGGCCGAAAGGACTCTGGTAGCCAGTTGCCAGCAGTTCGTCCCGCACCTGGTGGTGGTTCTGGTAACGGGCGAAGATGGACGGGCGGCCGTATTCTACCAGGAAGCGGTCCTTCTGAGCCACATAAGCGGCGGCGATCTGGTGCACGGTCTGCCACTTGCCCTGGTTCAGGGAGCGGCTGTAACGCTTGATGGTTCGTCTCAAACTCACTGCTCTCCCTCCAGGATGCATACCATCTGTCGAGCCAACTCTGTGACCTGTCTGCATTTGTAGGAACGCCGGCCGTAGAACTTCGCGCAGAAGTGTTGCACGATGGCGATGAGGTCTTCGGTCAACTCGTGCATGAACTCTGGATCTGGCTTCTCAGAGCGATTGATGACCACCAGTTTGGTGCCGTACTGAGCGAAGATGGCTTCGATGAGATCGTAGCCGAAGCGGGCCAGTCGGTCTTTGTGAGCCACAATGACCTTCTCCAGGCGTCCGTTCAGCGCCTTGGTGATGAGCTGGCGGAACTTCGAGCGGCGATAGTTCAAGCCGGATCCGATGTCCGTCCAGACGTCGTCATAGGATTGCCCGGCCCCGATGCAGAATTGCTTCAACGTCTGCACTTGGTTCTCCAGGTCATCCTTGTGGGCACGGCTGGAGACGCGGGCATAGAGGATGACCTTTTTGTTTTTGTCACCAGGGGAGGAAGGCAACGGTTGACCCAGGAACTTACGCAGGGTGGTCTCACTGTAGCGACGATGGCCTCCCTGGGTGCGGATGTCTGGGACGAGCTTGCCTGACTTATCCCAGCGACGGAGGGTGATGATAGAAACCCCGAGCATCTCGCTGACTTGGCCGATGGAATAGTAGCGATCCATTATATGAATATCTTTTCCGTATAGATATGTACATATTATATCACATTTTAGCTTGACTGTCAAACCTCCTCGATTCCGACGTTCTCGGGGCTGATGCTCGGCTGGCGCACCAGCGTTTTGAGATCGTTGAGATGCTTTTCGCTACGGCGATCGATCTCTCGATAGATCCTTTCTAACTGCACGTTCACCTCCTTGAAGCGCTTTGATGATCCGGTGGTTGGCAACCGGGAACGCATAATCCGGGAGTTCCTCCAACCGAACCCAACGCCAGTCGTCGCAGCCGAGGGGCTGAGGGGTTCCCTGTTGATAGGTGCAGTGGAAGACGTGGAGGGTGACGTGGAAGTGAGTGTAACCGTGCTTCACGACGATGAACGGCTGTGGCTGGCTCACGGACACCTCGATGTCCAGTTCCTCTTTCACCTCGCGGACCAGACAGCGATCGAGCGACTCGTCGGGTTGGCGCTTCCCACCCGGGAACTCCCACAGTCCACCGAGCAGGCCGTTCTCAGGTCGTTTGGCGATCAGAACTTTTTCATCATGCCAGATGATCCCGACGGCGATGTCATAGTGGGGTCGATCTCGCTTCGGGGTGTTGATCGGCAGTTCTGCCTGAAGCCCCAGGCGGTTGGCCTCACACAGCTCTGCGACCGGACAGATCAGACACCGGGGATGCTTGGGAATGCAGACGGTCGCCCCGAGCTCCATGAGCGCCTGGTTGAACTCCCGCCCTTGGCCCCGAGGCAGGAGCGTTTTGGCAAGCGTCCACAGCTGCCTCTGGGTGCCGGCCTCTGTCACAGGCCGATCGATCGCGAACAGGCGGCAGAGCACCCGCCGCACGTTGCCGTCAACGATCGCCTCGTCCTTCCCGAACGCGATGCTCAGGATCGCCCCGGCGGTGTAGCGGCCGATCCCGGGAAGCTTCAGCAGTTCCGTTCGACTGTCAGGGACCTGTCTACCATAGCGTTCCACGATGATCTTGGCCGCCCTGTGGAGGTTTCGGGCTCGGGCGTAGTAGCCGAGGCCTTCCCAGACCTTCAACACCTCTTCCAGCGAGGCGTCCGCCAGCACCTCCACGGTGGGGAACCGTTCGATAAATCGCTGGTAATAAGGACGTACTGTTTCCACTTGAGTCTGCTGGAGCATGGTCTCGGAAACCCAGATCTGGTAAGGATCCTGGGTTCGCCGCCACGGGAGATCGCGGCGGTGACGTTCGTACCAAGCCATCAGCCTGTCGGTCAGTAGCTTGCGATCTTGGGGATCCGGGATTGAGGCGATCGGGTCGTGCATGGGCGTCTCTATTTGGATCCCTCCCCTGTGCTCAACGCCGGTTTGATATGCTTACGCCACAGCGCATCCGCCTGCCGATGGGCCCGCAACCGGTCCGAGCGGACCACGAAGGCAAGCAACAGCAGCCCCAGGCCGGTCACGATCACGCTCCCCTCCGGTCCGAACGCCCCGCCGGTGAGCCAGGCAGGTTCGGAGCGGTCCACTGCCACCTGGAGCAACCCGACCCGAAACGAGATCCCGCTGACGGGGAACGCGTACAGGTGTGCCTGGAGGAAGTTCCAGGTGAAATGGAAGCCAATGGGCAACCACAAGGACTTCGTCCTGATGTAAGCGACCGCCAGACCCAGGCCGACGAGGCCGGTATTGATGGTACCGATCGGTGTGGCGTTGGGATTGCTGTAATGCAGGAGTCCGAAGACGAAGGACAGGGTGACGGCCGCTGGCCAAGTCCCCAGTCCTTCGATGAGGGACTGGAACAGGTATCCCCGGAAGGTGATCTCCTCAAACGCGCCCAGGCTCAGATGGGCGAGCAGATAGAGCGAGAAGATTTTGAGCAGTTCACGGGATCCGATCGCGGCCCAGGAGACCGTAATCCCACCCATTAAATAAGCGATCCCGAAGAACAACGAGATCATCAGCAGGCCGAGTAGGGCCCCGAGTGAGAACTCCCGGCGCCAGTGAGGATGGAACCACAGCCCGACGGAGTCGAACGGCCGCCGGTCAACATAGCGGGCCATCAGGTAAGTGATCCCCAACACCGGGATCAGCAGATAGCTCTCGACGATGAGGAGATCATCGAGCGACGATGACGCTTCGGGCAGCTGGATGAGCGAGAAGAGCAGGGTGAAGAGGAAGAGCAGGAGCGCGATAAACAAAAGCGCGCGCCATCCGGCCCGCATCCTCCGCTCATTAAAGAAGATCGATCTCATCTTGGAAAACGCTTCCGAATCGATGTCACATCCTGATTTCGGCTTCTCCAACTTTGGATTGTAAGCAATTGACCCGGCATGTCGCAAGGGGGGACCTTTACCGGCGATGGGGTATGTGATACACTGGACAGTGGTTCAAGGAATGCGAATCTGTCTCTATCTGGAAGCGGAGAACATCTCTGTATCAGGCATCTTGACTGCCTTCAGACAGCAGGTCAAGGCGTTGAAACAGGTCGGGGTGGAACTCACCACCGACTTTAAGGACGATCACGACCTGCTACACCTCCATCGCTACGGCCCGAAATCCCTCTATTACCTGAAGCGAGCGAGGACCCGGGGGAGGCCGGTGGTGATCACCGCTCACAGCACCGCCGAGGATTTTCAAAACAGCTTCACACTCTCGAACACATTCGCCCCGTTCATCGGCTGGTATCTGCGATTCTTCTACGAACAGTGCGATCATATCATCACCCCCTCGGAGTACACCAGAGATCTGTTGAGACGTCATGGCACACGGGGCGAGTTCTCGGTGGTCAGCAACGGTGTTGACCTGGAGTGCAATCGATTCTCCGCGGAGAAGCGTCGTCGGTTTCGGGAGACGTGGGGTTTGGAAGGGCCAGTTGCCCTCTCCGTCGGCCGGGTCTTTCCCAGGAAGGGGGTGATCGACTTCATTAAGGTTGCGGCCCAGCTTCCGGAGGTCACGTTCGTCTGGTGTGGGCCGCGGCTCAACCGACTGATCTCCTTCTATCCGGAGATGGAACGCCGGATCCGCGAGCGATCGCCCAATGTGCGGTTTTTGGGGTTCGTTCCCGACATCCAGGCGGCCTATGCCGCCGCAGATGTCTTCTTCTTCCCGTCCCACGAGGAGAATCAGGGGATCGTGCTGTTAGAGAGCGCCGCCATCGGGGTTCCGATCGTGACCCGGGATCTCCCCGTCTACCAGGGATGGCTGGTCCATGGGGAGAACTGTTTCAAGGGAAAGACGGTCGAGGAGTTTCGAGATCACATCCAGAAGTTGCTCGATGACGAGGAACGGCGCACCGCCTTGGTCGCCGAGGGGAAACAACTCGCTGAAACGCACCGTCTGGAGCGAATCGGAGGGCAGCTGGTGGCGGTTTACCGGTCGCTGTTGGACGGTTCGGCCGAGTCTGGCTGATCAGCGGGGACCGTTCCCCAGCTGCCTTGCATCTTGGATAAACTCGCTGACCACCCCTCTGAACCTTCGCCAGTCGAGGATCAACGCCAGGACGATCCAGGCGATGAAGATATAGGCCGCCTCCGGAGCTTCCAGATAGGCGATCACCAACGGAAGCACCACGAGCGGCAGAGCGAACAGCTCTGTGATCGCTTTGGATCGCGACTTGATCATGAAGATCCCGGCGATCACGGTGTAGATGAGAGCGGGCAGCGCGGGAACGAATCCGGCGAGCACCATGTAGACGAGGCCGGCGAGGACCATCACCATGTCGAATGGAAAGTCCTTGTCACTGATCCAGGTGGGCTCTTCTGAGCTCCGTTTGGCCAGCCGGCCATCCAGGATGTCCGTCGTCCAACCGAAGATCGTCAGAAAGACGACCGCTTCCAAAGCGCGCTTTCCGGCGAACCCCAACAACAGAATGATGAGAGCGATACCCCCTCGAGAAAGCGTCAATGTATCCGCGAGACGCCTCATGACATTTTGCCCCTTGACTCTCATTTTTGTTATTATACCGTACTCCGACCTCGAATGCCACCCCGTCATCCTTGATCTTCTCTATCTCCCTCCCGTAGAATATTTCCATAGTAGACGTTAGGATGTGCTGACCTATGAAAAGTGGAACCAAGGTGGAGAATCATCGGGGGAGATCTCCGGAAAAACTCTCGACCCTGCCGGAGACCGGATGGTTCGGAGAGTACGGGGGCCGATTCTATCCGGAGGCGTTGATGCCGGCCCTGGAGGGGCTTGAGGAGGCGTATACGGCCCTCCAGGACGACGACGCGTTCCGGCTCGAGCTGCGCCGCTACTGGGAGGAGTATGAAGGACGTCCCTCCCCACTATATAAAGCGAGCAACCTGAGTGAATATGCCGGCGGGGCGAAGATCTATCTCAAGCGGGAGGACCTGATCCACGGCGGTGGCCACAGCCTCAACAACGCGCTGGGCCAGATCCTGCTCGCCAAACGGATGGGCAAAAGACGGGTGATCGCCGAGACCGGATCGGGTCGACACGGGATCGCGGTGGCGATGGCTGGGGCTCTGCTTGAGGTCGAGGTCGAGATCTTTATGGGGGCCATGGATTTCGACGCGCGTCGCGCGGAGATCGATGAGATGGAGATGATTGGAGTCCGGGTGCACCGGGTTTCGGACGGTAGAGGAGGGTTGACAGGGGCGATCAACACGACGTTGCGTGTCTGGATGCAGGACCTGGAAACGACCTATTATCTGCCGAGCACCGCTGTCGGGCCGCATCCCTATCCGATGATCGTCCGGAACTTCCAGAGCGTTATCGGAGATGAGATCAAAGGTCAGATACTGAGAAAGGAGGGCCGGCTTCCGGACCTGTTGGTCGTCTGCGTCGGCGGCGGAGGCAGCGCCATCGGGACCTTCTATCCGTTTGTCGACGATGAAGCGGTGAGGTTTCTGGGAGTGGAGGGCGGAGGGCAGGGTCTGGAAAGCGGCCGTCATGCGTCCAAACTGGTTGCCGGGAGTGTCGGGGTTCTCTACGGGGTGAAGACCTACCTGCTCCAGGACGACAGCGGACGGGTCGTTCCCCCCCGCAGCCTTGCGGCCGACCTCACCTATCCAACGGTCTCCCCGGAGCTCTCGTTCTACAAAGAGATAGGACGGGCGGAGTATATCTCCGTGACCGATGAGCAAGCGATGGAGGGTTTTCGATCTCTGGCACAGCTGGAAGGCATCCTGCCTGCCCTGGAGTCTGCCCATGCGATCTATGCCGGCCTGGAGCGGGCAAGGCAGATGGAGCGCGATCAGGTGGTGGTGCTCACCGTGTCGGGCCGGGGGGAGCGGGATATCGGATTGCTGAAGATGAAGACCGCAGGGTTGGGACCATGAGCGACATCGGGCTCAAGTTTCGAGAGCTGAAGGAGCGGGGGGAACGGGCACTGATCGTGTATCTGGTCGCCGGAGATCCTTATATCGAATACAGTCGCGAGTTTATCCGAGCACTTGAGGCAGGGGGTGCCGATATGATCGGAATCGGGGTTCCTTCCTCCCAATTGATCGTCGAGAGCCCGGTGGTCTGGGATGCACACCTCAGGGCGCTCAACGCCGACATCACCCTCCAGGATGTGTTAAACCTGATCGAGGAGGTGCGAAGGACGTCGGAGATCCCCATCATCCTGATCAGTTACTATAACCCAATCCTGAAAATGGGCGAGTGGATGTTCATGGAGCGTTGTGGGGAGCTGAAGGTGGACGGGGTGATGGTCGTGGATCTCCCCCTGGAAGAGGGCGAGGACTACAGTGAACGGGCACGGCGCAACGGGATCGCCCCGATCTTCTCACTGTCACCGCGATCCGGGTCGAACCGTATTATGGCGATCGGGGCGCGGAGGAACGGGTTTTTACACCTCATCGGCGTGGAGATGGATGAACAGGGGGCAGCTCAAACTTGGATCGGAGAGCTGCGTCCCCAGCTTCCTGAGCGGCTGCCTCTGGTGATCGAATGTCGAGGCACGAGCATCGACCAGGCCGGAATCGCGGCACTACTCCGTTTGGGTGTCGACGGGGTGATCATCTGGGATGCTCTCGTTGAGCGGATCGGCCGGGGAGAGAACCTGGAGCAGATCCAGTGGTACATCGGTGAACTGAAGGGTGGAACGACGATCGGCGGATAACAGGGGACAGGTGCCCGCCATCGTACTCCGTGGCTGCGGACGAGGCTGGAGTGGAGTTGGAGTATGGCCCCAATCATGAACGTGAACGAGAACATCTATCTGATCGGTTTCATGGGTGCAGGAAAGAGCACTGTGGGATTGTTGTTGGCCGAGCGCACCGATCGAATATATGTCGATACCGATCAGTTGATCGTGGAACAGGTTGAGAGATCGATCGCCGCGATCTTTGCCGATAACGGTGAGAAATACTTCCGGGATTTGGAATCTGAGATCATTAAAGAGATCTCACGCCAGGAAGGGCTGGTGGTGGCCCTCGGCGGGGGAGCCCCGATCCGCCGCAGGAACTGGGGACGGATCGAGCGAACCGGGGTCAGTGTCTATCTCATGGCGAAGCCGAGGACGCTCCTCGAGCGAATCGAGACTGAGGGTGAGGGACGGGAAGAACGGCCGTTGCTCGCTGGGTTGAGCCGCCAGGAGAAGTTGGCAAGGATCGAGGAGATGCTCTATCAGCGCGCTCCCTATTATATGCAGGCGACGCTCATTGTCCCCAACGAGCACCGTGCCCCGGAGATGGTCGTCGACGAGATCTTGAGTGGGTTGGCCGAGCTGTATGGCGAGGATTGACCGACACCGACATGGGACGAATCGATGTCGTGCTCAGCGAACCGGACGAGCGAAGCTATCCGATCTACATCGGGAACGGCCTGTTAGGTGCGGTGGGGTCCCACTATCGTGATCACGGCCTCGGGCCTCGGACGGCGATCATCACCGACGTGACCGTTGAGCGGCTCTATGGCACCGGGATCGCGGGTTACCTGGCGGATGCGGGCGTCCAGGTCGATACGATCGCGGTTTCGACCGGAGAGACGGCCAAGACGTTGGCCACGGCTGATACCGTCTATGACGCTCTGATCACCGGAAGGCATGAGCGAAGCTCAACGATCATCGCGCTCGGGGGCGGGGTGATCGGTGATCTGGCCGGGTTCGTCGCCGCCACCTTCCTACGCGGTCTCCCACTGGTTCAGATTCCCACCACATTGCTGGCTCAGGTGGACAGCAGCGTCGGTGGGAAGACGGGGGTCAACCACCGCCTGGGGAAGAACCTGATCGGCACTTTCTACCATCCTCGGTTTGTGCTTATCGATCCCCAGGTGTTAAGCACGCTGCCCGAGCGGGAGCGCTGGGCAGGGCTGGTTGAGGTGATCAAGTACGGCCTGATCCGGGATGAGCAGCTGTTTCGGCTGCTGGAGTCGCAGTTGGAAGGGCTGGCTGGCCTCCAGGACGGTCGAACGCTGAACCAGGTGATCGAGACCTGCTGCCGGATCAAGGCGGAGGTGGTCGGTCGGGACGAACGGGAGCACGGGCTGCGCCGCATCCTGAACTTCGGCCACACCATCGGACACGCTCTTGAGGTGGCCACCGGATACGAGCGGCTGAGGCACGGGGAGGCGGTTGCCCTGGGGATGTGGGCCGAGGCGTGGTTGTCCCATCGGGAAGGCCTGTTGAGCCAAGCAGAGTTGGCTCGGATCGAGGATCTTTTGGATCGGGTGCCGGTTCCTGACCTCGCTGAGATCGATGCAGGGCAGTTAATGGATCGGATGCGTTCGGATAAGAAGGTCGAGGCGGGAAGGATCCGGTTCGTGCTGCTTGAACGAATCGGAGAGGCGATTGTCCGAGAGGTGAACGACGCCCGCATCCTGGAAGCGATCGAACGCCTCCAGCAAAAGGCAAAATGAAGCGAATTTTGGTCGTTCATGGACCGAACCTGAACCTGCTCGGCGAGCGGGAACCCGGGGTTTACGGAGACCGGGGCCTGAGGGAGTTGAACGCGATGATTGAGCGGTTCGCCGAGGTGCAGGGGCTGCAGGTTCGCATCTATCAATCGAATCACGAAGGCCGGATTATCGACCGCATCCACGCGAATCGACGCTGGGCCGACGGGATCGTCATCAACCCGGGCGCGTTCACCCACTACAGCTACGCGATCCGTGATGCAATCGCCGCCGTCGGGCTGCCGACGGTCGAAGTCCACCTCTCCGATATCGACCGCCGGGAACCGTTTCGCCGCATCTCGGTGATCGCCCCGGTCTGCATCGAGCAGATCTCGGGGAAGGGCTTCGACAGTTACATCGAAGGGATTCGAACCCTGCTTGACCAGGACAAGGGTCTGCTCGTTTGAGGTTTGAGATTCAACCGTACATCATGGCTGCGAGGCATCGTCGGAGGTGAACGGCAGGGATGAGACCACCAGGGACGAGCCCTCTTCAGAGATTCCCTGAAGGGTGAAGAAGCCAAGCCGCGCCTCGATCGCATACTTGAAGTTGCCGCGATCGGTCCCGTACAGCTCCCCGGAGTTTGGATACATCCCTTTGATATCGAGGATCCGGCCGTCCGCGGCGATGAACGCGATCTCCAGGGGAGCGAGCACATTGTTCATGTGAACTTGAGCATCGATCTCCACTTCGAAGACGAACAAGATGATCGTCTCCTCGATCACCGTCTTGGGGATGTACTGGAATCCAGCGTACCATTCGTGGGGCTCATCGGCGACTCGGACGGTCATCCGGATCACTTCGCCCGCGTCGTTGATCATCTCGATCTCGGCCGGTTCCATCGCCTCCAGGATGCCGAGTCCGGCCGGTTGGGCCGTTGTCACACCCGAAAATGCAACCCCAATTCCGAACAGAATCAGCAGGACATTGTTCGTCATCTCTTTCTCCTCCTTATTGCCGGTCAATACACCGGACTTCAGTCCGCGTGATCCGGTATGCTACGAT
>JBHIAT010000116.1:0-11859 GCA_046758705.1 Bipolaricaulia bacterium
CAGATGCAGTATAATATTTCAACGGAAAGTTGTCAAGAGAAACCACTATAATGAATTTTAACGGGATAGTTATACGGATTGTCCCATTTTTGTTGATCCTCGCGCTCTCTTCCGCTCCTGCTACCGTGGCACAGTCTTTAGGAGAAGAGGATCAGCTGTGGGTCGGGCTGGTTTTGACCTCCGCGGGTCGGAGCGATGCGTTCAATGACACCGTCTGGACCGCCCTGTTCGAACTGCGCAACGAGGGACTGCTCAACTTCAAGTTTGCCGAGCCGGCTCGGACGGAAGGCCATGAGTATTACGTCAACCTGTTCGTCGATCGAGGATACGACCTGATCATCCTGATCCAGGAGCCGGGTGGTGACCGCGAGGTGTTGGAGAATTATGCCCGGAGGTTTCCGGATCGCCGATTCATCTATCTCAGCCCGACCGAACGCATCGTGATCGAGCCAGGGCGTGCTCCTGAGATAACTGACCCCTACCGAGGTGCGTTCCTCGCCGGGATCGCTGCCGGGACATTGAGCCCAACCGGCATCGTCGGCTACCTGGGAGGCGCGTTCTCGCCGACCGCCAAGCAGGTGGAGTTGTCGTTTCTACAGGGGCTCAAAGAGATCAACCCCCAGGCAAAGCTGTTGCCTATTTACCTGTCTTTAGGGCCGGCCGGGGATATCGATCCCCTGAAGGCCAGGGCGTTGAGCTTCACGCTCATCGAGCACGGGGCCGATGTGCTGTTCGAATTCTCGGGGGACTCGGGAATCGGTGTCCTCAGGGCCGCTCAGGAACGGGGCATACCGGTCATCTACTCGAACTATCCGTCGGTCAAGGACCCACAGCGGCTCGATCCGGAGCTTCGGGTCGGTTACCTGGGGTTCGAGGGCAAGCCGATGAAGACATTCATCCGTCAGGTCATCGAAGGGAACTATCGTAGAACGGTGAGTTTGACTCTGTGGACGGATGTTCCCCAGGTCGTTGCCAACGTCAAGGCGTTCGCGAATCGGCTCGATCGCGGGGAGATCGAATTGGTGAACTTGCGCCCTTGACAGGCGGGATGGGTACCCGGTATCATGTCGTTGATCACCGTTGGTCACGCTCTGAACCCTCTGGGAGGTCGTCTAATGGTAGGACGGCAGGCTCTGGCCCTGCTAGTAGGGGTTCGAATCCTCTCCTCCCAGCCAAGCAAGGCAGTTAAAAAGTTAAAAAGTTGAAAGGTTAAAAAGTTTTAAAATCCGTTAACTTTCTAACTTTTGAACTTTCTAACCTTTTAACTGTTTTCGGTCCCGTCGTCTAGTGGCCTAGGATACCGGGCTCTCATCCCGGCGACAGGGGTTCGAATCCCCTCGGGACTACCAGAGTTTCCTGACGGGCTCCGTTTTGCCAAAGGACTCCCATGAACTGGATCCTCCCGATGATTGGCACGGTGGCGGTCGATCAGCTGAGCAAGCTGATCGTGGTGAACAACCTCACCGTTTACCAGTCGATCCCAGTCATCGATGGTTTCTTTCACATCACCCTGATTCAAAACACGGGCGGAGCGTTCGGCATCCTCCAGGGTCGGGGGGAGTGGATGACCGTCGTCACTGCTGTCATCGTGATCGGGCTGCTCGGATTCCTGCTCCGTCTGAAGAAGATCGGGCTCAAAGTTCCCCTGGCGATCATCCTCGGTGGTGCACTGGGAAACCTCATCGACCGGATCCAGTTCGGTTACGTGGTCGACTTCTTTGATTTCCGGTTCTGGCCTGTCTTCAACGTTGCCGACAGCGCGATCTTGATCGGGGCGGTGTGGATTGCGGTCCAGTTGATCGGTGAGCGGTCGGAGTCTAGGGAGGCCGAATGAGCAAAGGCCGGTTGATCGCGCTGGAAGGGCCCGATGGCAGCGGCAAAACGACCCAGGCGAGGCGATTAGCCGAACATCTGAAACGGAAGGGCTGGGAGGTGGTCCAGGTTGAGGAGCCTGGCGGGACGGCCGTCGGGGACCGAATTCGGGAGATCCTGTTGGACAGACACCAACGGCTCGAACCGTTGACCGAATTGCTGCTGTATGAGGCGTCACGAAGCCAGCTCGTCCGTGAAGTGATTCGTCCTGCCCTGAAGGAAGGGAGGGTGGTCATCATCGACCGATATATGCTGTCCAGTATCGCCTATCAGGGATACGGCCGCAAACTTCAGTTAGAGTTGGTTAAGGAGTTGAACCGGATCGCCACCGGCGACCTGGAACCTGAGCTCACCATCCTGTTCGATCTCCCTCCGGAGGAGGGTCTGAGTCGCAAGCGGGGGAAGGACCGGCTGGAGGTGGAAAATCTTGAGTTCCATCGACGGGTGCGCCAGGGATATCTCGACTGGATCTCTCAGAACAACGAGTCCAGCCTGCTCATCGATGCGACCCAGCCTATCGAGGTGGTCTTCCGGGAGATTCTGAACCGACTGGAAGAAATAGAATTTGACCGATGACTCGAGAGCATAGTACACTTAGAAAGTAGAGATTCGTGTGTTTGATCCAGGACAAACACCCAAGGAGGGAGTTCATGGAATTCTCCTGCCGAAGAGAGAATTTGTCATTCGGCGTAAAGATCGCCGGGCGCGCCTTGGGCACAGGGAGCAACCTGCCGATCCTGTCGGGGATGAAGTTTGAGGTGATGGATGATCGGCTCAAGCTGCAGGCGACGGATCTGCAGATGACCATCCGCTGCGCGATCCCAATCGAGAACCGGGGCGAGAACCAGGCGGTCGTGTTGAACGGCGATCTCTTGGCCAAGATCACTCAGACGCTCCCGGCCGAGGAGGTCGAGATCTACACCGTCTCGGACGAGGAGAATCGGGCGGAACTCAAGTGCGGCGGGGTGACCTTCGATCTGTTCCTACTACCTCTTGAGGACTATCCTGAGATCTCGGCGTTGCCCGAGGCAAAACTCATCGCCCTCGATAAGGATCGATTCCAGCAGAGCCTATACCAGACGGAGTTTGCTGCGTTGAGTACCACGGAAACCTCCCGGCTCAGCCTGACGGGGGTCAACCTGCTGATCGAGGACGACCGGCTGCGGCTGGTGGCGACCAACGGATATCGGTTGGCCCTTAAAGAGCAGCGGCTCGACACCCCGTCATCCGCTCACGGGGCGTACCTGATCGACGCCCGGGCGCTGAAGGAGTTGGACCGAATCCTGGCCCAAATCCATGAAGACCAAGTCGATCTCTACCACGAGAATGATCAACTGTTCTTCCAAGTTGGGGAGATCGTGCTGATCGCCAAGCTCATCGAAGAGCGGTTTCCTGACTTTGAACGGGTCATCCCGCGCCAAAACGAGATCGACATCACCCTCAACCGCCCGGCGTTCTTGGACGCGTTGCGCCGCATCGAGATTACCGCCGCCGAGGAGTCCGGAGCGGTGATCCTGGACTACAACCCGACCCAGGGGGCGATCCGGATCAGTTCCTCGTCATCGGACAAGGGAATGGCCGAGGAGGAGCTGGCGGTTGTCGAAGGGGCCTCTGAGCCGATCCAGATCTCGTTCAAGGCGGAATACCTGATGGACGCACTTCGGGTGATGGAGACCGAAGAAGTCACTTTGTGGCTGGCAGCACCGGAGGGAGCCGGACTGCTGGAGCCGACGATCGACGCGGAGGCACAAGACGCCCCCGACGCCGGTTACCGCTATGTGGCCATGCCCATCCGATTGGATTAAGAACAGCATCAGAGCAGCGTCCACAGGATGGCCGATATCCCGATGCCCCAGCAGTAGTAGGCGAATCGGTCAAGTTGACTCCTTAACAGTAGATAGAGCAACGCCTTGATGGACACGATCCCCGAGACCGCCGCGACCACCGCCCCGATCAGATAATCCCCGATTAAATTCCGATGGATCGCCAGCTCTTCGACCGCTCTGAACAATTGCAGACCCGTCGCCCCGAGGATCGCCGGGATCGCCAAGATGAAGGAGAACTCGGCGGCCGCCTTACGGTCCAGACCGCGCAAGATCCCGGTGGCGATCGTGAAGCCGCTGCGCGATATCCCGGGGACGATGGCGGCGCCCTGCATGATCCCCACCCAGACTGCGTCCAGGAACCCCATCCTGGCGACCCCGATCCGGGTTCCCGGATTTTCGGATTTGGCCGGCGCGAGCCGCTCCAGGGCAAATAGAAGCGCTCCGGTGATGAGCAGGCTGATCCCAACGGTCAGTGTCGACTCGAACGCTCGCTCGAACCAACTCTCGAACAGAAGGCCAATCAGCGCGGTGGGGAGAGTAGCAACGACCAACAGAGCCAGGAATTTGTGCTGCTCGCGCACCTGGGGGCTGTCCTTGCGGGTGAACGGTGCCCGCAGCAGCGCCGCGATCCGCTGCCGGAACAGATAGACGACCGAAACGAGCGTCCCGAAGTGAAGCAGCGCCTCCAGAACGACGCCCGGGCTGTCGATCCCCAGCAGCCGTTCCATCAGAACCAGATGTCCGGAGCTGCTGATGGGAAGGAACTCGGTCACCCCTTGGACGATTCCAAGAATGAACGATTCGATCGGGTTCAACGGCCCACTTTCGTCGTTCCCCGGTTCCGATTACCCACCGTTATCCACCTGTTATTCGCCCTCGCCCTCGGTCTTGCTGGTGCCATAGAACTTTTCGTTGAGCCGGCTGGCTCGATGGACCTTGAGCATCTGCAATCCTATTTCAGCCTCCCGGATCCAGGCGAGCAGTTGTTCGAGGATCACGGGTGCTTCCGTCGGTTGTGGTTCGTGGAGCAGGTGCTTCTCCCGAATGCTGCGTTCGATCTGTTCACGCGCGCCCTGAATCTCGGCGAGCTCCCGATCCTCGTCGTCCACCTGCTTGATTGAGAGGTTGTACTTGCCTTCTTCGTTTGTTCCAAGGATTTTCACGATGATTTTTTGACCAATAAAGACATAGTCGTCTATATTTCTCACGTAATCGCTAGATATCTCAGATATATGGGTCATACCAATCTCTCCAGTCGAAAGCTCGATGAACGCTCCATAGGGCTTGATCCCTACAACTTCCCCCTCGACGACGTCACCGACTTTGAACTCCAACGTGTCCCACCTCTAAATTTATAAGCATAGCAGAGTCCAGGCGATTCCTCAACTTCACCCCATAGAGGAAGATCGGTAAACGCGCGACGGTTGTGGGCATAATCGGAGTTGTATTCGGTCTGTTATCAGGCGACCGGGATTTCAGCCTGAATTGAAATCCAAACCCATATACGACAATAATATAATACCACGGGTTCGAGAAATTGCAAACGCCGGGTGGGTCTGATCATCGTGTATCTGTCACTGTTGCGCTCAGCTTCAGCTACAGAGAAAGGAGATTGAGGATGGGGGCAAGCGGTCACTTGCAAGACAGTTTTGTGAAAGCGATGAGCCAGGGGGATGACCTGGAGGAGTTGATGGGAATTCTCCTCGATCGAGGGATTCATCTGATTCCGGGGGCGGAGTTCGGGGCGCTGTTCTTGACGGCGGGAGAGGATTTCAAATGTGAGGCGGCCGTGGGGTTGGACTTTACCGGCCTCCGCCTCCCTCAGATGCTCATCCTGGGGGCGCTCGACCTGGAGAGTGGCACGGTGGTGGAGCGCGGGACGTTTCAATCGCTCGTCGATCGTCTGTCGAAGGGAGCGCAACGACGGTTTGAGAGAACCGGGATCCCGGTCGCCTCGATCTTGCTTCCCGTTAGACGGCACGACCAGGTGATTGGCTACGCTTGGTTCGGCAACATCACCGAGGAGCTGGTCTTTGAGCTCACCGAGCTGGAGGCCCTGTTCTCAGCGATCGAGTTGGTGATCAAATGGGCTGATGATAAGCGCGATCTGGAAAGGAGGATCCTGACAGATCCGCTGACCGGCCTCTACAACCGACGTTACTTCGAAAAGATGATCGAAAAGGAGACGGCGCGGGCGAAGCGAAGCGGAGCCTATTTCACCTCGTTCTTGCTCATCGACATCGATCAATTCCAGGAGATCTACAACCAATTGGGTCAGCAGGTGGGAGATCAGGTGGTGCAGGAGTTGGCGCGCCTCCTCAACGGGAGCTTAAGGAGTTCTGATACGGCGATTCACTACCAGGCGAGTGAGTTCCTGGTTATGTTGCCACAAGCGGGTATTGGTCAGGCGAAGAACGTCATCGTTCGGCTGAAACAGGCGGTGAATCGGTGGAATGAGCAGAGCGTGCTCGACTTTCCGGTGACACTGAGCTTCGGGATGGCCTCGTGGTCACCGGAGGAGGAGCGCGGGATCGAAACGGCCCTCCAGGAAGCGAAAGAGCAGATGGGTTGGGAGTGGACGGAACGCGAGTAAAGTCAGCAAGGTGGTTAACAGGAGGGGTGAGATGTCCTCGAGCGCCCGCCGAAGACCGGCTACGGGGTTCATCGTCCTGATCATCTTGCTCGGGATCGCCGCGGCGGCCGTTTACCTGTTCCCACGATGGCAGGCTGAGCGCGAGGCGTCTCGGGGGTTGCATGTCGCGCAGGGGTACTTGGAACAGGGAGCGTTCGAGGACGCCATGATCTGGTATGATCGGGTGATTCAAGATTTCCCGGAGAGCCGCGTTGCTGCCCAGGCAACCTTCGAGAACAGTCTCATCCTGGCAGCGGATGTATTCGAGGCAGAGTCGGAGCTGGGCGTCCGAGCGGATCGGTTGGTGGAACAGGCTGTCGACTATACCGAGTTGGCAGATCAGTATGAATCGGCCGGTGACCTCCTGAACACGGTCTCTGTCAAAGAAGAGGCGCTCAAAGCACGCCTCGAAGCCCTGAGGATCTTGGAGGGGGTGGAGGAAGCCATCGATCGGTTTGCACGCAACTACCGCTTGGTGAACCAGCGCTATGGAGATTATCTAGAAGCGATCGATCTGCCATCAGGCCTTCCGGATCGAGAATCGTTCCAACAGGTCCTGCTGTGGCTCAGGGAGGACGGCCAGGCGACAGGGCCGGGTTATCACTTGCTGGCCGGGATGGTATTGGGGCGATCTCCGAAGTTCGTCGATCGGGCGAGAGGGGCGCTCACCCGAGTTCTAGATCTGACAGCAGGGGACCCGTACAGCCGCGCCCGGTTTGAGGCGAGCCGGGCGCTCGAGACGCTGTCGGACGAGCCAGATCGGCCACTCCGAGACGAGGAGATGTTGCGGCTGGAGGCGGAGCTGGCGGAGCTGACCGGACGTCGTCATCGGCTCGAAGAAGCTCAACAATTGCGGGAGGAGATTCGAGCGATCGATGAGCAAATCCGGGTCATTGAGTATCTGGAGGGTCTACAAATCGAGTGGGCCAGGGTTCTAAACGAGCTGGTCTGGGCGCTTCCCTCCGAGATGAAGGTCGATCGGATCGAGGCGCTGCGGGATGCGACCGGTCCCCGACTCATCGTGGACGGCCGCGGAAGCTCGATCAACCGAATCATCGGAGGGTTCATGGCCAACCTCGAGCGTTCCGATCTCTTTGAAACCGCTCGTCTACAGGGAGATATCAACGCCGCAGAGAACCGGTTCCCGTTCTCGATCTCTCTGGAGATCGCGAGCATGACCGATGGGGAATCCGAGCCCGTCTCCGTGAGCACGTCGCTGGATCGGGAGCAACTGGAGACGATGTGGAGCGAAAGACGAGCGATCCTGAGCCAAAAGGTCGCGTTGATCTCCGGACCATCTCCGGTGGACGTGATCACCGCCTACGGTCAGCAGATCGGTGAGGTGGTGGAAACGGAACTCATTCGAGAAGAGAGATTCTGGGTGCAGGTCTACCGGCTGTCGATGTCGGGCGATTGGATGGGGGTGCTGCGGTGGATCTACGCGGTCCAGCACGGGGGACGAATGCTCAACTTCAGCCGATTGGTGATCGAAAGCGATGTACAGGGCCCTAAGCGATTGACCGTGTCCGCCGATGTCCATTCCTACATCGCCACCGGTGAGGATCGGATTGGTTTAGGAGAGGTTGCGGAAACCGAGATCGAGTCCACACCCGCACCTGAACCCGACTTCGAACTGGCACTGCAAAACCCGTTCGAGGACTACTTTATCCCCGAACCAGAGCCGGAGATCGTAGAGGTGCAACGGCCGCCATCGGTGCCGCTGGATGCCGAACTGGACGCCGAGCTTGAGGTTCAGGACGTTCCGCTGACTTACCAGCAGGTTCAGCTCAGGGACGAGGAGGAAGCACCGGTCTCTTTGGGGGAGCCGGAGCTGGTTGCCCCAAGCGCGTTGTTGGAACTACCGCCGCTCACCCTGCTGAGCCAGGTGACTCGGGACCCCGATCTAGGTTACGACTACAACGGCTATCTCAAGGCGGGTGGGCGGAAGCTGGCGATCATCCTCAAGGGTGAGGAGGAACTGCTGCTCGGTGAGGGGGATGTCCTGGACGATTACCTGATCGTGACCATCGAGTTCGATCGGATCATCCTGAGACGGGGGGATCGGGAGCATATCCTCAAACGAGAGTGACCATGGTAAGGGTTTACAAAGCTCGATTCAACGTGCTACAATGTGACTGCCTATAAGGGAGGGAGGAAAGAGCGGTGTCCGAAGTGCTAACGACCTGTCCTTATTGCGGTGTCGGCTGTAATTTTTATTTAACGGTTGAGGACGGTCAGGTGACCGGAATGCGACCGAGCAAAGGGCATCCGGTCAATCAGGGGAGCCTGTGCCCGAAGGGTGCGACCGCTCACTTAATTGTTCACCATCCCGATCGTCTAACGGTTCCGCTGATCCGGGAGAACGGGGGCTTTCGGGAGGTGACCTGGGATGAGGCTTACGATCGGATCGTCACCGAATTCACCGAGATCCGGGATCGCTACGGTGGCGGTGCGCTGGCTGTGATTGCCTCGACCCGGGGGACGAACGAGGAGAACTACATCACCCAAAAGTTTGCCCGGGCGATGCTTCAAACAAACAATGTCGAGAACTGCTCGCGCATCTGCCACTCGGCGACGGCAGCAGCGATGAATCAGGCGTTTGGCACCGGCGCGGGGACCAACTCGATCGAGGACGCACTCAAAGCGAAGCTGATCCTGATCACGGGGGCGAACCCCGCCGCGGCGCACCCGATTATCTGGAGCAACTTTATCCGCAAGGCGGTCCGGAACGGAACGAAGCTGATCGTGATCGACCCGCGAACGACACAGGCGGCCAAAGTGGCCGACATCCACCTCCAACTCAAGCCAGGGACGAACATCGCGCTCCTCAATGCGATGGTGCACCACATCATCGAGAAGGATCTAGTCGATCACGAGTTCATCGCGTCCCGGACCGAGGGGTTTGAGAAACTTAAGCAGGTGGTGGCCAACTACCCACCGGAGCGAGCCGAGGAGATCACCGGCGTTCCGGCCGATCGAATCCGCCAAGCCGCCGAGCTTTACGCCACTGTCAAGCCGGCGATGTCGATCCACGGCATCGGGATGACCGAACACCAGAGTGGGGTGGGCAACGTCTGGTCGATCGCAAATCTGGCGATGATCACCGGCAACGTTGGCAAAGAAGGATCCGGGGTCAACCCGCTCCGCGGTCAGAACAACGTGCAGGGGGCCGCCGATATGGGCTCGATCATCGACTACTTCCCCGGTTATCAGGATGCCAAGGATCCTGAGGTTCGGGCCAAGTTCGCGAAGGCGTGGAGCGTTGAGTTGCCGCCGATCGGATCTGATCCTCTGTGGGATCCGCTTTGGTGTTCGACGATGTGGACGTACGCGATCGACGGACAGTTGCGCGGGATGTATATCATCGGTGAGAATGTGGTGGTGAGTGAGGGCAACACGAATAAGGTAAAGAAGGCATTGGAAAGTCTCGATTTCCTGGTAGTTCAGGACATCTTCCTGACTGAGACGGCCGAGCATGCCGACGTCGTGCTGCCCGCGGCAAGCTACGCTGAGAAGGACGGCACCTACACCAACACCGACCGCCGTGTCCAGCGGATCCGCAAAGCGATCGAACCGATCGGCAACAGCAAATCTGATTGGGAGATCATCTGTGATCTTTCCGAGCAGATGGGTTACCCGATGCGCTATGAGAGCGCGGCTGAAATCATGGATGAGATTGCGTCACTCGTCCCCACCTACGCCGGGATCAGCTACGAGCGGCTGGAGGGGTACGGACTCCAGTGGCCGGTGCCCGACCGAAACCATCCGGGGACGAAGGTGCTCCACGTCGACCGGTTCACCCGAGGGACGGGGATCATCAGGGCAAGCGAGCACATCTCGCCAGCAGAGGAGCCCGACGACGAGTACCCGATGGTGCTCACCACCGGCCGGACATTTATGCAGTACAATTCGGGGAGCATGACGCGACGCGTCCCCAACCTGGAGAAAGCCGACTCGGAGAATTTCGTCGAGTTGAGCCAGGCGGACGCAGAGCGCTACAACGTTGCTCAAGGCAATCTGGTTCGGGTCGCCACCCGACGGGGTTCAGTTGAGGTTAAAGCCAGGATCATCGAGATCGCCGAGGGCGTCATCTGGATGCCGTTCCACTTCAACGAGTCACTGACCAATTATCTGACGAATGACGCCGTTGATCCACTCTGTGGCATTACTGAGCTGAAGGCTTGCGCTGCCAGGATCGAACCAATCGATTAAGGATCCTACTGCTGCCGTGGCTGTTTCTGATCGCTTCAGTGGTCGGTCAGGCGGCGGTGCTGCGGGTCCCGGAGTCATTTCTCACCATCCAAGCGGCCATCGATCAGGCCGTCTCTGGCGACGTCATCGAGGTGGATGCCCTGGGAGGGCCGTACCGCGAGGCGATCTCGATCAACCAACTCGACCTCACCATCCGGGCGGTGAACGGAACTGCGATGATCGATGGCCGGGAGGTCGGTCGCCTGGTTGAATTCGGAGGCCGAATGGTTCCCATCGTGGTCGAGATCGCCGGCAACGCCATTCGGTTCAGCGGTTTCGAAGTGCGGGGTGACAGAGAACGGGGCGTGGGAATCTTGCTCAGTGGTACCCACCGTAGTTTTCTGATTGGTAACACCATCCGGGGACATCTGATGGGCGTATTGTTCCATGACACTGAGGGGAGCGTGTTGATGAATAATACCATCGAGAACAACCTCATCGGTGTGATCATGAGGGACGCTCGTGAGAGCGTGGTTCTCGGGAACATGGTTCGGGGGAACGGAGCTGGCCTGTGGATACAGCGCTCGGACGAGAATCGGGTGGTGAGGAACACGATCGAGGAGAACGGCAACTTCGCAATCTTCCTGACGGAATCGAACTATAACACGATGGAGGGCAACTCGATTCGGAAGAATCAGGCGGGCATCGGGTTGGTCTTCTCGATCGGGAATAGTGCGCAAGCCAACCGGATCGAGGAGAACGGCTCGGGGATCCGGTTGCTGGAATCTCAGGGAAACGCCATCCATAGGAACACCATCGCTGAGAACCAGGTGGGGATCGATATGGAATCGTCCGGGTGGGACAACCTGGTTCGTTGGAATAACATCGTCGACAACGAGCAATTTGGCGTTCACAACGTGACTGGGATGGCGGATGTGACGGAGAATTGGTGGGGAGATCCCTCAGGGCCGAGTGGCGAAGGGTTAGGGCTAGGGGATCCTGTCTCGACCCAGGTTGAGTTCGGAAGTTGGCTGAAGGCGCCGATCGAGATCGCCGAATTCGAACAGGTGGAGGAGTGAGGATTAAGAGAAGGGGATCGTTATGGTTGAACTGTTGGCAGGAAGTGACACGAAGGCGTTTGTGAACGGATTAATTCACGAGGGGACGCAAGTCCAGGAAGGGAGCATACTGTTGAGTGTGGCGACCGTCTCCATACTTCAGACGAGGGCTGAGTTCGACTTCGGCGGGAGCGAGTATCGGACTGCACAGCAGGAGAAGATCGCGCCCGAGAAGCGCTCCCCCGATGACCGATATGGCTGGTGGTCGCTGGAGCCGGGG
>JBHIAT010000117.1:0-11819 GCA_046758705.1 Bipolaricaulia bacterium
TGAGTACCTGGAAAGTAAATAGATAATAATCCTACGTTACTCCAGTCGGGCGCGCAGACGGCTGCTGGTATAATCGATCGTCCAGACGACCACCACGATCATCCACATCATCAGCCCGGCTTCTTGCCACTTCCACAGGCGGGTAAACTGGTAGAGCATCTGGCCGATTCCTCCACCTCCGACGATACCGATGATTGTCGACATCCGCACGTTGATGTCCCAGCGGTACAACGTGAATGACAGATAGGGATTGATGATCTGAGGGATAATGCCATAGAGAATCACCTGGAACCGGTTCGCCCCGGTGGCGGTGATCGCCTCCACCGGATCGGTATCGATCGACTCGAGCCGCTCCGAGTAGAGCTTGGTCAGATCTGCGATGGAGTGAATCATCAACGCCAACACACCGGCGAATGGACCGATACGCACCCACACCACAAAGACGATCGCCCAGATGATCGGCTCGATGGAACGCATGATGCTCATAACCACGCGTGTGATGGTATAGATCGTGCGTCCAATCCATCCTTTCATCAGGTTGCGTGCCGCCAAGAAGCTCAACGGGACCGCGAACAGAACACCGAACAGGGTCGCCATCAACGCCATAAAGATGGTCACGGTCAGGAGCTCAATGCCCATGACCAAGGTCCCCCTGAAGTCGTCAGCCGTCCATGGGGTGACGAGCGACCTCCACACCCGTCCGGTCCTCGGAGCCCCGGTCAGAAGGGCCTTGAAGTCAACCTCGGTGATCAACAGGCCGGCCAGGATGGTCAGCGCGATCAGCAGGAAGGTCGAAATGCCCCAACTGGTTTGATACCATTTCTTTTTTGCCTCCCTTTTCGAGTCGCCGCCTTCCTGTTGCTTCACCCCAGCCACCTTCGTGCCCAACGAGAGACCGACCATCTCCCAGATGACGACAAGCCCGACGACCGAGATCAGCATCATCCACCATGGGAGGCTGAGGAAGCTCTCCTGTTCATAACGGAGAGAGTTCCAACTGTAGGAAGAGATCACCCAAAGGTAGAGAAGCACGACCAAATCGATCACAAATGCGACGATCCGCTTTTGAAAGACCCCGATGGTTTTCAGCCACTGAGGTTTCGGCTCTAGCGCTCCCGTCAATCCTGTATAGGGCTCGCCGCTCATCCTAAGCCATCCTCTCTCGGATCCGCCCACTGACATAATCCATAATCCATACCACCGTTACGATCACCACAATCACAGCCCCGACCTCTTGCCATCTGATCTCGTTTTTATAGTAAAACAGGATTCGTCCGATCCCACCGCCTCCAACGATGCCGATGATGGTCGACATGCGCACATTGATGTCCCAGCGATATATGGTAAACGCGAGGAACGGGGGGATGATTTGAGGGATGACGCCGTACAGGATGACCTGCCAGCGACGGGCTCCGGTCGCCGCGATCGCCTCCAGGGGACCGGGATCGATCGATTCCACTTGCTCTGAGTAGAGTTTCCCCAAGGCGGCGATGGTATGGGCACCTAAGGCCAACATACCGGCAAACGGTCCAAACCGGACCCATATGGCGAACAGAACGGCCCAGACGATCGGTTCGATCGAACGAACGATGTTGAAAAAGCCTCGGGTGATGGTGTAGATTACCCAACCGATCGGTCCGGTCAACATGATATTTCGCGCGCCGAGAAAACTCAGCGGAACTGCAAACACCACCCCCAAGAGTGTGGCCATCAGCGCCATATAGATCGTTTCGACGATCGCGGTGGCGATGGAGTCCTGAAGCACAGGCTCAGGGGTGATGAAATGGGTGAAATCCGGGGTGACAAGCCATTTCCACAGATAGGCGGTTGTAGGCGCACGCTGGATGAACTTCCCGAAATCGATGTCGGTGATCAACCAGCCATGGTAGGCGGTCATGACGATCAACACCACCGTCATGATGCCCCAGCTCGTCTTGAACCACCGGGGCCGCGTCCTGGCAACCTCCACCTCGGAGACGGGATAGAACCACTTCAACCCGAAACTTTGGCCCAACGATTCCCAAAGGACGGCCACCCCCAAGGTAGCGATCGCGGCGATCCACCAACCATAGGTGGGAAAGGTGACACCACGATAAGGGGGCACGGTTTGACTGTGCCAGTAGTCGATCAGGAAAAAGACCAAGTAAGCGAGATACCCCCAGACGGCCCAGTCGACCAACAGGGCCAATCCGCGCGCCTTCAAGACCAGGGGGCGTCGTTTCACCCTGCCCCGGATTTCCTCTTTGGCCTTCCCTTTGACTTCGACCTTCATCGGCTAGCGCACCTCTACCTCCTGTGCCTCCTCACCGTAGATCTCTTTGAACTTGGCCTCATCGATCTCGGCGGGAAGGCCCTCAAAGACGATCTCCCCGTCTTTGAGGGCCAATATCCTCGTGCCATACCTTCTGGCCAAGCTGAGGAAGTGGAGGCTACACAGGATCGTCACCCCAGAGTTTCGGTTCATATCCTCCACATACTTCATCACCGAGTGTGAGGTCGCCGGGTCGAGGCTCGCCACCGGCTCATCGGCAAGCAACAGCTCCGGCTGCTGCATCAAGGCACGGGCGATCCCCACCCGTTGCTGCTGTCCCCCCGACAGCTCATCGGCGCGCTTGTAAACCTGTTCCAATATCCCCACCCGCTCCAGATTCGCCAGGGCAAGCTCTCGGTCGGCGGGCGAGAACCGGTAGGTGGCGGTGAGCCAGGGGCTGGCATACCCGAGCCGACCTGCCAGCACATTCATCAGAACCGAGGAGCGTTTGACCAGGTTGAACTGTTGAAAGATCATCCCCATCTTTCTTCGGATCCGGCGCATCTCCTTGGGGGAGACGGTGGTGACATCGATTCCGTTGAAGTAGACCTTGCCGGCGGTCGGTTCGATCAACCGGTTGATACAGCGCAGCAGGGTGGACTTCCCGGAGCCGGACAGCCCGATGATGACGAGAAACTCCCCTCGTTTTACGGAGAAGCTGATGTCGTCCAGGGCGAGCACCTTGCCTCGCTCATACACCTTGGTCAGATGTTCGACGACTAATTGGTCATCAGCCATAGCACCTTATTATTACTTCAGTTGAGAAATAAAGGGAAAGGAGGGAGGCGGAAGCCCCCTCCCTCCATATCCCTGATCTTCCATGACTCAAGATGTGGACTCCGACTAACCGCCTGCCTCGGTGACATTGATATTGACCTGGCCATCCGCGTCAGTATAGACGTCCAGCACCTGGAACAGGGTCGAATCACCGGTCTGTTGGTTGGTCAATCGGACCACATCGCCCGCACTGAGCCTTCGATCTCCGTTATCCCGATCCACTTTCAACGAGTGGGATTGGTTCCAGATGGGCACCACTTCGCGCCATCCCTCCGATTCCGCCCGACTCAAGGTCAACGGCAGGCGAGCAGCGGCATCACTCACCTCAAGGCGGACAAACGGGTCGGGGATCTTATATCCGAGGCTCAATCTGACTAGGTTATAAAAGTCATCGGTGATCGGAGCCATATCGGACCATTCATAGAACTTCGGGTCGCCCCAAACTTCCTTGCCTTCCGGGGTGTGAATGTGGGTGACCAACGCCTCGATGATCTGCTGTCTCTTTTCGGCCGGGAAACCCTTGACAAAGGCGATACCGTCATTGGGAATCGGACCGGCGACATCGAGAACGGCAATCTCCTCCCACACTTCAGGATACTCGCCCGCTACCGCGAGGCGGAGATCCACGCCCTTCCAGCGCAGCCTCTCGGGGAAGAGCTGGTTGTTCCAGCGGTCCCAGATCATCAGCTCCGGGTCATCACCCCACTCCCATCGGACGCCCTGTGCCTTCAAATAGTCCGGTGCATTTGGCGGGCTGCCATACCCGGTGGCAAAGTCCCCCTGCCCTTCGAGCAGGGCGATCATGGAGTTCGCATGCCCACCGGTCTCAACCGTATCGCTAACTCGGATCCCTCTGTCCTCCAAGACGATCCTCGGAAACTTATATCCCGAGGTAGATCCCGGGTCGTTGTAGATCCATACCTTTCCCTGAAGATCCGCGAGCGACTCGATGCCGCTATCGCGCCGGACATAGAAACTCGAGAAATAGAAGTTGTAGCCGCGCCGGACCGAGGCCAGGGCGATCTCCACCCCTCCGTTGGTCTGCTCGTAGATCTCGACGTACTGAGCGGTGGTCGGGATGGCAAAGGTATCCCCTTCAGCCGTCCTCATCGCCTCAATGAGGGCGGCATAGTCCGCAGTCATGTGAGCCTCGACAAAAAGCCCGGTCATATCAAAGATCGCCTCCGCGATCGCGTCACCGGCAGCCTGGATGACGGGCGCGTCGACCGAGGGCACCAACAGAAGAAAGATCGGCCGCTGCCTCGTTCCCAGCTCCTGCGCTACTGAGACCGTCCCCACTCCCAGCAGCACGATCAGCGCTACTACCAACACCGTTTTGAGGAGTAATGCTCTGTGCACTCCCCTCACCTCCTTCTTTTTTTCCGGTTGTATTTTAGCAATCCCACCCGAACCGATGCAAATTCTCCTCATTAGGCTTCTTCAATCTTCGGTTACCGATTACGAGAACCGTTCCGATCTTGATCCCGAGGAGATTTGATCGAACGGTGAGCGACCGACTAAACTGACCGACGGAGGGAGTCCGATGAGCGAACTGACCGGGAACAAGCTTTCCGATCATCTCCACGAGCTTCTCAATGGGGAGAACCTCGAGGAGAAGCTGTGGAATGCAATCCTGATCGTCACGAACGGCCCGGAGGGATGGCCTCATCCGGCGATGCTCTCCTACGGAGAGGTGGTGGCCATCGACCCCGGGACCCTGAGGTTGGTCACCTGGGAGGGGACGACGACCACCGGAAACCTGAAGCGCAATCCGAACGTGACGCTCATCCTCGTCGATCGCGAGGGTGCTTATTACATCAAAGGGCGGGCCGAGCCTCTGGGAAAGATCTCGGAGCGGATCTCGGAATTGGGTGATAAGCGGGTGTCCATGTCGGTCTTCCAAATGGGAATTACCCGGGTGCTTGAGGATGTCAACCGACTCACACCGCTGATCACCGGTATCACCTATCGGTTCCGCGGCGACGAGCAGGTTTACCTGAAGGAGAGGGTTAGTATCCTGGCCAAGGTGCGGGAGTTGGGGGGATGAACGAGCAGCGGACGAGGATCGTCGTCGGCATGACCGGGGCGAGCGGTCAGATCTACGGGATCACCCTGGTTAAGGCACTTCACGATCTGGAGATCGAGACCCATTTGGTCATCTCCCCGGCTGCCAAGCGGAACCTGTTGCACGAGTTCGACGCCGAGACGGTCAAGCAGTTGGAGCAACAGGTCGATGTGGTTCACCACTTCCACGATATCGGCGCGAGCCTGGCAAGCGGCTCGTTTCAATATCGCGGGATGGTCATCGCCCCGTGCAGTATCAACACGATGTCGGCGCTGGCGACCGGGCGGTCGGACAACCTGATCACTCGGGCCGGTGATGTGACCCTCAAGGAACGCCGCCGGCTCATCTTATTGGTGCGGGAGGAACCGCTCCATGCGATCCACCTGCGTAATATGCTGCGGCTCGCCGAGGCAGGCGCGATCATCTTTCCGGCGATGACCACCTTCTACATCAAACCGAAGACGATCCAGGATATCGTTGATCATACCGTCGGCCGGATCCTGGATCTGCTAGGGATCGAGAACCAACTCCACGAGGAGTGGCAGGGCGATCTGCCCCACCCATGATAACCCATGCGCACCCTGCGAAGACGGGAGTTCCTCCGGTTGCTTTTTGCTGTTCCAGCCTCGGTACTGGGCAACCGGATTTTGGCTCGGTCAGCTCCCGTTACAAGCCAATTCGAAGCCCAGATCACCGAGTCCATCGGTCAGGCCCAACGGTATCTCCTCAGCGTTCAACACGCGGACGGTTACTGGGTCGGGATCATGGAATCGGATCCGTCGATGACAGCTCAGTATATCATCCTGGCCCATTATCTCGAACGGGTCGATCAAGAAAAGCAGGCAAAAGCGGTCGCTTACATCTTGAGACAGCAGAACGAAGACGGAGGGTGGCCGGCCTACCACTTCTGCCAACCTCCGTCTCCCTGCTTGCACTGGCCCGATACGTTTGGAAGCACGTCCCGTCAAAAAACCTTGACAATAAAACCACCTTTTAATTAAGCTAAATTCAGTAAAATTGAAGGAGGCAGATGATGTCCTTAAGAAATTTGACCTATGCGACTCTGATCGCCGCCGGGGTCGTCGCCATCTTAGCGGTCGTGTCAGCGTTGGCAACCAAGGTGGGAGGGCTGCCGGCGGAAAGCTATGCCCGCGCTGCCACGATCGTGTTGCTCTATGCAATCTCCTTCCTGCTGCTTGAGCTGGTGCGCAGGAAGGACGAAGGTCCCTGAAGAAGCGGATGATGGAGTCAGCGCGCGGCGGGGGTTGGTTGTGAAACTCGACGGAAGTTATACGGTGAATGCTCCTTTAGATCGGGTCTGGAATGCGTTGAACGATCCCGAATTGCTCATCCAGTGTATCCCGGGCTGCCGGCAGCTGGAGCTCGAAAGCGAAGGTCGATCCGAAAGTCGGTACCGGGCCATGCTGGAGCTGGGGCTCACAGACCCCAAGGGGCAGTACACCGGGTGGGTCGAGATCTCCGATAAGGTACCCAACTCGCATTGCAGATTGAGCATCGAGGCCACAGGGAACCCAGGGCCGATCCAAATCATCGGGATCTTCGATCTCGAGGGGTTGGCCGACAAAACCCATATCACCTACACCGGCGAGGTCCAGGTCAGCGGCAAGATCGCCGGGTTCGGTGACCACATGATAAGTGGAATAGCCAAACTGGTGATCAACCAGTTTTTCAAAACGATGGATCGGGAACTATCCCGATGACGTGAAGGAGAGACCTGGGAAGGGTTGATCCGATGCTGGACAGACTCGAAGCGATCGCACGTGAGCACCGGGAGCTCGAGGAGGAAATGGCCGATCCAAACGTGTTCCAGGACGGCAAGCGTTACCAAGAGATCTCCCAGCGCTACGCGAAGCTCGGGCCGATCGTGAAGCAGTACCGAGCACTGAAGCGGATAAAGATCGAGATCAGCGAAGCCCAGGAGCTGCTTGCCGAGGAGACAGATGAGGAGATGCGCCGGTTCTTGGAAGGAGAGATCGAGACGAATCGGAAACTCGAGGATCAGTTGATCTCAGAGATCCGGACTCTGCTGCTGCCGGAGGATCCCGACGACGAGAAAAACGCCATCGTTGAGATCCGGGCCGGGGCAGGCGGTGGGGAGTCGGCGCTGTTCGCCGCCGATCTGTTTCGCATGTATGGAAAATACGCCGAGCAGAAAGGCTGGAATGTCGACTTGATGGACTCTCACCCCACGTCGATCGGTGGCTTCAAAGAGATCATCTTCGCCGTCGAAGGGAAGGCGCCGTACGGCCGGCTGAAGTTCGAGTCCGGGGTCCACCGGGTGCAGCGGGTGCCAGAGACCGAATCCTCCGGGAGGATCCACACGTCGACAGCGACCGTCGCCGTCCTGCCCGAGGCAGAGGAGGTCGAGGTGGCCATTGACCCGGATGATTTGGAGATCGAGACGTTCCGGTCATCGGGGCCAGGGGGGCAACATGCCAACGTCACCGACTCGGCCGTCCGGGTCATCCACAAGCCAACCGGGATGACGGTCACCTGCCAGGACGAGCGATCCCAACACAAGAACCGGGCGAAGGCGATGCGTATCCTGAGGTCTCGGCTCAAGGAACGACTGGAGACCGAGAAGCGGAAGGAACGGGACACGAAACGTCGGCTTCAGATCGGCAGTGCCGCCCGCAGCGAGAAGATCCGCACCTACAACTTCCCGCAGAACCGGGTCACCGACCATCGGATCAACCTGACGCTCCACCAGTTAGAGGAGATCCTCGCGGGGAACCTGGACCCGATCCTCGACGCGCTGACTGATACACATCGACAGGAGCTTCTGGAGAGCTTGGTTCGGGATTTGTGACAAGCAGCTTGAAGTCAAGGAAATAACGGATCCATCCGCATCCGATCGGACGGCTGACATACGGGACAGAAGTAGCTGGGCCGCCCCCCTTGGTCGATCTCCTCGATCTTGGTCGTACATCGCTCGCAGGGCCTGCCCGCCCGCTGGTAGACCCGGTGTTCCTCCTGAAACCGACCCTGACTTCCGTCGATGTGGCGGTAGAGGTAGGTAGAGCTGCCTCCCGCCGCGATCGCCCGTTCCAGAAGCTTTGGGATCTCCTGAAACAGACAGCGGGCCGCCTCGGCCGTCAGACTGTTAGCCGCTCGTTCGGGATGAATCCCACACAGGTAAAGGATCTCGTTGGCGTAGATGTTCCCAAGCCCGGCGATCTTGGTCTGATCGAGCAGCAGTCGCTTGATTTCCTGCCTGGATGCAAGTAGTGCTGAGAATCGCTCGAACGTATAGCCCTCAGTCAACGGTTCGACCCCGAGCTTGGCGATGATCGGCAGTTCCTCGACCGCCTCTGAACGGGCCAGGTACAATCGACTGTGGTTATAGATATCATCCAGATGGATCTTCCCCCGGTCCTCGAAGTGGAAGACGGCCTGAAGGTTGAGAACCATCTCCCGATCGACCAGAAACCGCCCCTCCATCCCCAGGTGGATAAGGAACACATATCCATTGGCAAGATAGAAGATCAGGTATTTGGCCCGCCGACCGACGGACTGGAGCATCTGTCCGATCGTCTTCTCCCGGAGCTGCTCCTCCCTCAGATTTTGGAGGAGTCCCGGTCGCACGATCTCCAGATCACCCAGGCGATCTCTGGCGAACCGGCCGTTCAGCCCCCGCCTCGCCGTCTCTACCTCGGGCAGCTCTGACATGACTCTCTCACGACTTTCCCTGTGCCGTCGGTGAGCGGAATTACGGGCGCTTCCAAACTCCGCTCCTGCCGTCGCGCTTCTCGAGCAGCTCGATCCTCTCAAGCGTCATCCCCTGCTCAAGTGACTTGGCCATGTCGTAGATCGTCAGCAGAGCCACGGAGACGGCGGTGAGTGCTTCCATCTCTACGCCTGTTTTGTCGATGTTCTTGACCGTAGCGTAGGCGGTGATCCGACCCCCATCGTCGTCCGCCTCGGTCTCGAACTCGAGCTTGATCCCACCGATCCGGATCGGGTGGCACATTGGGATCAGCTCCCAGGTTCGTTTGGCGGCCAGGATCCCGGCGGTCTGGGCAACTCCCAGGACGTCACCCTTGTTTACATCGCCTGACAGGATCTTCTCCAGGGTCGCTCGGGACATGGCGATTGAGCCCCGGGCGATAGCGACCCGCTCACTATCAGGCTTTTCGCTGACATCGACCATTCGCGCCCGACCCTGTTCATCGAGGTGGGTCAACCCTTCAGCTTCGTCCATCTCCGTCTCCTCCTGAGATGCATCGTCCACCATGATTATAGTCTATCCACTCTTAATCATCCAAAATTCCACCGGCATTGAGTTGCATAACCGTTCGACAAGTCTATATCTTAAGTGGAGTGAAGACGGAGGTAAGGCAATGGCAGTCAGCAGAGGGTTCAAGCGGCTGGAGCGAGCCGATGAGGCGCTGGAGCGCTTCCTGAAGCGAATCACCCCGTTGGAGCGGACGGAAGTTGTGGCGCTCGAGGAGGCCGACCGGCGTGTCCTGACCAAGTGGATCGTTTCCGAACGCGACGTGCCTCACTATGATCGCAGTGCCATGGACGGTTATGCGATTCGGGCAGAAGATACGTTCGGGGCGTCGCGGATCTCGCCGGCAGTGATGCAGCTTGTCGAGGGTCCCATCGGGCCGAATGAGTGCAGCCGGGTGAACACCGGGGCCCCGATCCCGCAGGGGGCAGACGCCGTCCTGATGCTGGAATACACCGAGCAGATGGGGGATGAGGTCGAGGTGTTCAAACGGGTGGCGCGTAGTGAGAACATCGGACGGCGGGGCGAGGATATCGAACGGGGCGCGGTCGTCTTCGAGGCTGGGCATCGACTCAGGCCGGCCGATCTAGGATTGTTGCGGGCCGTCGGCGTAGAGCAGGTCGATGTTTACGAGAAACCGACCGTCGCTGTGCTGACCACCGGCGAAGAGCTCATCGGACCGGCAGAGGAACCGAAACCGGGACAGATGATCGACACCAACGGGTTGACCATCTCCTTATATGTGAAGCGCTGGGGCGGTCAGCCGCGCTACCGACAAGCGTTCACCGACAAGCCGTCCGAGTTGGAAGCGATCCTCAAAGAGAATCTTGACGCCGATCTGCTGGTCTTTACCGGGGGAAGCTCCGTCGGGTCCCGAGATCAGATCGTCGAAGCGGTCGAACGGCGGGGCGAGGTGCTGACCCATGGTGTCGCCATCCAACCGGCCAAACCGGTCGTCCTGGCGGTTGCAGCCAACAGGCCGGCGATCTGTCTGCCCGGTTATCCGGCGGCGACCGTCATCGCCGCGCTCCAGTTCCTCAAGCCGGCCGTCGACAGGTTGGCCCGCATCCCGCCGGCCCCGCCGAGGACGGTCCGGGCGAGTCTGGAGCGCAAGATCACCTCGGAGCTCGGGCTGAAGAGCTTCACCCGGGTGCGGCTCGAAGGCAACGTCGCCCATCCGGTGCGGACCTCCGGTGCCGGCATTCTGTCTTCGATCGCTCAGAACCACGGCCTGGTGATTACCCCTGAGAACTCGGAGGGCCGGGAGGCAGGGGAAGAGGTCGAAGTGCTGCTGCTGGAGTGAGGTCAAGGTGATCGGCTCGGCAGCGGGATCTACAGAGCGGACTTCAAAGCTCCGTTTTCGTAAACTCCATACGCTTGAACCGCTTCCACCGCCGCTTTTAAGTTTTCAGGAGGCGTATTGGCCGCAGCATTACAGAGGTACAACAGGAACTTCCCTCCCATGCCGCCAACCTCAATGTACTTCCTGATCCGCTCTTTGATCTGCTTTGGGGTGGCTATTGCCAGGAAATCTGCCCCTAACCCCAAAGTCAGCGTCATGCCATGCCGATCCACGTACCGTTTGAAGATCTCGGGTCCGATCTTCTCCACATCGGGATCCATCGCCAAGATCACCTTCGGAGATGCGTCTCGCTTAAAGTCCAACAGGATCTCGGGTGGGTCGATGATGCTCTCGCCCCAATAGTTTTGCACTACCCCTTCCCACCCACATGCGTTCCGAATCCTCAACAGATACGGGAGGGCAAACTCTCTCATCGCTTCAACTTTAAGCAACGGAGGGGAAGCCAGCGCATCCGCTCCCCCGACGATCGGCTCATCTTTCTTGTTGACTTCTTTCAACATCTGGATCCAGGGGATCAGTACCTCATCGGTCAGAAACGAAAGAACCGCGTGGACAAAGCTGGGATCGAGGACCGTGTCCATTAAGAATGCCTCCACCCCTCTCACCCGAGTCGCCAACGTAAACGGAGCGGTGTAAGACATCGACGGATGCCACTTCGGTGTGTCGACCGCTTTTTGGTACGCCTCAAACACCTCCACGACAAACGGCATGCGGCCATCCTCACCGGGGGTCGGAGGTCTTAGATGGTCCAGGTCGCTCTTCTCCTGGATCAGTGGTTTGCTCTGCACCAACTGAGGCGCTTGGTGATCGTAGTATCGGACCTCCATGCCCATCGCCTCGGCCTCGATGTTGTAGGTGTCATAGTCCACATGGGGATCGTCCAGGCCGTACTGTTGTGCCGTTTCCACGATTGATTCCACCAGCAGGGTGCCGTTGGTATAGAACTCTTTGGCGGAGACGCCGGACTGGGCCATGGCAAACTCATGGATCTGGCCGTATATCGGGACCTGGTCGGGAACCCCTTGCTGTGCCATCTTGATGCGATTCATCT
>JBHIAT010000118.1:0-11790 GCA_046758705.1 Bipolaricaulia bacterium
CTCCCCTCCCAAGTATTGCACAGTGCCGCAGCGCTTTCATATAATCATACTAAAAACTGTAAATGCTCAAAAGGGGGAGGTTAGGCCCATGAGTGAACCTTCATCTTCAGAAGATCAACAGGCACTGCAGAAGCAGTGGGAGCCCTTGCTAAAGCTCTACAAGCAAGGCAAGATCAGTCGAAGGCAGTTCGTCAAGTTGGGCCTCGCAGTCGGTGGAGCGGCTGCCCTTACAGCCGCAGGCACATCCTCTATCGTCCAGAAGGTTCTGGCACAGGGGTTAGAACCGCAGGTGCTCATCTACGCGGCCGACCAAGATATTCCCACGATCGATCCTTCGGATCGTACCGATTACTCCATCGGGGCTGTCTCGCGTCAGATCTATGATCGACTCTTCCGGTTTGAGGGTGGCTGGCCAGCGCCGGTGGAACCGGGATTGGCCAGTAAGTGGGAAGCATCCCCGGATGCCCGTGAATGGATCTTTCACCTCACGGATCAGGCCAAGTTCCATGACGGGACCCTGGTGACGGCTGAAGCGGTCAAATTCTCATACGAGCGCACACTGCGCATGAAGAAGCAGCGTTCCAATGTTCTCCAGCCATACCTGGATGAGACAGGCAGCGTCGAGGTCATGGACGACCACACCGTGCGCATGACCCTGAAGACGCCTTTTGGTGATTTCCCGCGACTCTTGGCATTCCAAGAGCAGGGCATCGTGAACCCCAAACAGGTCAGGGATCATGAACGGGGCGGAGATGAAGGAGCGGAGTGGCTCCGGACTCATGAGGCAGGATCGGGCCCGTTCACGTTGAAGAGCTGGAGGCCGGAGATATCCACTTATGAGTTCGAAGCGGTGCCAGATTACTGGCAGGGGTGGCCCGGTGAGGGACATCTGGCCGGGTTCGTCTGGCGAGTCATCGGCGAGCCGACATCGCGGCGCCTGGCCCTGCTATCGGGAGAAGCGGATATCGCCGACGTGATCTCAGTCGATGACCTCGCAATCCTCAAAAACGATCCCCGAATCACAACCCAGAGCAACGCAGGTTTGCTCGCCGGCTACGTCAAGCTCAACAACACGAAGCCACCCACTTCCGATCCCAACTTCCGCAGGTTCCTGGCCTATGCTTTTGACTACCAGGCCATCGAGGACTTTCTTTTAGGTACAGCGCCCCTGATGGTTGGCCCGATCCCGCAGGGCGTGGGGGGCCACGATCCAGAGGTTCAACCCTTGTACCGTCACGATTTGAACAAGGCGCGTGAGTACCTTGACAAGACACCCTGGAAGGATGGGGGCGTAGAGGTTGACTACGTGTACGTCACCGGCCTGGACTTTGAGGAGCAGGTCGGCCTCATCCTCCTCGACCAGCTGCGCAGGTTCAACATTAAGGTCAACCTGGTGCCTAAAATCTGGCCTGACATGGTGGCCAGCTGTGCTTTCCCGGAGACCGGTCCCCACATGATCAATATCTTCGTCCAGAGCGCGCCGATCCCTGACCTCTGGTTCGTCGAGCAGTTCTACTCGCCCAACTGGGATCGCGAAACCGGAGGTTCATTCCAGACCTGCGAGTTCTACAAAAGCCCCACGGTCAACACGTTGATTGAGAAGTTGCTCGTCACAACGGACACAGAAGCTCGCTTGAGGATCATCAGAGGTCTGCAGCAACTCGTCATGGAAGATGTACCGAGCATGCCACTGTTTGTCATATCCAACAACTTGGGATTCCGCAAGCGAGTCCAGGGCTATGAATACTTTGGCGATATCAGTGTGGACTTCTGGCGACTTTGGATCGATGACAGTAAAGAGAGGGCATAAAGCGCTATAGTGTAAAGTGTAAAGAACTTTAGAGAATAGAGAGTGAGACGTCCTGATGGGCCTTGGAGGATATATATTCCGACGACTGCTGCTGATCATACCCACAGCGATTGGTTTGTCCATCTTGACTTTCATTATCTCACATATGGTTCCGGGTGATCCGGTTCGCCTGGCAGCTGGTCCCCGTGCAGGTCCCAAGGAGATCAAGGCCCTGAGGCACGAGTTCGGCTTCGATAAGCCTCTGCATATCCAATACCTGGAGTATATGAAGGGGGTGACGCGGGGAGATCTAGGTCGATCCGTCATGAGCAGCCGCCCGGTGGTGGAGGACCTGCGAAACTTTTTCCCAGCGACCCTGGAGCTCATCCTGGTCTCCATGGTGATCGCTCTCGTGCTGGGCATCCCGATCGGACTGTACTCCGCGGCTTATTCGAATCGCTGGATAGATCACTTATCACGGTTAATGGCCGTTGGCTCGATCAGCTTCCCGATATTTTGGGTCGCCATTCTATTGCAGGTCGTTTTTGCTTGGCAGCTGGGCTGGTTTCCGGTCAGTGGTCGTTTTGATATACGCCAGGCGATACCGCCTTCACAGACAAACCTACTGTTATTGGATACCTTGCTTTCTGGAAATTGGAAGGCATTTCCGGTTGTGCTTCGCCACATCGCCTTGCCGGCCTTATGCCAGTCCCTGCTAGGTTTTGCCCTCGTGGTACGCATGTTGCGCACCGAGGCGCTCACCGTGTTATCACAAGACTTTGTGCGCGTGGCGTACGCTAAGGGGTTGGGAGAGCAGCGTGTGCTGCTTGGACACGTATTGCGGAATGCCCTGATTCCTACGATTTCGATGGTCGGGTTCCTGTTCGGGTTTCTACTGGGTGGTTCCGTGCTGATAGAGGCTGTGTTCGATTGGCCGGGCATTGGACTCTATGTCACCAAGTCGGCGCTGACCTTGGATTTTCAACCGATCATGGGGATCACCTTGTTTGTGGGTGTATTGGTGATGTTCACCACCTTGTTCACAGACATCCTTTACGGTGTCGTAGATCCGCGCATTCGACATGAGTAAATATGTAGGTTCCACCATTGACAAGCGACAACTGCCTGGGATTCCAGCATGGCGTGAAGGGCTCAGCCGGATACGACTCCTGTTAGGGCTAGACGAGCGTGCCATCCGCCGCTTCAAGCGTGATCCTCTGTCCTGGGTGGGACTTACGATCGTTGGGCTTCTCGCGCTCATCGCGATCACCGGGACTTACTGGGTACCCTATCCTGACGATGCAGTGGGAGCCATTCATGTTCGCGAGCGCTTCGAGCCTCCCAACTCAAAGCATCTTTTCGGCACGGACAATATGGGACGCGATGTATTCACTCGTGTGGTGCTGGGGACGCGCATTTCACTCGCCGTAGGGGCGATTATTCTCGTCGTGGCGATAACGATTGGCACCCTATTGGGCAGTATCGCGGGATATTACGGAGGTTGGATCGGTGAGGGCATTATGCGTTTCACCGACCTGATGCTCACCATTCCCGGAATCTTTTTGGCATTGGCGATTGCTGCGGCGCTAGGCCCTGGTGTCATCAACGCGACGTTGGCGCTTTCCGTCACCTGGTGGCCGGGCTACTGTCGCTTGGTACATGCTCAAGTGCTCGCCGCCCGTGAGAACTTCCATGTGGAAGCCGCGCGCTCGATTGGGGCGAGCAACCGGCGGATCATCTCTCGACATATCTTGCCCAACATTTTGCCTGCCGTGATCGTAAAGGCGTCCATGGATTTTGGCTTTGCGGTATTAAGCCTTGCAGCGCTGGGCTTTATTGGCGTCGGTGCTCAACCCCCCTCTCCGGAGTGGGGCGCTATGGTTGCCTTTGGCCGGCGCTTCCTGCCTCAATTTTGGTGGTCGTCGACCTTCCCTGGCCTGGCCATGTTTCTCACCGTCTTAGGCTTTAATCTGCTTGGTGATGGTCTTCGTGATATGCTGGACCCGCATAGTCACAGGGCAAGCCGAGGTGAGTCGTAAACATCCGAACTGTCATCGTGCCAAAGCGGTAGGCGAGTTAGGTTTCTCACGCTGACCATGTGGAAGATCACAGAGGAGATGATAGAGGCGATTGCAATCGGTGCGGGTATCTTGGGTACCGGCGGCGGGGGAAATCCATATATAGGAATGCTGCGTCTACGCTCTCTGCTTCAGGAAGGACGAACCGTACAGGTCGTTTCACCTGCTGAATTGCCCGAAGATGCATTAGTTGTGATTTGTGCTGGCATCGGGGCTCCCACCGTAGGGGTTGAGAAGCTGGAGCAAGGCCATGAGGGTCTGTGGGCGCTCAGAGGGTTGGAGCGGGAGATGGGTCGCAAGGTGACCGCCGTCATCTCCGCAGAGATCGGTGGTGCGAACTCTATTGAACCGATGGTCGTCTCTGCGTTGGCAGGCCTGCCTGTGGTCGATGGTGACGGAATGGGGCGGGCATTCCCCGAGGTCCAGATGGTCACGTTTTTTATCTACGGCGTCTCGCCCGTTCCGGGCATCCTGTGCGATGAGAAGGGCAACCAGGTGGTCATCCGACACGCTCTTGATGCCGTGAGCGTGGAGCGCTTCGCGCGTGCCGTCACGATCCAGATGGGATGTACGGCTACGATGGCGTCTTCTCCTATGACTGCAGTGGAAGTCCAAGGAACGGCCGTGCCCTACACGCTCAGTCTCGTCCGGGCGGTTGGGGAAGCGGTTCTGGCCGCGAGACGGACTCATACCGATCCGATAGAAGCCATCTTGGAGGTCACCGGTGGCACCGTGCTGTTTCGCGGTAAGATCGTGGACGTAGAAAGGCGTACGGTGACCGGCTTCGCCAGGGGAGAGGTGAACATCGAAGGATTGGACGCCGATCGAGGCCAACAGCTCAACGTGCGGTTTCAAAACGAGAATCTGATCGCCGTGCGCGATGGACAGGTGATCGCCTGCGTACCCGATCTCATTTGCATCGTGGATCGGGAGACAGGTGAACCGGTGACTACAGAGCTGTTGCGTTTTGGACAACGAGTGGCGGTTCTGGGAATCCCGTGCGCGTCGTTGTTGAGGCAACCCGAGGCGTTACCTGTCGTCGGGCCAGCCGCTTTCGGCTATGATGACGTGACCTATCAACCTCTGCCGGGAGAGATGCCGCTTCGGCCTCGGTACGGTTCTTGAGTTTCGGTGCGTGCCGTTTGGCTAAGGTCGATCTCCACTGATGACGCCACCCAACAGGCCGCCGATGCCTCTCTGCTCACCCTTTTGTTGGAAGCGGGCCGCTGCAAAGATACGATCCGCAAGGCGCGAGAATGGGAGGCTCTGCAGATAGAGGAGCCCTGGGCCGGTCATCTTGGCCAAAAATATCCCTTCTCCCCCGAACAGCGCGTTTTTGAATCCCCCAACAAACTGAATATCGTAGCCTACAGACGGAGAGAAGGCTACCAGACATCCGGTATCTACGCGTAAAGTCTCATTGGGTGCAAGCTCCCGTTCAATAATCGTTCCTCCGGCGTGGACAAATGCTATGCCATCCCCTTCAAGGCGCTGTAGGATAAAACCCTCACCGCCGAACAGCCCGGTGCCGATCTTTTTTGTAAAAGCGACCTCAATTTCAATCCCCTTGGCCGCGCACAGAAACGCGTCCTTCTGGCATAGAAACTTGCCTCCGAGTTTGTCCAGTTCAAGCGGGATGATCTTGCCTGGATAGGGAGCTCCGAAGGCCACACGCCCTTTCCCCGCGCCGTCGTAAAGGAAGGTGGTAATAAAAAAACTCTCTCCGGTGACCATACGCTTAAATCCTTTAAACAAACCGCCGCCGGTGGAGGTTTGCATCTCGATTCCATCATCCATGTACATCATCGCGCCGGCTTCGGCTCTCACGCCTTCGGTGGGATCCAATTCCACCTCAACCAATTGCATATCGTCCCCGTAAATCTTGTAATCGATGACATCGGCTATAACTGTCACCTCCTAAAGTATTTGAAGTATTCGCTCTTTCCGAATAGTATATTGAACGACTCTACCTCCGCAACAACGATAATGAAGATCCAAGCTGGAGGATAGCCCCATGTCCGAATCTGACACCGAGAAGCTACAACGGCGCAACCGTGAACTGGCTATCCTCAATGAGATCGCCCAGGCGCTGAACCGCGAGGTCGATCTCAACCAGGCACTGCACACCACATTGGCCCAGGTGGCTGAATTGCTCGACCTGCGGACCGGCTGGATTTGGCTGCTCGACGAAGAAACGGGTGAGTCCTATCTGGTGGCAGCGCAGAACCTTCCACCCGCACTGGCCAACAATCCTTCTCGCATGGAGGGACGTTGCTATTGCCTGGACACCTACAGAGCGGGTGACCTGGACGGTGCGGCGAATGTCAACGTCATTACCTGTAGTCGGCTCTACGGATTGGTGGATGGTACGGACGGACTGCGCTACCACGCGAGCATCCCACTGTATGCGCAGGGTGAGAAGAAGAAACTGGGCGTTCTCAACGTGGCCAGTCCCGACTGGCGGGAACTCTCGGCGGAAGATCTGCAACTGCTTTACACAATGGGCGATTTACTCAGCATTGCAATCGAACGGGCGCGGTTGTTTGATCGCAGTGTTCAACTGGGTGCCTTAGAGGAGCGCAATCGGTTGGCACGTGAGATTCACGACACGCTGGCGCAAGGGTTATCGGCCATCGCTTTGCAACTGGAGACAGCCGACGCCCTGCAACAGGCAGATGTCGATCCAGAGCGCGTCCGGCAGGCGGTGTATCAAGCCCTGGTTCTGACTCGCGCCAATTTGGAGGAGGCCCGTCGCTCGGTGCTTGACCTGCGGGCCGCTCCACTGGAGGGGCGCACGCTGGCTGAAGCATTGTCTTCGCTGGCAGAGGAGTGGATCACAAAGGGAAACCTGCAACTGCGCTTTGAGGTCGTGGGTGGGAATCGCTCGCTGCCAACACGCATTGAGATGGGGCTATACCGAATCGCTCAGGAGGCATTGACCAACGTCGTTCGCCATGCTCATGCGAACCACGTCACGGTACAACTGGTGGCGACACCGGATCAAATAAAACTGAAGGTGGAGGACGATGGCCGGGGCTTTGATTCATCCCGGATCCCTAAGGACCGGTACGGGCTCATGGGCTTGAACGAACGTGCAAAACTGCTCGGGGGCACGTTGAAGCTAAAGAGCAGCCCGGATGCAGGTACGTGCCTTGAGGTTATCGTACCTTTAACGTGAACAAGATGACACAGCAAATTCGTATTCTGGTCGCAGACGATCACCCGATTGTACGGGAGGGTCTGATCGCTATCCTCAGCACGCAACCTGACTTTGAGGTGGTCGGCGAGGCAGCCACAGGTGACGAGGTCGTTCAGCAGGTGACGACGCTCCAGCCCGACGTGGTGCTTCTAGACTTGGAGATGCCCCAGATGGACGGTGTTGAGACCATTAAACACTTGCGCCAGGCTGGATCAGACGTTCGGGTGATCGTTTTCACCGCTTTCGACACCGACGAGCGGATTGTGGGAGCGGTGAAAGCCGGTGCCCAAGGCTATCTGCTCAAAGGAACACCGCGTGAAGAGATCTTCCAAGCGGTGCGCGTCGTTCATGCGGGTGAATCGTTGCTTCAACCCGTTGTGACTTCTAAACTGCTCAAGCATATCAGCCAAGACGTTGAGCAACTCACACCTCGCGAACTGGACGTGCTGCGCCTGCTGGCGCAGGGCCTGAAGAATAAGGAGATCGCCGAAACACTGTTCAGAAGCGAACGCACCGTCAAGTTTCACGTCAGCTCGATCTTGAGAAAGCTGGGAGCTGAGAACCGCACTGAAGCGGTGTCGATCGCTGTTCAAAAAGGCCTCATCGATCTTTAAATCCGTGCCAGGTTTGCCAAGGCCCAATGGGTGAAAAGAAGCAAGTAAAGCGCATTACGTTTCTCCAAAAAGTCAAACGACGAAAGTGGCTCACGGCATTCGTCATCATCGGTTTACTGGTCCTTCTGACTGTTATTTTCTATCGCCCCATTCTGACCCAAATAGGAGAATTTTTGATTGTGACATCTCCCCCCCAAAAAGCCGATGTCATCAGAGTCCTCGGTGGTGACGAGGAGAGATACATCTACGGCGTTGAGCTCTACAAGCAGGGGTATGGCTCCAAGTTGATCGTGAGCCTGGGGGAGAGACTCATTCCCCTGTTACAAAGATCGAGTGCAGATATCGTGAGGGATTTCGCTTCGTCCCAAGGGATTCCAGCAAGTGATATCATCATGATGGCATCCGAAAGCACCTACGAAGAGGCCCTGTTAACTAAGGAGTTAATCAAGCAAGAGGGGATAAGATCCGTATTGGTCGTCAGTTCGCCCTTCCATATGCGCCGGGTCGCTATGACGTTCAAGCGTGTGATCGGCAGTGAAGCAGAGCTGACCTTCGTGTCAGTTCCTCTGGCTCAGAGTAGATTTGACCTGAGGTGGTGGTCAGATGAGGACTCCATCAGTGCGGTGGTCCATGAGTACGTATCCCTCATATATTATTACTTCAGGTACTTCTTTTGACCATGCGCCAACTGCAGGGGATCGATCTGTAACGCCCTCTCTCTAAAGATATCGGGCCTCCCACCTGGATTCGAACTGTACCAAAGGACAGGGTTCAACCCTGTCCTTTTTTTAGGAAAAAAACAGGCCTTGTTCCTGATGTGCACACCCATTTCTCGTGTTACCTTTAAGTAAAAGTAACCTTTGAGCAAAAGTCAGACGAAAGGAGCTCGATCATGGCCTTAAATAAACATCAAACCGCGCTGATCACCGGCGCATCCCGTGGACTTGGCCTGGCGCTCGCCCGCCAACTTGCCCAGCGCAGATGGCATTTGATCATTGATGCTCGTGGTGGACAGGCTCTCGAGGCCGTTCGTGTAGAACTCTCGAAACTGACAGAGGTGACGGCCATCCCTGGTGATGTGACCGATGAGACGCACCGCTGGCGGCTTGCCGAGGCTGCCAGAGCCAGTGGCGGCCTGGACGCAGTCGTGAACAACGCCAGCACCCTGGGTCCCAGTCCGCAGCCTCATCTGCTCGATTACCCTCTGGATGTGCTTGAGCAGGTCTACCGCACAAACGTGATCGCCCCACTGGCGCTGCTCCAGGCGGTCCAGGACGCGTTAAAGCCCGGCGCTCGTGTGATCAACGTGACCAGTGACGCCGGCCTCGAAGCCTACGCAGGCTGGGGTGGATACGGTTCAAGCAAGGCTGCACTCGAACAGCTCTCGGCCGTCTTCGCCGTCGAAAATCCCTCACTGCGCGTCTATTGGGTGGATCCGGGTGACATGCGTACGCAAATGCAACAGGAGGCTTTTCCCGGTGAGGACATCAGCGATCGTCCTCCACCGGAGGAGAGCGTACCCGGTCTCCTTACGCTGCTTGAAGATAACAGGTCCAGTGGCCGCTACATGGCTCGCAAACTAAACGAGAACGAGAAGAAAAGAAAATGAACGAGAATTTCAGTACAACACTATCTCTGCCATCCACAGCCGTTCCGGAGTTAAGCGCATTAGATTTTCATCTGCCGCCGGAGCTCGAGGCCAGCGAACCGCCCGAGGCTCGTGGCCTGTCACGCGACGAGGTGCGATTGATGGTCTCTTATCGTGCCGGTAACCGCATTGTGCATACGAAGTTCCACGACCTCCCCGATTTCCTCGACGCCGGCGACGTGTTGGTGATCAATACCAGCGGCACGATGAACGCGGCGATGAACGCCACCCGTGCGGACGGCACGCCACTCGAGTTGCATCTGTCCACCAAACTCCCGGGGGGACTGTGGGTGGTGGAACTGCGTCAACCGGATGATGTGACCACAAAACCCTTCTATACAGCCACGGCTGGGGAGACCCTCTCACTACCGGACGGCGCTTCAATCACCCTTCATGCACCGTACCGGCAGGATCATCGTACGACCGAAACGGGTGGTGAAGGTCGCGTTCGGCTGTGGATTGCGACCGTTGACCTTCCCGATCCGTTGGACAATTATCTGACACGGCACGGTTTCCCGATTCGTTATCGCTACGTCAATCAGAGCTGGCCGCTCTCCTACTATCAGACGGCCTACGTCACTGAGATGGGCAGCGCTGAAATGCCCTCGGCCGGGCGGGCGTTCACGCCTGAACTGATGACCCAACTGGTCGCGCGGGGTGTTCAAGTGGTTCCCTTGATCCTGCACACAGGTGTCGCCAGTCTAGAGGATCACGAACCGCCGTATGAGGAGTACTACCACGTGCCACCCGAAACCGCCCGCATCGTAAACGCTGCGCATGCTGTCAGCAAGCGGATCATAGCGGTTGGTACGACGGTGGTGCGAGCCCTTGAGACCGTCACCGACGAACAGGGCATCACCCATCCAGGCAAGGGTTGGACGCGCGTGATCGTCACACCCGAACGTGGCATACGGGCCGTAGATGCGTTATTGACCGGACTGCACGAGCCGCGCGCCACACATCTCGCCATGTTAGAAGCGCTTGTCGGCCTCGATCACTTGCTCGTCACCTACGACGAGGCACTTGAGAAGGGTTACCTATGGCACGAGTTCGGGGACCTGCATTTGATATTGCCCTGGCCTCTTCCTAGCCTCACGGACAGGGAATCCGCTCCGGCCCCTGGTTGATGAATGCTTCGATGAACGCCTCGATCCGGTCGTGGTCGAACTCGTCGAACTTGTCGATCTGGCCCCAGGCGGTCAACGCAATGTTGCGATCCAGACCCGGATATGGCGCGATGATCAACCGGCAGTGCCTCTCGGTGAAACTGCGCAGCTCGTCGACGATCGAGTCGGCGATCCCGAGCCGGTACTGGATTATGACCCCTCCATGTTCCAGGTTATGGACCTGGAGTTCATCGGGGATCGGTTCGGTGTGCACCCCCCAAGGGGCGGTGAATGGATAATGCCAGCCTGAGGTGGCCGGCACGGAATTGTATGGGGGATGGGATTGTCCCTGGCCTATATGCTGGAATCCCTGGATCGGGACCGAGATCGCCTGTAAGGCTTCGGTCTCTCTCGCCCCTTCAGGCGGCGATCCCTCCTCAGACACAGGGATACCCAGATCCATCACGCTCTGTGCACCAACGGTAAGGATCTTCCACTCCGCCTTCTCTTTCACCACCGCGAAGATTTCCAGTTCTTCCTCCGGTTCATCGCCGAATTGAGCGATCACACGCACGCCGGCTTTCTGTTCATCCAGATAGAAAATCTCCGGCGTGAGAGTGACATTGAGCGTACCCTCGGATGTCTCAGGTATAGATGTTCCCTCATCGCTAAAGGCCGCGGCGATCTCAAGCTTCAGCTCCTTATAACCCAACCCCGACTCATCATGATAGGCTTTGGAGATCGTGGACATGAACAGGATTAAACTCCTCGTTTGAAACGCCCGCTCCAATCGATCGAACAGTTCGATGATCTGCTCCTCATCGGTGAGCTCGACTTCGTCCGCCACGGCAGGGAGCCAAAGCCCCCAGACGAGGATGAAGATCCATATCAAGATGTTAATGGATTTGCTCATATCACACCTGGCTGAGATGTTCTCCGATCTCCTGTAGTTCTTTGATAAACCGGTCGCGATCGTACAGCGACCCGCTCAAATAAGTGCTCCAGCCCGCCGTGAACTTGGCGATATGCACAACCTCCTGAACCTCTGCTGCACTCGCCCCGTGGAACTGGGCCATTGCCGAGTGGAAGTTGGAACAGTACCAACAGTGGAGGACAGATGCGATCCCGAGTCCGATCAACTCCCGATATTTGGCCGGAATCGCGGTCTCGCCGAGTTCAAACCGTTTGAACAGCTCCCACTCGTCGTCAATGGTATCATCAGGTAAGCCCTCAAAAAACCCGGGCACCTGTCCGAGGATTCGTTTCATTTCGGCATGTGCCGTCTCTCGTGACATAATTCTAACTCTCGGTTCGCTAACTTTCCTGAGCAAAAACGAAATTTGTTCAGGCGCTTTC
>JBHIAT010000119.1:0-11776 GCA_046758705.1 Bipolaricaulia bacterium
CTGGAGCGAGCTGATGCCCTGATCGCCGCCTGCCGGGAGGCTGGGCTGAGACTCGGCGTCATCTCTCAACACCGATTTGACCCGGCGATCGTCACGCTGAAGCGCGCGATCGATCAGGGTCGTTTCGGAAAACTCCTCCTCGGTGACGCTTATGTGAAGTGGCACCGCACCCAGGAGTACTACGACGAGGGCGGCTGGCGCGGAACCTGGACGCTCGACGGGGGTGGAGCGTTTATCAACCAGTCGATCCACTTCATCGACCTGCTGCGCTGGTTGATGGGGCCGGTCAGGACGGTGTGGGCCCGTACGGCCACCGTCGCCCATCAGATCGAGGCTGAGGACCTGGGTGTCGCGTTCTTGGAGTATGAGAGCGGGGCGTTCGGGGTGGTGGAGGGTGCAACCGCACTCTATCCCGGCCTCCCTGAGCGCATCGAGATCCATGGGGAGCGAGGCACGGTGGTGGTCGACGGACCGACGATCCGGGTCTGGGCGTTTCGAGAGGGCGATCCACCGCCTGCCATGGAGGATGAAGGAGCAGGCACGGGCACGGGGAGCGGCGCTGCCGTGGCGACGGCGATTGAAATCGAGTCCCATCGGCGACAGATTGCGGACTTTGCCACAGCAATCCGTGAGGAACGCGATCCGGCGGTGACCGGAGAAGAAGGTCGTCGGACGCTGGAAATCGTCACCGCCATCTACCGCTCGGCCAGACTCGGGCGACCCGTTTCGCTTTTCAAGTGAGCTTGACAATGAGATCAAAGTGGGATATAATATAAACTCAAAGCAGTCCTGGTTTACAAAACCGAAAGAAAGGGGGTGAAAATCGAGAAAATTGAAGGGAAAGGCTCAAATTCGGCAAGATTATCAATAAAAGGGGAGGTATTAACCGTGAAAGGTACTTTGAAGATCCGGTGGTTTGTGATTCCGGTGGTTGTAGCGGTTCTCGTTGTCGGGGCCGTGGTGGATTCGCTGGCTCAAGATAAACAGAAGGTAAAAATTGCTCACTTCTATGACCCTATGGGAAGCGGGGATCTGCTCTCGAACTTTGAATGGCTGATGAGACAAATCGGGGGGTTCGAAGCTGAATTTTCGAACCTTAAGGTAGAGGATGAGATCTATATATGGAATCAGATCGATACCAAAGCGATGACCGACTTCAGGGCCGGTATTCCACACGACGTGATGTTGAGTTCCCCTCAGCTCATGCCGATGCACTTCCTGGTGGGCGATTACCTGGACCTCAGTCCATACATCAACCAATGGACGGTGGAGGAGTTCAAAGATTTTAGCTGGAGTCCGGTCTGGCAGAAAGCGGTACAGGGTGACGTTCAGCTCGCGATTACCACCGGCACGCATACGAGAGCCGTGGCCTATCGAAGGGATATGTTCGAGGAGGTCGGACTGGATCCCAATCGGCCGCCGCAGACTTTGGAAGAGCTGGTGGAGTATGCGAAACGGTTAACGAGAGATATCGATGGGGATGGGAAGACAGATATCTGGGGATTGGGGATGTTCTTCGGGCCGTCACGGGCTACGATCGAACTTTTCGTCGCGCCGTTCATTTGGCACTTTGGAGGCCAGCTGTGGGATCCCAAGACCAAGAGAGCGGTATTTGCCTCGGAGGCCGGGGTCAAGGCGGCACAGTTCGTCTATGACTTGGTCTATACCTACAAGGTCACGCCGGAATTTTCGGTCACCGGAGGCTATGATGACCGGATCTTGGCCGACTTCCTGCAGGGCAAAACGGCCATGTCTTTTGGATATGGGAGTTACTGGATCGGAGCGCTGGAAAGTGAGGGCTTTATCGAGGGATGCTTCCCGGCTACGTCTGCCTGCACTCCAATCAAGGCCGATATATTCCTCAATCCAACAGCGCCCCAGGCAGCATTCACCAATGCCTGGTACTTTTCGATCCATAAGCTGAGCAAGAACCCGGATGCCAGCTTCGAGCTGATCGAATACTTGCTGCGCCCCGAGATTCTCAATGAGTTCCCCGACGCTGGCTTGCCCGCCCGGCTATCGTTGTGGGAACGTCCGGGGTACCAAACGCCCTTCTACCAAAAATGGCTGAACGCGGCGAGGAATGGGAGAGCTATGCCCCCCACAGCACATTATGGGGAGTTGGCAGACATCGTGGCCGTGGCCTTCCAAGAGATACTGGTCAATCAAGCCCCGATTGCGGCGACGCTGAAGAAGTTCGAAGACCAGTACAACGCGAGGTTCGCAGGCGAATAGGATCCACATTCACACATTGAATGGCATCGGTGATGGATAGTGGATAGGGGTAAGCTTAAGCTCATCAAGACCGTCAAAGGGAGCCTGTATGCTCTGAACCGATACAGGCTCCCGTATCTTTTCTTATTGCCCACCATCGTTATTTTGTCTGTCCTGCTGATTGCCCCGATCTTCTCCGGAATCTATATGAGCTTCCAAAAGACCTCCCTGCGGGGAACGACGGAGTTCGTCCAATTTCAAAATTACCGCTTTTTGTTCAATGAAAGCAGGTTTATTAACAATGTAACGCGCTCTTTACTTTATGTCATCGGAAATCTATCGCTATCGCTCCCACTCGCCTACACTGCGGCGTTGTTGGTCACCAGAAAGTTGGAGAGCATGCGGTTTTTCAGAGCGATCTTTTTGTTGCCATGGATTATCGCTCCGGTGGTGAGCGCCGTGCTGTTCAAATCGTTGGTCGATCCATCCTTTGGACCGCTCACGCTGTTGTTAGGAAAGATCACGGGATCCAATCCTGTCATTTTGGCCGACTCTAATCTGGCCCTGCTCACGGTCATCGGACACAGCTTTTGGAGATCCTTCCCGTTCATGATGCTGTTCTTAGCCGCGGGCATTGTGACCATACCTCCCGAGTTTTACGAAGCGGCAAAGGTCGATGGAGCTGGCCCTTGGACCCAATTTAGATATGTGACGTTGCCGTTAACCCGGATTCATCTGGCCATTGTCCTGCTGATCATCACCATGTGGACCGTACAGGATGCTGAGACCATCTATGCGTTAACGCAAGGAGGTCCAGGATATGGCACAGAGGTCACAGCGGTCCGCCTGTTTAAAGAGTCATTTGTCAATTTCGACCTGAATACCGGTGCGACGATCGGGGTTGTTTTGATCGTTGTCAGTGTCATCTTCATGGCCATCTATCTGAAGCTGGTGGGAAGGACGGAGTATCTTCAATGAGTTCTTCGATGAGGTCAACGAGGTTGGGAGACGTGATCAGTTGGATCGGGGTTATACTGGTGACCGTCTTTGTGTTATCTCCCATTCTCTGGGGGTTGAGAACGTCATTGGCACCACGCTTCGATAAGGGGATTATTCCCAGTGACATAACCGTTGAGCACTACCAATTGATCCTTGCCAGGCCGGAATTCTTCATATATACCAAGAACAGCTTGTTGGTTGCAGCAGGAGCGATAGCGATTACCTTGCCGGTGGCGCTGCTGGGCGGGTATGCGCTCGCTCGGTTCAACTTCCCGGGGAAGAATCTCAGCGTTCTGTTGTTGATCCTTCCGTTGCTGCCGGCGATCGCCATCCTTATCCCGTTGATCTCGTACGTCAATAAACTCGGTCTGTATAACACCCATGCGGTGGTGATCATGGCCAATGCGGTCTTCAATCTGCCATTTGCTATTTGGATGCTGAGAAACTTTATATTGATCAATCCGATTGAAATTGAGGAAGCGGCCATGATCGACGGCTGCTCGAGAATACGCGTGCTTTATCGGATTGCGATCCCTATGATGACTCCCGGCTTGATCGCTGTGGCCGTCTTTGTCTTTATCACCTCATGGAACAACTACTTATATGCGTTTGCACTGACTGCGTCCCCGGACTTGAGGGTCTTACCCCAGGGCATCCTGTCATTTATAGGCGTATGGGGGACCAATTATGGCGGGTTGACCGCCATAGGGACTTTAGCCCTGATCCCGCCCGTCGCGTTGTTCCTGTTGTTCCAACGATGGTTCATCGCCGGGGTGTTCGGACAGCAGCTCAAATGATCCTCCGGCCGAGCGGAAAACTCAGGCGGAAGTCGGCCGCTTGACCTGATATTTCCTGCACGCGAACAATCACCCCTTGCCCATCAGCCGCAGGTTTGAGGCCTACCAGGTGAACGTGGTCAGGCTCCAGGGACATGAAGCTGGCCTGCTCTGGCAGATGGATCGGTGCCGGGATGGTGCGGTGATCGAGTCCGGCCGGCCGGTCCCAAACCGGGCCCATCAACGGCTCTACGGCCGCTTCTGCCCCGAAACGGGTCGCTGCCACCGGATCGAAGGGTGACTCGTGGAACAAGAGACGGTAGCGGAAACGCGGTCAGCCAAGCCACCGCGTGGCTCAGCGAGTCCGACCTCAACGCGTCCGGATTGCCCCCCCGTTCGAGCCCCAGGTAATAGCCAAGCAACTGGAATGGTAAGGTGAGCAGCAGCGGAGAGATCCACTCGTCAACGGCCCCGGGAATCTCGATCGTCTCGTCGGCCAACTTGCTGATCCCTTGGTCCCCCGCAAACGACGAGGTCGGGTTGTGTCTTGATATCCTCGATGAGGTAATAGGGGGGCTCATCCCGAGGTTCTTCTGTTCCGCGAATTAAGTACCACAAGGGCATACGTCGAATTTCTTGCTTCAGCCAGCCCGGCACCGGGTTCTCTGGGGTCGGGCGTTCAGCGCCGGGGTGCTTGGCCAACAACGCCTCTGCCCACTTTGGCATCAATGGTTCCTCGGGCATACAGAGGACCTCCTCAATAGGGGATTTGATCGAAACTGGTGAGGAAGTATATAACATAGATAGGCTCTGTGCAAATGAAGGACATAAATAATCACAAAAGTTGCCTGTCAAGGCTGAAAGGAGGTGAATCGAGATCCAATGGGTCAAATTCTGATTGAGAACGGCCGTGTGGTGAGACCGGATCACATTGAGCAGGCCGACCTGTGGATCTCAGACGGGAAGATCACGGAGGTCGGGGAAGTCGGCCAGATCGACCGGAGCCAACTTCCGAAGGACACGAAGAAGATCGACGCGAGCGGATTGTATATCTCCCCCGGTTTCATCGACCTCCAGGTCAACGGCGGCGGCGGGTATCAGTTTATCGATGGGGACGACGAAGCGGCTGCAAAGATCGTATCGTTTCACATCGCCCACGGCACGACCGGACTGCTGGCGACCTTGATCACTGCTTCGACCGAACGGATCCGCAAGGCGATCGAGATGGTGGGTGGCTGTCAAGCGGAGAGAGTGCCGGCGATCCTCGGCGTCCACCTCGAAGGGCCGTTCATCTCCGAGAAGCAAGCAGGAGCTCACGATCCAAAGTACATTAGAAAACCTTCCGTCGAGAGGTTCCATCGATTGATCGATGGATATGAAACTACAGGTCTGATCCGTATGGTAACGCTTGCCCCCGAGCACCCTGGTGCGGACCGGCTGATCGAGGCGATCTGTCAAATCGAGGCGATTCCATCGCTGGGGCACTCGAACGCCAGCTACGAACAGGCTCTAGAGGCGGTCCGCCACGGGATCAGAAGCTTCACTCACCTGTTCAACGCGATGCGCGGATTCCACCATCGAGAGCCGGGTGTGGTCGGAGCCGCTTTCGATTCCGATGTCTCAGTCGGTCTGATCGCCGACGGGGTCCACCTCCATCCGGCGACCCTCGCGCTGGTGGTCCGGCTGAAGCGGATCGAGACGATCTATCTGGTGACCGATGCGGTCGCTGCAACCGGGATGAAGCCGGGACGCTATCGGTTGGGGGAGTTTGAGGTGGTGACCGATGAACGTTCAGTTCGATTGGAGGATGGCACACTCGCCGGGAACCTGCTGCCGATGGATCGGCTGGTCAAAAATATGGTTGAGCTGATCGGGATTGGAATCCCCCAGGTGGTGCGGATGGTCAGCTTGAACCCCGCCAGGCTGCTGGGAATCGACGATCGGACCGGGAGCATCGAGATAGGAAAGGATGCCGACATCGTAATCTTCGACGATCGCTTTGTGGTTCACCATACACTGATTGCCGGGGAACCGGTCTACATTAAGGAAAACTGAAGTTTCACCATTTTGACTCACGAGAGCTAACCATGATATGATGGGTTAAAAATCCGATGAGGGGGGTGGACGTCGTGAAAAAGGGGTGGACAATTTTCCTAGGTCTACTGGTGTTGGTTTTTGCTTTGAGTATTGCGGGCGATGCTGCCGAGCAGCGCATCGAGTTGGTGTTCTGGACCCATGAGGATCCCAACCGAACCGAGCTGGAAGAACTGTATATCAAATGGTTTGAATCCCTGCATCCGAACGTCACGATCAAAAGGGTGACCTACCCTTCCAGGAACATGGAGGAGGTGGTTCTTACCGCGTTCGCAGCCCGCAAGGGTCCTGATATCTTCAATCTGGAGATCGAGGATGCGTACCCTTACATCGTCAATAACCGTGTGGCATCCATCGATCCTCAGGCAGCGGGCTACGGGAACTTGCAGTCTATCTACGACGACTATCTGGCAGGAACACTGGATGCGGTCACTCAGCGAGGGAAGCTTTATGGGCTTCCAATGGAGTTGACGAACTGGGCCATCTTCATCAACAAGAAGTATTTCCGGGAGGTCGGACTTGACCCCGAAACGGACTACCCCAAAACCTGGGAAGAGATGATGGAAATTTCTGATAAACTCGCCATCCGCCAGGGAGATATCCTGGTGCGACGAGGATTCGACTTCCGATACCCCTACCATCTCACCGGCTTGCTGCCCATGGTCGAACAGCTTGGGGGCACGTTGCTCAGTGAGGACGGTGAGACCGCCATCATCAACGATGCAGCGTGGCTGCAGGTGTTGAGCTACCTGAAACAATGGGGCCCCAACGGGAGAAACCTCGGTTCACCCACTTATCAAAATGCTCGAAAGCTCTTCAATCACGATAATAACGATGTGGCGATGGCCCTGTCCGGCCTCTACCAGATCGGAAGAATCCGGAACGATAATTTGGAGTTTTTCGAGAGTGGTGAGTGGATGGTCGTTCCGTTCCCAACATGGGAAAACGCGGTGAGCGACTATGGAGCGAACTACTACGGTCACTATTACATGGTCAACGCTGAATCTCCATCTGAGAAACAGGAATGGGCTTGGAGGTTTATCGCCTTCATGCTGGACCATCCTGACGAATATCTGCTGAACGCCGGCCTGGTTCAGCCCAAGAAATCTCTCTTTGAATCGGAAGCGTATGCCTCGTTCCCGTACGTCGACGTATTTTCCGCTGACTTGGGGAGGTCGAAGATGGTCCCGTTGCATGTGGCCAATCCCAGATTCGATGAATTGCTAAAGGAAGCTGTCGAATCGGTCATGCTGACCAACGCAACTCCGGAGCAGGCACTCGCAACCTTGAAGAGAAAGGCCAATCAGATCCTAAAGGAGCTATAACTAAGCAGTGGGGAAATCTAGCTAACCCCATGTGCAAGTTTTTCAGAAATAGGAGGCAGGAAACAGGACAATCCATCTCTTGCCTCCTTTCTCATGTAGGAGATGCTCTCACCCAAAGGTAGGGAGGTCCCAAAAGACAACATAGAAAGAAGAGACACGCGTTGGGGTTGGATATTTGTGGCTCCTTCGTTGCTCTTCTTTGGTTTGTTTGCCTTTTATCCGATTGCGAATGCGATTAGAGTCAGCTTACTTAAGAAGGATCTGCTGGCGTTGGGACCTGCCAAATTCATAGGCTTCAAAAATTACGTTTCCCTATTTACCTCTCCGGATTTCTGGAACTCTCTGAAAGCAACGGCCATTTTTGTCGGAGGCACGTTCTCGCTTTTGGTCGTCTTCAGTTTGCTGTTGGCCGTCTTTATCACCTCGCGAAGGAGACTCCAAACGGTCCTCCAGCTGGCATACTTCTCCCCTGCGGTCGTCTCTTCGATCGTTGCTGCATCGATCTGGATGCTGATTTTTGACCCCCGTGGGATAGCCAACCAATGGGTAAACTTCGTTTTGAATACCCCCGGAGTGAATCACAAATGGCTGGCATCGGTGGGGATGATAAGATTGTCCACGATACTTGTCTATTTTTGGAAGTACGTGGGGTTCTTTACGATTATCTTTGTCGCAGGCCTGTCAACCATACCAAAAACGCTTCATGAGTCAGCCAGAATTGATGGCGCGAATTCATGGCAGGACTTTTGGCACATCACCTTTCCTCTGCTAAGACCCACCACGCTGTTGGTGTCGATTGTGGCTATGATCCAATGTGCGAGGACATTCAGCACCCAGTTTTTCTTTACACAAAGTGGAACACCCAGAGGCCCGATCGACGTGATCACGTTGAACGTCTATCACACCGCCATACGAGATCATCAGATCGGGAAGGCAAGCGCTCTGAGCATCATTCTGTTTCTCATCATGGTTCTGTTGAGCTGGTTACAGTTCAGGATCGCTCGGAGCGAAAAGATCAGTTATTAGCGATCCAATGAAGCAGAAGGTCACAGCCAAGTCGTTTGTCAGTTCTATAGCTATCTGGACTTTTCTTATCGTCATGGCTGCATTTATACTGCTGCCTTTCGCATTTATGTTTACCGCTTCCTTTATGCCAGCCAAAGACGTGATGCGTATTCCGTACCCTTGGATTCCCCAAGGTCTTTTTTGGCAAAACTACTGGCAGGCGATACGAGGCAATGATGGGAGTTTCATCTATCCAAGGAACATACTGAATTCGGTGGTGGTGGCGTCTGCAGTAACCGTGAGTACCGTGCTGCTGGCTGCCATGTCTGGGTACGGACTTGCGAAATTCCGTTTCAAAGGACAGAAGGTTGTGCTCCTGTTGATCATCTCGACCATGATGGTTCCTTTCCAGGCCATCATGATTCCACTGTATTTGATTGTTACAGACATGAACCTACAGGATACCTATCCCGGACTGATCCTACCGTTCCTTGTGACCGCGTTCGGGGTTTTCCTGCTGCGTCAGTATTTGCTTGCCTTTCCGGACGAGATCATCGATGCGGCCAGAATAGACGGCGCCGGTGAGTTCCAGATCTTCTACCGGATCATTTTCCCCAACATCTGGCCGGCCCTCGCCGTGTTGGCCCTGCTCACGTTCAGGGCTCAATGGGATAACTTGATCTGGCCGCTGCTCGCGGTTCAGAGCGAAGAGATGAAGACCATACCCCTTTACATCACCCGGTTTGCCACCGAAAAATACACGGACGAAGGCGCAATGATGGCTGCAGCCGCGATCGCAAGTTTGCCGATGATCATCCTGTTCTTTTCGCTCTCCAAGTACTTTTTGGGTGGAGCCAGGCTGTTTAGTGGGAGGATTGGATGAGGTTCAGATCGTTCATATTTGATATGGGTGGTGTGGTGTGCGACAATGCCGCGGTTGTGCCCCACATGGCAAACTATCTGGAGATATCCGAGGAGAATTTTTATCGCATCGCTGGCAAAGAAAACCTCTGTCTTCTCTACGCCGGTCTGATTAGTGTTGAAGCGTTTTGGAGCAGGTTTTCTAAAGCATTCGGGCGCGAAGTGACCGAGGATCTCTGGGAGCGATTCTTTCAACCGCAACTCAACCGGGAGGTTGTGGAGCTGATCATGGAGCTGAAGACATCAGCGCGTGTGGTCGTGGGAACCAATACGATCGATTCGCACTATGCCCTACTTGAGAAGGACGGATACTACTCAATCTTTGATGCCGTATATGCGTCCAACAAAATGGGAGTTGTCAAACCGGACTCTGAGTTCTACGAACACATTCTGCAAGCTGAGGGCTGGAATCCTGGAGGAACGGTGTTCATCGATGACAGAGAACCTAATGTCATGGCTGCTCGTGATCTCGGGTTCAAGGCGATTCTTTTTGAGAACATCAGCAACCTCAACAGGGAGCTGGCACGTTTGTAGTTCTTCACATCAAACGGCTCATGTTCTGCAACGGTGTTGATCTGGGTGGGACGAACCTTCGTGCCATCGTCGTGGATACGGACACCGGCCGTGTGTTGGCCGACGCCCGTGGACCGACAAACGCCGAAGACGGTCCACCGGCTGTGATCGAGCGCAAAGCGGTGCTGATCGAGCAGTCGATACAGGAATCGGGTCTGGCAAAGGATGAGATCGTCGCCATTGGGATTGGTGTGCCGGGACTGTACGACCCGGAGACGAACGTCGTTCGCTTCCTGACAAACCTGCCGACGACCTGGCCCAATGTGCCACTCGGTCGGGAGATTGAGTCGCGGGTCGGCTCCATCTGGGCCTCGACGGCACGGCCGGTGAGGTGGGTCACCAGATCATCAATTTCAATGGCCCGCCATGTGGCTGTGGCAGCCGGGGCTGTCTGGAGGCGTATGCCAGTGGCCCGGCGATCGCGACGCTGGGCATCAAGGCGGTGCGACAGGGCCGGACGACGGCGATCCGTGACTTGGTGGCCGGCGATCTGAACCGCATCACGCCCGAGATCATCGTTCAGGCAGCGGAGACCGGCGCTGCGCTGTGGGCGTCGCAAGTCCAAGTGCAAGTGAACGATTCGAAGTCATAAGGAGGAGGGTGTCAACTATGACGATTCGCATCGGTTTGATCGGCAGCGGCTTTGTGTCCAATTTCTATATGCTTGGTCTGCGTGATGTGGCCGATTGGGAGATCCCGGTCGTGGCCTCACCCAACGCTGACCATGCACGGCGCTTCGCTGAGAGATGGAACATTCCCGAATCGACCACGGATGTGGACGGCGTTATCGCTCGTGACGATCTCGACCTGATCGTCTTGGGCGTACCGAATTACGTCCACAAGGAGCTGGCCATCCAATGTGCCCGCGCCGGTAAAAATGTGGTCTGCACCAAGCCGTTGGCACGGAACCGACAGGAGGCCAAAGAGATGCTCGAAGCCGTACAGGCGGCAGGTGTGTTGCACGGCTACGCCGAGACCGAGGTCTTCAGCCCGGCGGTGATGAAGGCCCACGAGTTCATCGACCAAGGCGCGATTGGCGAGGTGCTGACGGTCCGCTCGCGCGAGGCCCACGCCGGGCCGCACGAACCCTGGTTCTGGAAGAAGGAGTTGGCCGGCGGCGGGGCGCTGCTCGATATGGGTTGCCATACGATTGAGGCGGCACGCTATTTCATCGGCAAACAGAACCCGGTGGTCGAGGTGATCGCCTGGGGTGACCGACTCTATCATCGCGACAAGACCGATGCCGAGGACAACGCTGTCCTGATGATGCGCTTCGAAGGCAGTCAGTTAGGCTTAGCCGAACTGAGTTGGATTGCGCGCGGCGGGCTGGACCTGCGCAACGAGGTCTACGGCACCGAGGGCACGATCTTCACCGACGTCACCCGCGAGACGCCGATCAAGGTCTTCTCAAAACCGGGCGCGGGCTACATCGTGGAAAAAGCTGAGGCCGAAACCGGCTGGCTGTTCCCACCGGTGGACGAAGCCTGGATCTACGGCTACCGTGAAGAGATGCGGCACTTCGTCGAATGCGTGGCCGAGAACCAGATGCCGCGTGAGACGTTCGAAGACGGCTACATCGTGAATTGTATTCTCGATGCGGCCTATCGCTCTATGGAAACGAAGAGCTGGGAGCGCGTCGAATACGATTGATCAATCCTGGTTGATCACTGCCCGCAATTCATCGTCACTGAGCGTCGCTAGCTGCAGCAGCACCTGGTAGGGATCGCCCTCAAGATTGAAGTAACAGGCAAATGCAGGTTCTGTCTTGAGACCCGTTCGCTTCAGACGCCGAATCTCCTGCCGTGCTTGCTCACCGCCAATGGCCAGGAGGCGGGCTTCTACGGCCATGTGACGATAGGCGTTCTGATC
>JBHIAT010000120.1:0-11731 GCA_046758705.1 Bipolaricaulia bacterium
TCATCAGCACCCACGGCGTCCACCAGTCACCGAACACCGTCAGTCCGAAGATGCTTCCAAATCCCAGCAGTTCACGCACCACACCCAGCAGCGTCAGCGACATCAGAAAGCCAAACCCGGTTCCCAGCGCATCCATGGTCGCCAGCCACGGCCTGTGGCCCGAGGCGTACGCTTCGGCTCGTCCGAGTATGAAGCAGTTGGTGATGATCAACGCCACGTAGGGTCCCAACTGTTTGCTGAGGGACGGGATGTACGCCTTGAGGAACAGATCGACGAGGGTGACGTAGAAGGCGATGATGATCATGTAGGAGGCAATGCGCACCCGATCGGGGACGATGTTTCGGATCAGGGACACCGTCGCCGAGGAGGCGGCCACCGAGAAGGTGGTGGCCAATGCCATGCCGACGGCATTGGTGGCGGTGTTGGTGACGGCCAAGGTGGGGCACATGGCCAGGACCATGCGAAACGTGGGGTTGTCGTCCCAGATATCTTTGACGAGCTCTTTGAACGATTCGGTCTTGGTCCAGCGTCGCCAGGTGGGCAGGGTTTCGGTGGTGGCGGGTGCCTGGGCCTGAGCCCGCTCGATGTTTTCAGCCATTGGATCTCCCTCCTCTTCTATATTCTATTGTGCAAGAATCTCCCTCAATCTGTCAAGCTCTGCATTCAACAGCCTTCGGATCGCTGTCGAGGTGAACGTCGCTCCGGTAATCGCCCGGTAGATGTTCGGCGCGGTCGGATCCGCAAATCGGATGAAGTCGACATGTTGCGGATCTTCCCATTTCACCTGCAACCCGTTGAACTGCGCTCGAAATTCAGCCTCCTCCATCCGCTGTCCCAGGCCGGGGGTCTCGCCGGTCTCGACGACCTCCATCCCGGTCAGCGTCCCCAGGTCCGGTTCGACCCCGATGGCCATGTCGACGATCCCCTGGAACCCGCCGCCTTGGGGGCGGATCACATATCCGATGATCTCTCCGCTCTCGTCCCGGCCGATCCAGTAGGTGAAGTCGTCGACCGTCTCCTCGGTGACGTAGCGGTTAAACGTCTCAAGCTGCTGGTCGAAGTCATCCTCGTCAAACGCGATGTCAAGGACGGCCATGATATTCTGGCGCAGCCTTCTGGCGCCCGCTGCCTTGATCGTCGGTTCGGTGACGGTGGCGGCGATCGCAAGCACCAGGGCCGCAGCCACTGCGATCCCGGTCATCACCCAGATCATCTTCAGCCCGGTCCGATCAATCAGCTTCATAGGCGCTATACCGCCTCCCTCCGATAGCCTTTCGGCAGGGTGAGTAGGTCGATCAGTGGGGTGAACATGTTCATGAGCAGTACGGCAAACAGGACGCCTTCTGCAAACCCGGTCAGCGCTCGAATCAATACGGTGAGTACACCGCAGCCGATCCCGAAGATCCACTTGCCCCGGCTGAGCATCGGATGGGTGACTGGATCGGTGAGCATGAAGAAAGCCGCGAGGAACACGCCGCCGGCCAGCATCTGGAACAGTGGGGGGGCGAACCTCTCCGGAGTCAGGATGTTAAGCCCCCAGGCGAGCAGGCCGACCGTCCCGATGTAGCTCAGCGGTACCCGCCAGTCGATGATCTTGGTGACGATCAGCAAAATCCCACCCAACAGCAGCAACAGTGCCGAGGTCTCTCCAATCGACCCGGAGATGTTCCCCAAGAACATCTCTCGCAACGGGAAAGTCTCCGCTGTGGCCTTGAAGTTAATCAATGGGGTTGCCCGGCTAATCGCATCGGAGGAAATGGCATAGGTTCCAAACCCGGCAACGCCCCCGACCATCGGCTCCGCCCATCGGGTGGTCATCTCGACCGGGAACGAGATGAGCAGAAACGCCCGACCGACCAGTGCCGGGTTGAAGATGTTGTTCCCGGTTCCGCCAAAGATCTCCTTGCCCATCGCGACCCCGACGATGATTCCCAACGCCACCATCCATAGGGGGGTCGTCGGCGGCAGAGTGAGCGGGAACAGGATCCCGGTGACCAGAAGTCCCTCGGTGATGTCCTCTCCACGGACGTAGCTGAAGATCATCTCGGTGAGCCCGCCGACCGTATAAGAGACAGCCACGATCGCCAGCGCCCGCCAGCCGAAGAAGTAGATGCCTGCCAGCGTCGGTAGCATGAGCCCGATGATCGGCATCGACATGAACCGCTGCATCCCGATGTTGTCCCGCAGGTACGGGAAAGTATCGGCGACCAGCTCGGTCCCGCCGAAGAGGAATCCCTCAGCACCCTTAACAAGCGGGGTTAACTTCTTTAATCGCTCGTCCGATTCCACCCGGTTGTTGAGGTTCTCGAACAACCGTTCAAGGCGCTCCTCGATCGCCCGAGATCTCTCTTGGTCGGCCATTGGTGCTCGCTATGCTCCCTTCTGGGTCAGGCGGTCAAAAACCAGAGTTCTTCAGTCCGCATTTATATTAGTCCATCAACCCTCAAATGTCAAGCGATCCTATCATGAATCAGAAGGGCCTTATCGTCACTTTACTGCCCCTCCATCATCTGTCGTTCGAGCTTCTCCTTCCCTTCCTTGATCAACGCGGCCAGCGGGATCTTTGACGGACAGACGTAAGAGCAGAGCCCGCAGTCGATGCAAGCGAAGATATTCAGATCCTGAGCCCGATCGAACATCTCGTGCTGTGCGTACCGGGCGAGGAAGATCGGCGAGATGTCCACCGGACAGACGTCGAAGCAATAACCACAGCGGACGCATTCTCGCGGTTCGCCGTGCAGACCGACATCCGCCTGTTTGGCTTTGTCGCCACCGGGGACCGGCGGAAACACTCCCGTATAGGAGCTCCGATCGAACCCGGGTTTGACGAACGCCAGCAATTCCCGGGTCGGTCGCTTGAGCACGGTGACCGCCTGGGTATTCTTTAACACCGGTGCCTCCAGGCTCTCCTGCGCATGGCCTCGTATCGGTCCGCCGAGCAGAATCACCCCCACCTGTTCCTCGATCAACCGATCCGAAAGCAATGCTTTGAGCGGGGTCCCGACCCGCACCCAGAAGTTTCCTGTATGTTGTAATGCCGAGCCGCTGATCGAGGTCGTCCGTTCGACGAACGGCCGGCCCAAGATCACCGCATCATAGGCGGCAACCAAGTACTGTACATCGACGACGACGGCGCCGACGTCGGTGGTGTACCCCCGGGTCGGTTCGGTTGGCACGTAGAGATCGAGCAGCGTCCTGAGCAGTACGTCATCCTCCCCTTGAGGGTACTTGGGACGGAGCGGGTGGATATAAAACCAATCCAGATGTTGGATCCGAGTCTCAAGTTCCTCGATGATCCGGGGCTTGTTATAGCCGATCCCGACGTGAACCTCCACGTTGCCGAGCGCGGTGCGCATGATCCGGATCCCGGTGAAGAACTTTTCGAACTCCTCGTAGATGAGCTGGTCTTCGGCTTCGAGATACGGCTCGGTCTCGACCGCATTGATTACCAGATACTTCACATTGCCGGGCTCGGTTTGGGCGGAGTTGAACGGTGTAGGGAATCCGGTCCGCCCGATGTCGGTCACCCCGCCAAGGTACAACAGCTCACCGAGCTCCTCCTGGCTTTTGCGTTCGAATGCCCCCCCGGCTTCCGCCAACGTCTCCCAGCTGTCCTCGCCGTCGGACTCGATCACCACCGCCGTTGCCTCTCCGCCCAGTGGGTGCGGCCGTTCCTCGATCTCGACCACCTCTCCTGAGATGCTGGCGTGGATCGGCGTTGAAACGACTTCATCATCTCGACCGATGATCTGGCCTGTCTTCACCCGGTCGCCGACCTCCACCTGGGGTTTGACCGCCTCGCCGACCCCCGGCTTAAGAAAAACAGTCACCCGGTCGGGTGGGGGGAGGCGCTCCAGCCGTTCAAACCTTGGCGTCCCTTCATACAGGTCGAAGTAGTGTCCCCCTTTGAACGTCTTGAGTGTCTCTAAAGGCATTGACGGTTACCACTCTCTCTGCGAACGGAGGTTCAAGTTCAAGATCTGCGGGTGCCGACCGACTCCCGTTTCTGTTCCTTGCGCAACGGCTTGCTGAGGCCATCCGCGCGCACCCGCCAAATATGCAGGAAGATAAACAGCAACATGACGGCCGGGAACAGGATGACATGAGTCACATAAAACCTGATCAGCGATGGTTGCCCCAACTCAGTCCCTCCGAACAGGGCAAATTTCGCCTGATCCCCGAAGAACGGCGTCGCTCCGGCAATGTTTGAGGCGATGCTCGCCGCCCAGTAGGCGAGCTGATCCCAGGGAAGCAGATACCCGGTGAAGCCCATGACATAGGTGAAGACGAACAGAAGTACCCCGAGCACCCAGTTAAACTGACGGGGCTTCTGATAGGAGCCGGTGAAGAACACCCGGATCATGTGGATGGTGACGGTCACGACCATCAGGTTGGCCGACCAGCGGTGCAGGTTCCGGGTGAATCGCCCCAGGGTGACGACGTTGCTGATCTCCAGGATGCTGTTGTAAGCGCGCTCCACCGAGGGGATATAGTAGAACATCAGGAAGATCCCGGTCAACAGGGTGACGAAGTAAAGCCAGAGCGAGATCGCCCCCATGTACCAGGTATAAGAGAACGCCAACGCGCGCTTGCTCTCCCGAGCACCGACCCACCAAAGATGGACAAAGAAGTTCCGGCTGATCACCGAAATCCGCTCGGCGGTGGTACGCGGCAGATGGTCCCGTCTGAAGATCGACCGCCAGACCTCCGTCCGTCTCACATACTGGAACAGCAGCAGCAGCTTGTCGATCATCGTGTCATCGTTCGTCTACAGATCTCTAAATATCGACCGGCTCTCCTTGGTCGTTGATGTGCCTGCCGTCCGGGGTCAGGTAGATGTTGTGATCGATCCCCTTCCAGTAACTGCCTTTGTCGATCGACTTATCGACCAGCAGCCGGCCGTCGACCGCCAGCGTCATCAGGAAGAACGGCAGCGGCAGCGGCGCCGGCCCATTAATAACGGAGCCGTCCCGGGCGAACACGCTCCCGTGACACGGGCATTCGAAACGCAATCTGGTTGAGCTCCACTTCGGCTTACAGCCCAGATGAGTACAAACGTTGGAGATCGCCTGGAATCCCAATTCAGCTCGAAAGACGAAGACCCGTTGGTCCCCCATGTCTCCGATGTCCCCGATCTGAAAGTCGGAGGGCTGCCCCGCGGAAAAGATCGGCGAGGATTCAAAGGTGATGCTGGGGTAGAAGAGTCCGACACCCCAGGCTGTAACGGTCCCCAGAACCAACGTGAGCGATCCCAAACCGAGGCGGGCGAAGAACCGCCGGCGGGTGATCTGCTGGGCTTCCTTCGGGATACCTGAAAATAGCTCCGGCTGCTCCGGCCTTCTCTCTAGCTCGCTTCCCACATCTGACCTTCCTTCTTCAGTACGTTGCCCATTTTATGGAACCGGATCGGATATGTCAAGGATACAGATCGATCCGACTTTAGTTCGGCGTAGCTTTCCGTTTCTAAGTAATCCTCTTGACAAATTTATACAATCCAACCCCATTATACTATGACCGACGTCATTCCAAAATATGATATGAATCATATCTTGATTTGAGTTCCTTTGACAGGTGATCCGACGGTGAGCTATAGTAATGTTAGAATTAGGGATCTGGAAGGAAGGAAAGGGAACTATTCATGGAGATTTGTGACGCTCCACGCACTAAAGTACGTGGCTTCTCGCTTCACAGACGGAACTTGCACAAGCAGAGGTTCTCGTCTCCACGCAGGCCGCGCCCGGCCTGGTACACACAGCATTTTAGTTTCTTTAGGCCAGGCTTGGTGGCGGTTAGCTTCTGTCTCGCTGAACCGCAAAACGCTGGCAAAATACACCTGGCTATACCCACAACGTTTTACGTTGCGCAGGGTTGTGGCAACAACCCCCTACGTTGTCAAAGACCTATGGTGGTTATACCACATGCAGGAGGGGAAGTCAAGGGCGGCTGTATCCGCGCACTAAAAGTACGCGGTTTTAGCCGCTGAAAGAATGAATAAGAATCTGATCGGTGGCCAATGGGTTGAGGCCGAGGGAGGGGGTACGTTCGAGTCACGCAATCCGGCTGACACCTCCGACCTGATCGGGGTATTTCCCGACTCCGACAAACACGATGTCGCGCGGGCGGTGGCGGCGGCCGACGAGGCATTTTTCGATTGGAAGCAGTTTCCAGCCCCCAGGCGGGCGGAGATCCTGTTTGAAGCTGCCGAGGTGCTGAAGCGGAAGAAAGAGGAGCTCTCGAAGTTGATGACCCGGGAGATGGGCAAGGTGCTCAACGAGGCGCGCGGCGATGTCCAGGAGGGGGTCGACATGACTTACTACATCGCCGGGGAGGGCCGTCGGCTTCACGGCTACACCACCAAAGCCGAACTTCCCAACAAGGCGACGTACGCGCGCCGAGAGCCGATCGGCCGCATCGCTGTCATAACCCCGTGGAATTTCCCGCTGGCGATTCCCACCTGGAAGCTGATGCCGGCACTGGTGGCCGGCAACACGGTCGTGTGGAAACCGGCCACAGACACGCCCCGTCTCGCATACGAACTGGCGGTGTTGCTCCAGGAGGCCGGACTCCCGGACGGGGTGCTCAACGTCGTCTTCGGCCACGGCAAGCGTGTCGGCCAACCGCTCGTCGAGCACGAAAAGATCGATATGCTCACGTTTACCGGATCGACCGAAGTCGGCAGACACCTGTACCGGGTTGCGGCGGACAAACTGAACGTGGTGCATCTGGAGATGGGCGGCAAAAATCCGCTCATCGTCATGGACGATGCCGACCTCGACCTGGCGCTGGACGGGATCATTTGGGGCGCGTTCGGGACGACCGGACAGCGCTGCACCGCCGCCAGCCGAATCATCGTTCACAAAGGGGTCATCGGCGAAGTGATCGAACGGCTCGTCACCGCCACTAAACAGCTCAAGGTCGGAAACGGCCTCGACGAGGAGATCGACGTGGGACCGGTCATCAACAAGGCCCAGCTGGATACGATTCACCACTATGTTGAGATCGGTCAACAGGGGGGAGCTGAGCTCCTGTGCGGCGGTCGAGTCCTCGACTCGGGGTCCTACGTGAACGGTTACTTCTACGAGCCGACGGTGTTCGCTGGCGTCACCCCGGAGATGAGGATCTTCAAGGAGGAAATCTTCGGGCCGGTCGCGGTGGTGGTAGAAGCTCAAGACTACGAGGATGCGATCCGGATCGCCAACAACACCGACTACGGTCTGTCGTCGGCGATCTACACCCGGGACGTCAACCTGGCGCATCGGGCGATGGACGATCTGGAGGCGGGAATCGTCTATATCAACAGCAGCACGATCGGTGCCGAGATCCATCTGCCGTTCGGCGGGGTCAAGGGAACCGGGAACGGGCATCGGGAGGCGGGTCAGGCTGCGCTCGAGACCTACACCGAGTGGAAGGCAGTGTATATCGACTACAGCGGCAGACTCCAGAAGGCCCAGGGGATCGAATAGATCGGTCCGGTTGTCAGATGCGTACATAGGCATGTTCTACCTACCATAACCCCATTTCATTTCCCTAGGTGTCAATTTGACACAAATTATCATTATGATTGCGATAAGATGGTAATCAAATGAGGCACAAAGTGATTGTTTCCATAAGTCTGGTCGTGGCATTAGTACTAGCGGCATCCGGTCCAGCCGAATCACAACCCAGGCGTTCATATGCGGGCACAACGCCCGCTCCGGAGTTTCCAATCGGTCTGGATTGGCTCAACACTGATCGACCACTCACCCTTGAGCAACTCAAAGGCAAGGTGGTGCTTCTAGATTTCTGGACTTACGGGTGCATCAATTGTATGCACATCATTCCAGAGTTAAAGCAGTTGGAGGAAGAGTATCGCAATGAGCTAGTGGTGATTGGCGTTCACTCCGCTAAGTTCACCAACGAAGGGGATACCGACAACATCCGCCAGATTATTCTTCGCTACGGATTGGAACATCCCGTCGTCAACGACCGGAACTTTTTGCTATGGCGCATGTGGGGCGCGCGCGCCTGGCCCACCCTGGTCCTGATTGACCCGGCAGGCAACGTCGTCGGCGGACACATGGGCGAAGGCATTTATCCGATCTTCAAGCCGGTGATCGAATCATTGGTGCAGGAGTTTGAGGCCAAGGGCATACTGGATCGTACGCCGTTGGGCCTCAAGCTGGAAAAAGAGGGCTTGCCCGAAACCGTGCTATCATTCCCCGGCAAGATTCTGGCCGATGCAGACGGCGGTCGCCTGTTCATCGCTGATACCAACCACAACCGGATCGTCATCGCTGATATTGACAGTGGTGACGTATTCAACCTGATTGGCAGCGGGGAGCGTGGTTTTGACGATGGTGATTTCCGCACAGCAACCTTTTCTCAGCCGCAAGGGATAGCGCTTTCGGAAGACGGTCGCACGCTCTATGTCGCCGATACCGAAAATCACGCTGTGCGTCAGATGGACTTGGTGAACGAAGCGGTGACGACGCTGGTCGGCACCGGTTTCCAGGCACGTATGTATCCACCAGTATTTGGCTCGGCTCCGAATGTCGCGTTGAACTCCCCATGGGATCTGGAGTTGGATGGCCATCTGCTTTACATTGCTATGGCCGGCTCCCATCAAATTTGGGTTGTCAATCTGTCGACAGGAGTGACTCTACCGTTTGTCGGCAACGGCCGCGAGAGCACGCTTAACGGTCCTCGAGACCGGGCGGAGTTGGCGCAGCCCAGCGGCTTGGCGCTGGATGGCCAGGGCCGACTGTACTTCGCCGACTCCGAGAGCAGTTCGATTCGCTGGGCGGAGACCGATCCGGAGAACGGCGAGACCGGCAGCCTGGTCGGCAGCACGAGCAGCTTGTTTCAGTTTGGCGATGTGGATGGTGTGGGTGTCGAGGCTCGCCTACAGCACCCGCTAGGCGTGGTCTATCACGAGGGTGTGCTCTATGTCGCTGATACCTACAACAGCAAGATCAAGCGCGTTGTCCCTGAGACGCGAGAGATTCAAACATTCATGGGCAGCGAGCATGGCTGGCGAGACGGTACCGATCCGCTGTTCTACGAGCCCGGTGGTATCGATGTGGCTAACGACAAACTCTATGTGGCCGACACGAACAATCATGTGGTGCGGGTCATTGAACTGGACACCCAGGAAACCCGCACGCTGATACTCAAAGGCATCGAGCGCTTCATGGCCTCGCCGGATGACGAAGGCTTCGGCGGTAAGATCGTGCTCGTTGATCCCATTGAGGTTGGAGTCGGCAGGGGCAAGGTGCTGATTTATATAGCGTTTCCCGACGGCTATAAGGTCAACGATGAGGCTCCCAATTCGATGGCGTGGGAGGTTGATGGCGACGTGGTCGTGCTGCCTTCCGATGCGAACCGTTCCATCGTGGCCCCCAGCTTCCCGCTGGAACTGGATGTCACCTTCAAGCAGGGTGAAGGCCAGCTGACTGGCGACCTGAACATCTTCTACTGCGAGGTGGAAAAGGAAAGCATCTGCCTGATTGAGCGAGTGCGATTGGAAGCGCCGATCAAGGTCAAGGACAACGGGGACGACATCTTGAAGCTGAGCCATAGCATCGAGCTCCCGGAGATTGATACGCAAGCACCGTGACTCATTCCACCTAATGCTCTAGCTCTATGCCCAACTCGCTGCCCAGTTCCTCTAGCTCAGCATATAGCTCTTGGCTCAGCGGAATCCCGTGTTTCAGGCGCTCGCGCTCCGTCCTTGCCTCAGGCTCCCCTGGAAGAAAGACTTCATCAAACTCCTCTGCCGGTGGGATCGACTTGATCTCACGGATCATCTGATCGACTCGCTGCTTAAATTCGTCTGCGGGCAGATAGCTGGCGATATCGATCGCGCCGACAAAGTGCCCGATCGCCTGAGGTTCGGAGAAGTTGTCGTACATGCGGTTGATGTGGACACCGAAGGCTGATCCGGTCAGCAGGGCGGAGAGAATGTCAATGATCACCGCCAGGCCGTAGCCCTTCGACCCTCCCAGGGGACGAACCGCTCGAGCTTTCTTGGGATCGGTGATGGGATTCCCTTCCGTGTCCACCGCCCAATCTTCGGGGATCTCGCGCCCCTCCTGTGCCGCTACCATGACCTTGCCCATGGCGACCCCGCTGGTGGCCATATCCAGAACAATAGGTAACTCATCTTTGGCGGGAACGGCTATCGCGAGGGGATTTGTCCCGAGGACAGGTTTTTTACCGCCGAAGGGGATCATATCGGCCTCGGCGTGAGTGAGGGCGAGGCCGATCATATCGTCCTCCAGGGCCCTCATGGCGAAGTAGGCCGCGGTTCCGAAGTGGTTGCTGTTCTTGATCGCAACAAATCCCACGCCTGCCTCCTTGGCGATTGGGATCGCTTCGTCCATCGCTCGTAGCGCGACCAGTTGTCCTGGCCCATTTCCCCCATCCAAGATCGCCGTGGCAGGTGCGGTTCGCGTCAGCCTCATCTCAGGCTGGGTCACGATCAACCCCATCCGCATTCGCTTGACATAGATGCCCAGGCGCATCACTCCATGGCTGTCCACACCGCGAAGGTTGGCCTTAACCAGGGAATCCGACACAATTTCGGCATTCTCCGGCGAAAGTTCGGCCTTGATCAGCACCTCACGACAGAAATCTTTGAGTTTTTCCGCTCTTACTTTAAGTACATCGTTATTTTCATTCATCATCTTCCTGATCTTCGGGCTCGGAGTCAAGCACCGCGATCGCCTCGACTTCGATGAGCATCTTGGGGTCCACTAGGCCTTGGACCTCGACCATCGTGAGCGCCGGTCGGATCTCCCCGAAGAACTCTGCGTGGGCGCGCCCGTACTCTCGCCAGCGTGAGATGTCTGTGACGTAGAAACGCGTGCAGACGACGTGGCGTCGGGCAGCTCTCGCCTGGTGGAGAGCCCATTTGACCTTCTCCAACGCATAGCGGGTCTGCGCATAGGCATCCCCTTCACCGACTACACGCCCCTCGGCATCAGAGGCAGTCGTCCCGGCGACGTACACCGTATCTCGAACACGTACCGCCCGTGAGTAGCCCACAATCGGCTCCCAGGGCGCCGCCGATGAGATGCGTAGCCGCTCCACTGCCCCGGTCTCCTGCCCTGTATTCGGCGGTTTCATCGTTCTCTCCTTCCTCATTGCACCTCTGTGGCTGACCTGGAGGCGTGCAGACCAACGGGCCGTCTGATGTACTGCCCCTCGGGCGTGCCTACGAGCTCACCGTTCGCTAAGACCGGACGGCCCCTGAGTATCGTGTGGGTGGGCCATCCTCGTATCTGCATCCCGGCAAACGGAGTGAAGTCTTGAGCTGACCGAAGCACCTCCGGCGTCACCTCCACCTGCTGCTCAAGATCTATGATGCTGAGATCGGCGTCGCTACCGATGGCGATTGTCCCCTTGATGGGATAGAGCCCGAAGGCGCGCGCCGGGTTGGCGCTGATCAGCTCAGCGATGCGCGTCAGGGAGAGACCCTGCTGATGATATCCTTCAGAGATGAGGTAGGGGTAGAGGAGCGCCGTGCCCCCGAAGCCGGGAAGGGCTTTCCAGAGATCCTCACCCTTCTGTGCTTCGAAGCAGCACGCGTGGTCGCTCACCACGGTATCGATGCGGCCATCGATCATAGCCTCCCAGAGTGCCTCGCGATCATCCTCGGTACGAATCGGAGGATTGACCTTGCCACGAAGGTCACCGGCCGTGGCGTGGGTCAGGGCAAGGTGATGGACCGTGGTTTCCAGGCGGATGTCCA
>JBHIAT010000121.1:0-11703 GCA_046758705.1 Bipolaricaulia bacterium
TAAATCTTGATTTAATAGACAAAAATGTGAACCAAATGACCTGCCCACAAGAGAAACAATTCATTCTTCATCCGCAGACCCTTGCTCCTCTTCACCACAAGTTTAGCTGGCTTACGTGTAAACGATGCCGTCTCGGGCAGCCTCCTTCAAGAATGTCCACTCACCGAGCTCCCACTCCTCAGGGGTGACTCCAAAGGCTTCGATGGGTTCCAGGATGCGGGCAGCGGCCACGCCAAGCAATTCCAGTCGCTCACGCAAGTCTTTACCCCTAAAGTCCTGAGAGATCACGACCAGATCGATATCGCTCCAGGATTCCCCCCCACCATGCGCCCAAGAGCCGAACAAGATCAGCCGCTCAGGCCGCAGATCCATCGCCATCAGCTGCTGCTTGAACCGCTCGATCACCGCGGCAACTGCGCTTTCAGCCACTGGAGTGCCTCCTCTGTCTGGTTTAAATACGCTTGCGTCACACGACGGGGATAGGCCTTCACCACTTTCTGCAGATCTTCAGGATAGCGCGTCACCACGCTGGCATCGTTAAGCTTGCCGATAAAGTCTAATAGCTCCTGGGGTACGGGCAAAGCCAACTCTTTGACGAAGAAGAGCAGATTATGTGTCTTGGGTGGAAACTGCTCCTTGACTTCCCAAAATACCCCCTTGAGTGCCTTCTCGATAGCGAGATGGCACATGAAGATACAGTACACATAGCGTCGAGAGCGAAACATAGCCTTGGCCGTCTCCCAGTCATAGTCAGACATCTCAAACCACTTTTGCGTCTGTTCCTTCATTTGCGCTTGGCACGTCGCTTGGGCCGAAGTTTCTCGGTGACATCTTCGAGGTCGCGCTCGACTTGCTCGGCACTCACACCGCGGTTCTTCGCCCGGATCTCATCAAAGACTTTGAAGTCTTCCTCCCGCTCGGCCTGCCAAGTTTCGTAGATGTCTACCGGGACCAAGACAGCCATCGCCTTGTCCCTTCGCTTGATGAGGAAGTGTTCGCTGTTGTAGTAGGTCCGTTCCAGCAGTTCCCCGAGGTTCTGCCGGGCCTTGAGAGCGCCAATCTCCTTGAGCACAGCAATCACGCCCTTTCTGATATAAATCACAAAGATGATCAACTCTATTATTACAGAAGAGGAAGGGGGCTTCAAGATCGAGAAGACGGAGGATAATCGAGTTTATATGACATTCGCTCGCTTTCGAGTCTCTGAATTCTGACGATATATCATAACGATGGTATCTCGTCGGGAGAATGGAGACGAACAATGAACAGCTCAGGCCGTTGAGGCTCAGCTAGGCTTAGGCTGGCTGACTTCCCCCCTAATCCTCTTAAGTGCCTCAGTGATGGCCGCGCGCACATGTACGTGCTCATCCCCCCGCACTTGTAGCACTTCGACCAGCACGGGGACGGCATCTCGGGCGGCAGGACCGATCTGCCCCAATGCCTGGGCAGCTATCCAGCGCACCTTCCACTCCTCATCCACCAACGCGTCGACCAAGGCGGAGACGGCATCTTGAGCAGCAGGACCCATCTCTCCAAGTGCCTGAGCGGCTACATAGCGCACGTGCTTGTCAGCATCCCTCAGTGCTTCGACCAACGCGGGAACGGCGGCTACAGCGGCAGGCTCTATGTGCCCCAGCGCCGCGGCGGCTCTCCATCGCATAAAAGAGACCGTTCCCTGAAACATCTCGATCAAGGAGGCTGTATCCTGTAACACCTCGATCAAGGCGGGCACTGCATCAGGGCCGATTCTCTCAAGCGTATAAATGATTGTCCCGACTGTTGTGAACACGTACACATGCTCATCCTGCTCCTGCATCTGCACCTGCAACGCTTCGACCAGGGCAGGGATGGCGTCCCGAGCGGCAGAGCCCATCCTCCCCAGTGCCTCGGCGACTGCTATGCGCACGCGCTCGTCCGTATCCTGTAATGCCTCGGTCAGGGTGGGGATCGCGTCTTGGGTGGCAGGACCGATCTGCCCCAGTGCCTTGACAGCTATCCAGCGTACCGTCCACTCCTCATCCACCAACGCATCGACCAAGGCGGAGACGGCATCTCGAGCAACAGGTCCCATCTCTCCAAGTTCCATGGCAGCTTGCAAACGCACATCCATGTCCGCATCCTGAAGTGCATCGATGAGCTCATTGATACGTTGGATTTGAGCTGCGTGTGCAACGACCACCGTGTCTGCGGTCGAGGATGCGATCAAACCCCAGAACCCCAAGGCGATAACTAGCACCAATCCCCTTGTGATTTGCTTTCGCATCTTTGATCCCTCCTTTTGTGGATTGATTGGCTGCATCTGAAAATGTTGTAACACGGGGACATTCTGTTTTCGTTCTGTTTTTGTACTAGAGATTGTTTCTGTCTCTCTAACACCTGGAGCGTGACACCTGTCTCTTTTGAATTGCTGGTTGTGCTTGATTGGCTCACAGACACTTGTGTGAGGACGTTCAGAAGGTGTATAAAAGTAGATAAGCGAAGGCGCTGATCTCATTGAGGAGGCCTTCTGATGGGGCAGACTCAGATGGATGACTTCGGACTCAGAGTGAAACTCTTGGGGCACTTTGAGATCTGGCGTGGCCATGAACTCATCCCTCCTCAAGCCTGGCCCCAACGCAAGACCCAAACCCTCCTCAAAATCCTCCTCACCGAACGTGGCCGCGTCTTCACCCAAGACCAACTCATCGATGCCTTGTTCCCCGACCTCGATTTAGATAAGGCCGCTCGGAGCTTGCGCGGACGGATCAGCGAATTGCGCCGCACCTTGGAACCAGATCTCAAACGGGGTCCTGACTCTCAGTTTGTCCTGCGCGTCGGGGGAGGCTACTGCTTCAGCGAGAATGCCCCATGCTGGATTGACGTCGAAGAATTTCACCAGTCCATGGAGTCCGCACGGGAGTTGGAACAGGCGGAACTGTGGTCGCAAGCCCTGGAACAGTACCAACAGACCGTCGAGCTGTATCGCGGTGATTATCTGGCCGAAGATCTCTATGAGGAGTGGTCGATTCCTCCCCGAGAGCGCTGGCGTGAACTGTATCTGAACGCCCTGGGACGGTTGGCGGAGTGTTACGCACGCCTGAGAAACTATCCTCGGGCGATCGAGTATTGCCAACGAATGATCGAGTTGGATCCCTACCGCGAGGCAGGCTATCGCCAGCAGATGCTTTATCACTCCTATGCAGGCGAGCGGAGGAAAGCCCTACAGGTCTATGAAACGTGTGTCAAGGTCCTCAAAGACGAGCTGGATGCGAAGCCCGCGCCGGAGACCTATGAGCTTTATCAGCAGATACGCAACGGCGAAGTTCCTGAACTCCCCCGAGCCATTCCGAACAACCTGCCCATCCCGTTGACCCGTTTCATTGGACGCGAGAAGGAACTGAACGCTGTGCAGAAACACCTGTTGGACGAAGACGTGCGTCTGTTGACTCTTACAGGTGTGGGTGGCACAGGCAAGACCCGCTTGGGGCTCCAGGTGGCAGCGGACCTGATCGCTCACTTCGAGGATGGCGCTTACTTTATGAACCTGGCCCCCATCAGCGACCCTGGGCTGGTGGTCTCCACCATCGCCCAGACGTTGGGGATCAAGGAAACCGGAGGCCAATCGCTGTTCGACAGCCTGAAGGAGTCCCTGCGCGACAGACAGATATTGCTATTGCTCGACAACTTCGAGCCAGTTGTGGCTGCGGCACCCCAAGTGGTAGGGTTGTTGGAAGCCTACCCTCGGTTGAAGCTGCTGGTGACCAGCCGGGAGCCCTGTCACGTGAGCGGGGAGCACGTGTTCCCAGTGCCGCCGCTGACGCTGCCTAAATCTGACCTCAAACCCCCGCCGCCTATCGAGCACCTGGTGCAGTATGAAGCGGTCCGCCTGTTCATCGAGCGGGCGCTGGCGGTGAAGCTCGACTTTGCGGTCACCCGCGAGAGTGCCCCAGCGATCGCCGAAATCTGCATCCGCCTGGATGGATTGCCGCTGGCGATCGAGCTGGCTGCCGCCCGGATCACGTTGCTCTCACCACAGGCGATACTAGAGCGACTCGGGAGTCGTCTCGAGCTGCTAACGGGAGGGGCGCGGGACCTGCCAGCCCGCCAACAGACGCTGCGGGACACGATCGACTGGAGCTACGATCTGCTGGATGCTGGTGAGAAGACGTTGTTTGAGCGGCTATCAGTATTTGTCGGAGGCTGCACATTAGAGGCGGCAGAGGCCGTGTGTAGCGGGGTAGACGACCTGGAACAGGAGATGGACATATTGGACGGGTTGGCCTCACTGGTGGATAAGAACCTTTTGCGCCAGGAGGAGCGGGCGGAGGGAGAACCTCGGTTTCTGATGCTGGAGACGATCCGGGAGTATGGGCTGGAGCGTCTGGAAGCGAGCGGGAAGACAGAAGCGGAGGCAATCCGATGCACGCACGCCGACTACTACCTTGATCTGGCTGAAGCAGCGGAGCCGAGGATAGGTTGGTGGGGTGGTCCGGAGCAAGGGATATGGTTGAATTGGCTGGAGGTGGAGCACGACAACCTACGAGCGGCACTGGCGCACTTTGAGCAGATCGGAGAGGTGGAGGCAGGGTTGCGGTTGGGTGGAGCGCTGAGGTCGTTCTGGTTCTTGCGCGGTTCTCCGAGCGAGGGGCGAAGGTGGCTGGAAGGGGCGCTGAAACAGGGCGGCAGTGTGTCGGCACCCGTGCGGGCGAAGGCGCTCTTGGGGGCAGGCTGGCTGGCGTGGCGTCAGAGCGACTACGAGCAAGCAACCGCGCTGCTTGAGGAGAGCCTGGCCTTATTCCAGGAACTGGGGGACAAGGAGGGCATCGCGGGCTCGCTCAACAGATTGGGATTAGTAGCGTGCTCTGAGGGCGACTTGGGGCGAGCAGCAGCACTCTGCGAGGAGGCGCTGACCCTGTACCGGGAACTGGGAGACAAGCTGGGCATCGCAGACTCGATCCTCTACCTGGGGCATGTAGCGCAATATCAGGACGACTTGGGGCGAGCGACAGCACTCTATGAGGAGAGCCTGGTCCTGTGTCGGGGGCTGGAGAACAAGCAGGGCATCGCGCTCTCGCTCTTTCACCTGGGGAATGTGGCAGTTGGGCAGGGCGACTTGGGACGAGCGGTGGCACTCTACGAGGAGAGCCTGATCCTGCGGCAGGAAATAGGGGACAAGGGGGGTATTGCCTTATGTCTGGAGGGCTTGGCGGGGGTAGCCTGTGCAAACGGGCAACCCGAGCAGGCAGCGCGGCTATTTGGAGCGGCGGAGGCCCTGCGCGAAGCCATCGGCTTTCCCTTGATGCCTCCCGACCGCACCCTGCTGGACTATGATCGCAACGTGGCCGCCGTTCGTGCTGAACTGAGCGAAGACGCGTTTGAAGCGGCGTGGACCGAGGGACGAGCGATGACGCTGGAGCAGGCCATCGCATACGCGTTAGAGGAGGCCGCGCAGAAGCGTTGACAAATCTGGCGCGGCCGAACGTCAAATAATCGGAGATCTTTGACATTCACTCCTTGAATCTACCAACCCATCTTGTCTTTTCTCTGGATTGCTTGTCCGTGCTATCTATTCCATCATCCCAAGTCTCTGCCCTCTAAAGCAGAGACCCCTCCTTGTCCTGAGAGGCTAAGCACTCGGTTTGAGCCGTTTTAGCTGTCTCTAGAACGAGATTGTCCAGAATACTGAATTCGAAGCGTGCTACCTTAATAACTCCTGTAGGGACTGAACTGGAGAACGATAGCCGTGACTGATCATAACGGCTAAAAACCGGTCGGCTTCCTCCAGGGTTAGATGCTCCTCATCAACAAGAGCCAGTAAGACACCCAGCGTTCCGGAAACGGTGATCTTGCGCTGACGGGCCAAACGTCGGGCAGCGAAATCGTCGGAGAGAATCTTGCTCTGCCGCATCTGCGCCACAGCCAAGCACTCTGCTTCCCCAGGATCCAGCTGTTGCTTCAGCTCATCAGCCAGGCGCTGCTCTTCGTCAGTGAGCTCCAGGATCTGAAGCCAGCTCCAGTCACAAGGGGGGACGAGCCCCAGATCCTCTCCTGTGCGTAACTCTTCCATGACGGTCGGGACCGTTGCCGCATTTTCTTCCAATGTCAGTTGTAAAAGATCCGGCCGCCGGATGTGAGCGAAGTTGCTCAGAAGTGTCGTATCCACCAAAGCGAGAGGGGCTCACCAATCTCAGATCGTCACCGAAGTGCCTCAAATTCAGCTCTGGCTTCCTCAATACTGGTTGGACCGAGCTGGAGAGGGATGCCCAGGCGATTAAATCGCTCCACCAGCTCAAATCGGGACAGATCCAACAATTGTGCCGCCCTCCCCAAACTGATGTCTCCATCCAGATAGACGGCCATCACGCGGTTCCAGGCTGCCTGTTCATCGCCGCTGGCGTCCCTAATCGCCTGCTTCACTTCTTCCTCTTTCAGTCCTCGGGGCGAGATGGTTTCGTCGCGAATCGGAGCTGGCTGGGGGGGCGTGGCGCGATAGGTGGCCACGGCTCGCAGAAGCCGGTAGTCGAGGATATCCATGATGGCGACCTGCGCTTCTCCATAACTTTCCACAATGACGGTGTGGCCCCGTCGGACGAGGTCGACGATCTGACGCGTGCGGCGGGCGAGATCGGTCTTGTTGATGTTCGTGGCCATGGACTTACATCTCCTCTTCTTTAAGAATTGCACACTCTATGTATTCTATGTATCATCGACCTAAGTGTCAAACAAAGCAGAATGAGGGCATTCCGTTTGCACAGGCTGTCAGATAGCCCGATCGACTTGCCCTAAACCTCTTGACAAATACTCCTATTTATGATATACTATTATTAATAGGAGGTGATCGGGATGAAAACATCCCCAAAAAGCAGAACCCCGGCGGGACGGCCGGCAAGCACAAATCCCACCGAGGCCAGCAGCCAACAAGTTGGCCAGGTCCAGTCTATCAGTGACGGCCGCGGCAGTCAAGTTGAGCTCGAGGAGCTGCAGCGCCAGCTCAAGGCAGCCGAGGAAGAAGCCGCCCATTATAAGGCCGAGTGGAAGGCTACCCGGCTTGAGGCTGACGAGCTGCACGGTGACGTCCGGGAGTACCGCGACACGCTATTAGAGGCCCGGGAACGGATCAAGGAATTCAGACAACAGGTCCCCCAGCTGGAGGCGGAGCGTGACACACTGGCCGAAGCGATGGTCGGTGAGTGCAGTCGCTGTGGTGCAGAGATCGATCTATCTGATGCTGTCCGTTGGGCTGATGGGACGATTGCAGTCGGGACGGACGGGGAGAGCCTGTCAAGGTCGGGGAGATTGAGTATGAGCGATTTGGACATTCTGTTGGATGAGATGGCGGGATGGTATCAAGCGCGGGAGGTAGCCTAAGATGGGGAGCGGCGATATTCGCGACGTGTTCGGTGACGTGATTTTCCGATACCCCCGCGCAGAGGCCATCAGGGACGGGGTCTTGATTGACGTGACAGAGACCGCCCAGGAGATGGGTATGCGCTATCCCGTGGCCTTGACTGCTGACGCTTGGACCCAGCGGTCAAGGTCGAACCCAAGGATGAAGGTTTGCAGGATGAAGCCGGGCGGTTGTGGGACGTGTTATGGATGTTTCGGGCATATGTTGGGCAGGTCAAGGATCAACCGGAAGTCCGGTTCCCTGTGCTCGTATGGTCGCAGGGACGGCAACGGGAAGTGACCTTGAAAGGGACCATAGGCTCCGGGGATGATGGGGAGCCTGTCATAACGATTATGCTCCCTTTTGAGGATTAAATGAACCGGCTCGGAAGGGTCGCCGAGTCACCAGCTATAACAATCTTATTGAAGGGAGGAACGGGACTGATGGCTGGTAAGGTAAAAGCATATAGACCGGAAGGGCGGGAGCTCCATCCACTGCTCCGAAGCCTAGAGGACTTCAGAGCACGCCGGGGAATCTCTCAAAAGCGGATGGCTAAAAAGATTGGGGTTGCCTATTCAACCTATCAGCGCTGGTTATACGTAGAAGATGCTCAGGCCTGGAACCCCGGCTTAAAAACGGTCGAACGAATTGAGGAGGTCCTGGAGACGGAGGGAGAGGGGGAGGCAGGCCAGGGGAGGGGATAAGCCAAAAAAGGCGAGGCCGACCGGGGCGGTGATCGGCACTGCACACGATCGACGACCTGACCAAAAGATACGGGATGAGCGCTCGGTCTATCCGGCGGCGTGTGGACATGTTGGCACCGGAGATCGATCCCTATGTAGGGACCGGAAAGCCTAAGCTGTACACGGATAGAGCTATAAAGATGCTGGATCGCCTGGAGGAGCTGAATAGCGCCGGATTGAGCCTAATTGACGCCGCTGAGAAGGTGAAAGACGAAGAGATAGACCAGAAGGCTGATCGGATGACTGAGTTCCTAACGGGCAGTCCTGCTATCTGGCCAGATAGCGCTGAGGTGCGTCCAAACCGCGCCGATCCGAGCACCGACACCGGTTGACCGAGCAGCGGCTCGCCCGGATCGAGGACAGGGATCGGGAGATCGAGCAGCTTCACGACCTGCTCAACCGCCAGCTCCCGGGCCTGGTGGTCCTAATGGTGGTGACGGTTGTTTAAGTACGAACAGGGGGGAAAGGGGGTAGATCCGCATCATGGTCATCCAGCTGATCCTCGGCTTCTTGCTCAGCCTCGTGGTGGCGGCAATCATTTTTATTGAGAGGATCCTCTACGCGACTTGGCTCCGATCGCGCCAAGGGAAAACCAGCCTGTGTACGACCTGCGGCCATGTCGGCAAACCGAACCGCCAGTATAGGCTTTGGCGGCAGATGACAAAACAGGACGTTTGTCCCCACTGTCATAACCCGACACTGACACTGATCCCGATCAATCGTTACCAGCACATCCTGCCCACGAGCGCAGATACATTCGTCCGGTGGTTAACGGATTACATCCAAAAGATAGGCCCACACTTGCATCCAGGCGATGTGAGATTGGACGGCATCTGGGAGATACCGAACCCAGAGTGGGGACCTGATCTCGATCTGACTCAACCAGCTGAACTCAACGTGATAGGTGCCTACGAAAAACGCATCAAGCGAATCCTTCGGTCATCCGAGCCTGTGCTCGTGAAGGAACCCGACAAGTTCATCACCTTCTGGCTACGGCCGCTTGACGCCGAGCGGGTTGAAGTGAACGCCTGGTGTAGGGAGCCTGCGGTCCTGCCTGTCTTCCAAGACCTGGTGGAAGAGATCGAGCAACGCTGGCCGGCTGAGGAGAAAGTGAGCCCATCAGAAGAGCAATCTACAGAGGATAAACCGTGGAAGAAGATACCCGATCTTCGTCAGGATCGCAAGCTGGTGAAACTTTGGCACGATGGTCTTCCGATGAAAAAGATAGGGAAAAAGCTGGGGATGAGCCCCAAGACCGTTCGAAATCGCCTGAGCGAGTTGCGCAAGATCTACGGGGAGGAGATCGTCCCCTACCGGCAAGTGGAGCATGAGGATGAGGAGTCAGAATAACCGTGGGGACACTCTACCAACCGACAGCGCTCGAGTCGGGTTGGTCCCTGGCCCTGGTCGGGGAACTGTTCAGGTAGCAACCGATCGGCTCGGCTGGTTGCCGTGTCATGCGCGCCGCGATTTTAGGCGGATGATGACGCGAAAGAGGGGGTCTCCAAGGTAAAAATTTGGTAAAAATGGCGGAAATTGTTCCGGTCATCTGCGATAAACGGGCGATAAGCGGTTTTAGGGTTTTCTCAGCGTGTAAAAACGGGAGAACCCAGTCCTGATGGGGATTTCATGGATGGCTTAAACCGGTTTAAGCCCCAGCTTCCCCAAGGGCCGAAAAATCCCTTTGTAAGAATATGAAGGTAAGCCAAATGGGATGAGCGATCCAGCGATATTTTGGGACATCGTTTGGGACATTTTTTGGGACATCTTGGGACATCTTGGAGCATGTCAAAGTATAGACTTCAGGCAACTTCCATGCGATAATTGACCTGCAAGTCGGTCTGATAAAAAGGACACAGGCCGGGACTCGGACACTTAGGGGGCGCCGAGAACCGGCCCGGTCGTAAGTAGACTAACTAGCACCCTCAATTTTAACCTACCTTGCGACCAAATGCAACTATAACTCTAGGCCCCCTTGAGGGCGTATGCTTGGTCCATATCTCCGGTATAGCGTAGCTTTAAGCTATTGGCCTGGCTGCGAAGCTGAGGTCGTCCTGACCCGGGAGATTGAGGTCCTGGAGACGGGGGTGGTCTCATGATCCCCACCCAGGACTTCCTCGCCGATGTGCTCAACCTGTCCGATCCCAACGTGGACCCCTATTCCAAGCGCAACCCTCGACGGTTCGTCTTCTTCTACAAGTTGTCCACGCCGTATGAACACCGGGAGCTCCAGCGCAGCTACATCGACTACCAGGACCTCAACAGGGCCTTTGATCATCCTGAGATGGAAATCTACTTCTGTCCCAACCTGTTCTGGAAACCCCGAACCCGACGAAAACAGGAACTATCCTACCTGAACGCTCTGGTCCTGGATTTGGATCTGGACCTGGAAGATCCCGACCACGAGTACTGGATCGAGACGATCATTGACCGGTGTCATGAGCTGGGGATCCCTGAACCCCACTACATTGTCTTCTCCGGCACAGGCTACCACGTCTACTGGCTGATCGACCCGATCCGGGTGTTTCGAGATGACCTCAAGCCCGGCGGTCGGATCCCGTTCTATGAGGACGTGCTCAAAAAGCTGCAGCGGATGTTTGAGGACCTGGGGGCCGATCCAGGGTCAACCGATGCGGTTCATGTGTTCCGGGTACCGGGCACATTAAACCATGCTGAAGAGACAGGTGAGGGGATCTTTACCTTTGTCAATAACAGGGTTGAGATCGTCCACAGGCGGGATGGCGAACGGGTGTGGCTGTCAGGGATAGCTGAGCAGCTTGGAGGTCAACAGGGTCACCCTCAGAGCACAGTGAGGGTAAAAGTGGACCGCGAGGGGCGGGATGATCCGATCGATCAAACCGAGTTCATCCGGAACCTCGAGCCGAACACGGGCACGTCCGGCAACGACGGCATGCTGTCGGCGGCCATCATCGGGTACCGGATCCAGGGACTCGCTGGCGATGATCTTATCGCCTACCTGAACGCCCTGAACCGGGCTGTCCCATCAGAGGCAAGGGTCAACCAATCGAGAATCGAACACGTCGCCCGGGCGGTTGAGTATTACGGCTACGGGTTCAGTCCCCAGCGGGCGCATGAGGTCACCGGGCTGCCCCTGGAGGCCTGTCGCGAAATCCTCCAGTTTGTCGAACGTCTGGAGGTGGAACGTGTTTGGAGCGAACCTAAATACATGGCACCGGAAGAGTTCAACCTGAGAGTGCTGCGAGCGCTGGTGAAGCTGGGGGGATATAAGCAACCGGTGGCGTTGCCGATGTCCGACCTGGCCGAGTCCGCCGGCGTGAGCTATTCGACCCTCAGAAAGCGTGTCGGCCGCGGAAATATCCCCTTCATCCACCGCGGCAAGCTGCACGCCACCGATCAGACCACCACCAACAGAAACATTTCCCTATGGTGGACGTCTCTTTCCCTGTTCCTAAGCCAGCTGTCCAAATTCATTATAGGGAGCGTGTGGTTTTGGTGGGTGAATCGATTTGTGGGGGGTGAGGAGGTGGTGTTTGAGGAGTTGAGAGTAGATCCTTCCTCTCGATCACCGCCAGCGGTGTCTTCTGAGGGTGTTGAAGGGCGAGATCTGAGAAA
>JBHIAT010000122.1:0-11590 GCA_046758705.1 Bipolaricaulia bacterium
GGAAAGAGGAGAAAGTCCACGCGGACTGAAGTCCGGTGTATTGACCGATAATAAGATTTGAACAATAAGGGTTATATCCGCTCCCAATGTCCCCGCAGTCCCTAAGAATCCATCACCTCTCAGCACACTGGAACCTCCTTGATGTCTACAAATTATTTTCTGTGCTAGCTACTAATCTCATCCGCTCAGAAATTGTTGATAATCCTGTGTAGTAACTTGTCCCGGGTACGGCAAATTTCGGCGGATGGGAAAAGTAGCTAGCACAGCTCACCCACCTGATCCGGGTCAGCCCCTCGCCCTTACGAGGGTTTTAAATTTCCACAAGTATACAGGCTTCCTTGTCCCTATGCAAACAAAAGCCCCTGTCTCGTGGGACAGGGGCTCCTGTGATACACTCAACGTGCCGCAGGCCCCGACGAGAGCATAAAAAACTTGGGGGCAATGAATCTTCTCGGTTAAATTAAGTGAAAGATCTGCAAAGGATCTATCCTTTTTTACTACTGGGAGGTGCCCCTATGAAATTCAAGATCCAAATCATTAGAGTCTGGCCCTTTTCAGTTGATCGAGAAGGTGTAGAGTCTCTGATGTTCCTTCTCGATGTGATACTCCCAGTAAGCCTCCCAGTCTCCATTGCGTTTGAGAGCCCGCAGATCCAGCACCGCCTGCACCCCCTGTCGGGTCCATTTCATGCCGGAGCGGTCGGTACGATCCTTGACCAGCGAACCACACGTGCCTTCGATCACCCCAGTGGCAATCGGGTATCCCGCCGCTAGATACGCATCATAGCGCATCATCGAGCTCATCCAGGCGAAGCTCGGTCATTCGGCGCCCAGCATCACCCGGCGGTATATCGGCATCACCCAGGATGAGATATCGGATGTCGAGGAGCGGGTGGAGCTGTAAGGAATATTGAAGATCGTTGGATTTTTCCCGTTTACTACGAAAACCCCAGATAGCTATCCGCTAGCCACAAGGCCTTTGCCACTCCGAGAATCAGAAAAAACTTGACCTTTCTCAACCAGTGAGCTATACTACAGAAATACAATAATACAAATATATGAAGTAGATCGAAGAGTACCACCAAGGAGGGAACACCATGCCAGTAGTGAAAGCAGGACGGAGTCGCCAAGTGGTTATCCCCAAAGCAATTTGGGACAGCCTCGGCTTAGCACCTGGGGACTACTTTGAGGTTGAGCTCGAAGACGACCGTATTGTTTTTGTCCCGAAGAAGCTGGTCAGCAAGGAAGAGCTCTGGTATTGGTCTCGGGAGGGCCAGGCTGAGATCCAACAGGCCCTGAGGGAGCTTGAAGAAGGGAAAGCGAAGGAGTTCGACGATGTCGAAGAGTTAATCGAGGAACTCAACACTTAGTCGTATGCATATCGTTCGCTCCAACGCTTTCAAGCGACGCTTCAAGAAAGCCCCTCACGATATCCAACGCAGGACTGAAAAAACCCTGCGTCTTTTAGTTGCCAATCTCCAGCACCCTTCCTTACGCGCTAAGATCATTGATGAGACACAACGCATCTGGCAGGCTCGTGTCAGCCGGAGTTGGCGGATATATTTTCGGATCACAGACGACACCTATGAACTTTTAACCTTACAGAAGCACAAATAAGGGTATCAGGCCTTGCGAGCCCGGGCCGTTTCTCCCCTTTCGGGTGAGTGTCCCGCTCGAGCCGGCCGTCACCTCCGTTTCCACATCCCGCTCATCAAACCGGACGGATGGATCTCCCATATCCGGCTTTCGGTCAAGGTCTCACGGCTTCGCCCACGGGAAGTTGTGCGTCCGCGTCTTGAACTCATGCAGGTATTCGTCAAGGATGCGTGACGTTCCCTGACCCTGCACGTGCTTCCCCACAACCACTGGTGGAGCCTCTTGTTATCGTGGCTTCGCCAGTTCGTCCAACTATCAATCCTGAAGCGATGGTTGGACGATCCTTTCGCTTCGACGTGTAACGTACGCTGCCGCTTCCGAACCTTCTGTGGAGTTACTAGACCGGTCATCGGTCAATCTCCAGGCTCTCGCCACTTGGTACATTCACCTTGACCTAAGGTCCCTTCCCTCTCCACCGGCATTACCCGGTTTCACTGGTAATACGGACCTCTCCGCCCCCCCAGACGGCCCGGCCTGTCCCTCACGGGCGTCCAGTTGAGCGTCACGCCCGCTCACCGCTGGGGCTTCCCACGTTACGCAAGGAACCTTCCCCACGTGCCACTCCCAATACCCCGGTGGGCCATCACGGCTGCCTGCGTCGGTTGCTTGGCTGTGACGCACCGGCCTTCCCCGTTTTCGCGGCGGGTCGGCACCCACATTGCGCGTTTCGAGGCCTGCCCAGGATTCACTGCACGTTGCGGCCCGCGAGGTTGCGGCCACTCTGAAGGTGACCGGTGTCCCCAGGGCTTCGACCGATCGGATTACTCCGATCCGCCGCCTGGGTAGCTACCGAGTCGAACCGACAATTACTCGAGTGGATCTCACATCCACTGGCTCCTTACACCCTCGTGGTGCACGTAAAAATATAAGGATTCAGTGTTAGTCTTTACCAACGCCCAAGAGAAGGCTGCCATCCTCCCTTCTGCTTTGAAACGAGAATGTCAAGCCATTCTGAAAGCCCAAGGTAAGACCGAGAAGACAGCTAAGTGGATGATTTTATCAGTAAGGGACGACATTCGTTTCATTTCTATTGGCCGCCAACACCGCGCTCATCAGCTCGCTTACGGTATCTTTACAGGAAGGATAAAACCCAAGGAGGATATTCGAATCCACAGCCGTCAGATTATTCCTCTACTTAAATGAAAAAGCAACCGGGGGTCCTGGTGGCTCGCCTCACTCCAGAGGGTCATCGCCGTACCCAGTGACGAGCGCGACGCTACACCCAGGACGAAACCTGAAGGATTCACGCCGCCACCCGGTCGTCTATTATCAGTATAGCACCATACTATTTTTCGTCAAGACTTCAGGGTATCATACAGTATTGTTAACTTATTCTTGGAGCTTGCATTCACAGGGGAAGGGAAGTAAATGTGATGGAGGAGGATCCTTTTCGGGGTGATGTCAAACTACTTAGCGGAAAACCTCGCCCCATGCGGTCTCCATGTTTTACAATTTTTAACAATGTCGTTTAACAAATTCTTAACATCCACGAGATATACTTCCTACCGTGGTAAAAAAGCAAATGCGAAAAGGAGGACTAAACAATGGAACCTGCACGAGCGGACGATCCATTAGAAGGCTTCCCAAAGTTTGCCGAGAAGGTGATAGCCGAATGGGGAGTGCCGGGAATGGCCGTAGGAGTTGTCAAGAACGGTGAAGTCGTTTACATGAAAGGCTTCGGCTACAGAGATGTGGAAAAGCAACTTCCTGTGACTCCCAAAACCCTGTTCGCCATCGGCTCAAGCACAAAGGCATTCACAGCAATAGCAATTGGGCTGCTCGTCGATGACGGTAAGCTCGATTGGGATACACCGCTGATCGAGTATATGCCCGACTTTCGCCTCTACGACGATTACGCGACTCTTCATACCACTCCACGCGACCTTCTCTGCCACCGAACGGGTATGCCGGGATACGATCCCATTTGGATGTTATCTAGTGGGAGCCGTGATGAATATTACCACCGCCTTCGCTATCTGGAGCCTAATGCCGGTTTCCGGGATATCTTTCAGTATAACAATTTTATGCACCTGGTTGCTGGAATATTGGTCGGCCGTCTGGGTGGCGGTTCCTGGGAGGAATTTGTCTCTGAGCGTATTTTCAAACCTCTCGGTATGGAGCACAGTAATTTCAGTGTCCTCGAGTCAAAGAGGGATAATGACTACTCCCAACCCTACATGGCATTTTCAGGAGAGCCGGTAAAAGTTCCTTTTCGAAATATTGACGCATTCGGTCCTGGCGGGGCGATAAATTCGGACATCGAGGACATGACCAAGTGGGTGCTGTTGCACCTTAATAACGGCAAAGCAGATGATAAACAGCTTGTTTCTGAGGCGAGCCTTGCGCAAACGCATCTTCCTAATATGGTCATCAGGGACCCTCTTCATGCAAAGCTGGCGCAGTCCGCGATGTATGGCCAGGGGTGGTTCATCTCAGATTATCGGGGATACCCCCTTGTGGAGCATGGTGGCAACATCGACGGCTTTTCAGCGCTGGTCAGCTTGGTGCCGGAAGAGAAGACTGGAATCGTTGTCCTTTTCAACTCCTTAAATCTCATGGGCTATGTCATAGTGCGAGATATTTACGATCGCCTTCTCGGACTGGAAGAGCGAGACTGGAACTCGCATTACAAGAATTTGTTTGCAGAAATCATGGAAACTATGTTTGGAACTGCAGGAGCAGAAGAAAAGCCTAAACCTAAAACAAGTCCTTCCTTGCCGTTGGCAGACTATGCAGGAAGCTACGAGCATCCTGCCTTTGACCGAGTGGAGGTAACGGTGGACAATGATAAATTGACATTGAAGTTCCAATCCGGATTAACCTCTGAGCTGGAGCACTTCCACTTTGATGTTTTCAAGGGAACCACTTCTGACTTTTACCTGCCGGCGATAAATGTCCGCTTTCACCTTAGCAACGGTGGCACTGTGGAGAGCTTTTCTATGCCGTTGGAATCCGGTGTAGCGGACATCATCTTCAAGCGTTTAGAGGCGGAAAATAAAGAAAAATAACCGGTACACCGAGGCTGTTGCAGAGTTGGGAGAGGGGTGGAAGGAAGGATAGAAGCGGCCTACTTCATGGATCGGTCAGCGGAACAGGACCGCCCGGAAGTTATCGAAGCTCACGTTCGGCTTCACTTCAGGTTCCCCCGGGGCGTATTTCAGCTGGATCTTGAAGTTGGGAAAGTCGATCTCTGTGCTCCCGATCAACCGATCGTCGACGTAACCCTCCACCCGATCGGTCGTTGCGTTATACTTGATCTTCAGCGTGTGGAACGACGTCACCTCATTCCCAAAACCGGGCAGTAACTCGTCGGTGTAGACGAACGGGTCTCCACTCCGCTTCCAGGAGGTCCGGTAGCCCTGCTCGTGGTAGTAGTAGCCGACCCCGAACGCACGCCCGCGGTCGGAGGATTCCAGAAACAGTTGGGCGATCGCCACGTTCAACTCCTCGGGGAACGTCGGCGGCCAGGCCTTCTTGAACTCGACACTCACCTCGACGTTCTGTCTCAGAAACTGGTGGGAGGAGATCCCGTTGAACGACCAGCCTGGCTGGGTGCTGATGCCGCTGACACTGAGGGTTCCGAACGACTCACTGATGTGGATGCCGGGGTCCTGGGTGATGTACCCCTGGATCCACAACGTCTCGTCGAGCGTCCCATCCTCAAAATCGTCGCTGATGACCTCCCGCCGTCCGGACGAACAACCGGAGAGCAGGAGCGATAGGACGAGCAAGCCGACCGTCCCCCAGATGGCGAGTCTCGGGCATCGGAGGCTTCTCGACCTCAACGGCTTGCCTGTTTCGGCCATCCTCGTTCGCAATATAACCGAAATGAACCAAATTTGCAACCGGGACCGGGATACTCTCGGTCTTGGTAGACTTCCCGGTTTATCATCGCTTCAACCCGCCGAACCCCATTCCTCGGATCAGATGCCGTTGTCCAAAGTAGAAGACGACGAGCGGTGGCAGGATCATCAGGATAGAGGCGGCCATCAGCAGAGCAAACTCACTGGGATGTCCTCCCTGGAACTGCTGAATCCCCAGTGCCAAGGTATACTTGTTCTGATCGTTGAGGTAGATGAGCGGGTTGAGAAAGTCGTCCCAGGCGAAGAAGAACTGGAAGATGGCAACCACCGCCAGGGGTGCCCGGGCCAGCGGCAGGATGACCTGCCAGAAGATGCGAATCTCGGACGCTCCATCCACTCGCGCTGCGTCGCTGATCTCCAGGGGGATGGTGCGGAAGTGCTGGCGCATGATGAACGTGTAGAACGGCGGGGCAAGCCAGGCAGGCGCGATCAGGGGCAGGAACGTATCGATCCAACCGAAGTCCCTGAACAGAATATACAGAGGGACCATCGTGACCGCGCCCGGGATCATCATGGTCGCCAGCACGATGAAGAACAGCACGTCCCGACCGGGCCAGCGAAACCGGGCGAAGCCGTAGCCAACAAGCGCGCTCGACAGGATTGCGCCGACCGTCGACAGACTGGCGATGGTCACCGTGTTGCGCAGGTAGCGGATCAACGGCATCTCGGCGGCGACACGTCGGAAGATTTCCCATCGGAACTCATGGGGGAAGAGTGTCGGAGGGAACTGGGTGATCTCGGACTCGGACTTTAGGGAGGTGGACACCATCCACAGAAACGGGAGCGCAAAACTGAACGCCAGCACGGTGAGGGTGGTATAAACAACGATCCGTCGGGACAGTCGATTCCAATTCATCCGCTTCATCCGCGCCATCCTCATCGGTTCTCCACCTCGTAGTAAACCCAGCGGGCTTGTGTCAGCCAGATGGTCAGGCTGATCGCCACCGTGATCACGAACAGCACTACCCCCAGCGCTGCCGCATACCCCATCCTGAAGTAGGTGAATGCGTTACGAAACAGGTAGAGAACGTAGAAGAGCGTCGAGTCGAGCGGTCCCCCGCCAGTCATGATGAACCCTTGGGTAAAGATCTGCAAGGAGAAGATAGTCTGCAGGATGAGGTTCAGCAGGATGGTCGGGCTCAACATCGGTAGGGTGACGTGAATGAACCTTCTCCAGAGCGAAGCTCCGTCGATCTCGGCCGCCTCATAGAGCTGTTTAGGGATGGTTTGTAATCCCCCGAGGAAGATCAGCATGGTGGCACCGGTGCCCCACTGTGCCATGAGGATAATCGCCGGTTTGGACCAACGAGGGTCGCTCAGCCAACCCAGTCCGTTAAGCCCGACGAGCGACAACAGCCAGTTGATCAGCCCGAAACCGGGGTGGAGCAACCAGATCCACAGGATCGAGAACGCGACGATCGGTGTGACCGAGGGCAGGAAGAAGGCGGTCCGGTAGATCTCGATTCCGGGAAGTTTCCGGTTGACCAGCAGGGCAAGCCCCAGCGAGATCACCAAGCTGATTGGCACGGCCAGGGCTGTATAGAAAAACGTGTTCCACAGCGACTTCCAGAAGAGATCATCCTGGACTATTTCCTGGTAGTTCGCTATCCCGACCCAAATGGGCGGAGAGAGGACGTCATAGTCGGTGAAGCTGTAGTAGAAGGCTTTGGCGACCGGATAGACGGTGAGTATGGAGAAGCCGAGCAGCCATGGGGAGGCAAACAGGAGTCCATAGAGCCATTGTCTGCTTGCTAGGTTCCGAGATTGTATGCCAGCCTTCATTGCCGTTAACGACGGTCCAGAATCCGGTCGAGCTGTCGCTGAACCTTCTCCTGGGCCTGTTGCAGAGCAACTTCAGGGAATTTTCTCTGATGGATCGCGTTCTCAACCGCGCGGTTCAATTCATCCCAGAGCAACCCGCCGACCGGCACAGGCGGCCGGGGACGGGAGTATTCCAAGCCATCGAGGAAAACGCGCATCTGTGGATCATCGGCGTACAGGGCCTGGGCCAGCTCACGGATCGCCGGGATGTGAGCGGTCTCTCGATTCCAACGCTTGTTTGCCTCCCCGGTGCTGATCCAGTGGATCAACTGCCACGCCTCATCCGGGTGTCGGGAGCCGACCGGGATGAACGAGGCGTGTCCGCCGGACCAGGTGGCCGTCTCTCCCCAAGACGGATGGGGGATGGGCGCGACCCCAAAATCGACATCCTGCGGCGCGTAGCGATCAAACTGGCGAAGCACCCAGTTCCCGGCAACCAGCATCGCCAGCCGTCCGCGAATCGCCGGATCGCTTCCCGGTAGGATGGTCATCGACGTGAGCCGGGACAGCTTGTTTAGGTCGTAGCGCCGTGCGTAGCTCGTGATCCAATCGAGTGCCTTGATCGCGTTGGGATCATCGGCGAAGGTGAATCGTTCGGTCTCCGGATCGTAGAAGTCAACCCCGGCGGTGAACGCCCAGGTGTAGAACCATCCCTCCGCGAACCAGGGAATGAATCCAACCTGCAGATAGCTGCCTCGATCGTCGACTTGGGTGAGCTGTTCCGCATACCGATCCAGCTCCTCCCAGGTGTGCGGGGGCTGGTCAGGATCAAGTCCGGCACGACGAAACAGGGTCTTGTTGTAAAACAGCACCCGCACATCGGTTTCGAACGGGATCGCCCAGGTGTGCCCCTGGTACTGAACCTCCTGCCAGGCGGCCGGATAGAAGGACGTACCGTGCAACTCTGCACGCTGCAGATAGGTGTCGATGGGGGAGATCGCATTCCGTGCCGCCCAGTTGATGATGTTGAACCGGTCGAAGTAGACGACGACATCGGGGCCGGTGCCCGCGGCGATTGCCGTGAGCAACTTCTGATATTGGGAGGTCGACGGCGGCAGTTGGGTCAGTTTCAGCTGGATCTCAGGATGGGCGGCCTCAAAGTCCCGAAACAGCGTTCGCCAGGCCGGTAGGTCGACCGAGGACGGGTAATACCAGACGGAGATCTCAACGCCGGCCGCCGCCTGGACGAACATTCCCCACGCCAACAGACTGAGGAGAATCATCCACGTCACCGAACTTTTCTGTCTCCACATGGTTATCTTCCAAGGATACCACAAGAGGATGCGTTGAATCAAGCTTTCATTGTGAAGTTCGTGGGGTTGACAGGGGGGGAACCCTATGTTATAATTAGGTCGGTAAACGTTACCGCGAATTATACACATCTCCAGCACATGTCCTTATAACCCGGATTCAGACTGGTATCATCGGGGATCAAGACAACCAGTTCGTGGCGTGGTGCCAGCCGAAAGGGGTTTACAACCCAGCGGATTAGGGTTTATAGCACTGTTTCGCCTCCTTGGCGGTGTGAATTTTCCCCAGTCCGTATGAGGCCGCCGGTTCGACTCCGGTATCCGCCGCAAGGCGGGCGAGCGAGGGAAACCGCATTCCGGTTGCCAACCCCACCTGGGAGGGCGGGTTCCCCTACCCGTCCTCCTGTTCTTATCTTTATTTCTCAATCTTCTCGTTGCCTATGGTACTCGAATGATTCCAACCAATCCGGGTGTTCGTGGGCGAACTCAACGAACTCGGTGATACGATCCAAGGTGGTGGAGCTGATGTGATGCTCGAGGCCTTCGATATCACCTTGAGCGGTTTTGTCATCGACCCCGAGCAGCTCAAGGAACCGAGTGAGCATCTTGTGACGCCTACGGATCGCCTTAGCGAGTTGTTCTCCCTTTTCGGTAAGGGTCACCAGGCCTCGGTACTTCCTATAAGTCACGAGGTTTTGGTCGGCGAGTCGTTGGATCATCTTAGTGACCGAGGGAGGTTGCACCTGCAGCCGCTTAGCGATCTCACCGACCCAGGCCTCCCCCTCCTCTTTGGTCAGTTGGTAGATCCGCTCGACGTAGTCCTCGACACTGGTAGTAGCCATCTCAACCTGATTATACTTCGACTGCCAGGAAAATCAAATCCCTACCCGGCTATGAAGCGAGTGCGAGCAGTCCGGTGAAGTACATGATCACCAGCCCGGTCAGCAGGCCGGCGACGTTAACGGGGTGGCTCAAGGCGCCCTCCGGTTCCTGGCGCATCTGAACGATGATCTCATAGATGACCTGGAAGATCGCGCCCGCGCCGACGGCGAGGAACAGGGTGCCGAGCAGGGGGGAATAGCTGAACCCTCCGATCCAGGCGCCGAAGATCGTCGGTCCGCCGGCGATCAGCCCCAGCCATGCCAGGTGCTTGAGCCCGGGGCGATCCCGGGCGATCGGCGCGACAATCGCCAACCCCTCGGTGGTGTTGTGGAGCGTGAAACCCAAGATCAAAAACGCACCCAACGCGATCTCCCCAAGCGCGTAGGCGGTGCCGATGGCCAATCCCTCACCCAGGTTGTGCAGACCGATCCCGATGGCCACCAGATAGGCAATCCACAGATGACCGAGCCGACCCTCACGCTCCGCCCCCCCGAAGAATCTGCCGAGGGCCGTCAGGCCCAGGATGGTCCCGACAGCTCCCAGACCGATGAGTCCCACCCCCTGGAACACGCTTGGCAACGTCCCGGCCGTCTCGAACGCCTCCATAGTCGTGTCAATCCCCAGAAACAAAAGCAGACCCACGGTCAGGCTCAGGAAAAAGTAAAGCCAGCGGCGGCCGATCTCTCGGAGGAACGGGTACCAGAGTAGGCCGAGCAGGACAGGAATGACGCCGACGTAGACACCGAGCAGGGTAAACACGCCAAACAGGCGGGCGTCTGGACGCGGCGTCTCGACGGCGACCTCGATCGCGCCGGTGAACGTCACGCCGGTTGAGGTAAGAAGTGTCACCTCATGAGGCTCCCCCTCGACCCAGGGATAAGGGATGGTGATCGTCGCCCGGCCCAGGCGCGACAGCGTCCGTCCCGGCTCGATGGAGTGGCTCCAGTATGCCTCGTCCACCAGAACCTGAGCAACGGTGACCGGCTCCGGCCCGCCGTTCACGACATGAACGATCATCTCCCCCGGCCGCAGGGTGATCCGCTCGATCGTCAACTCCTCGATCGGTGGGAATCCGGCCTCAATGAACCCCAGTGGATCGGTGACGAAGAAGATCGCGATTAAGATCCCCAGTAGAACCAGGGGGGTAAGTCCGGCCAACCATCTCGACAGCGCCGGGCTCCGCACTTCGCCTTTTTTTACAGATGTTGACTCCTGTGACATGACATCCTCCTATTCAGCGACCACTTCGAAGAAGCTCATCCAGCCCAGCTCGGCGAACTCGCTCTGGTGGGCGTGAAACATATACAGCCCCGGCTCAAACCCGTTGAAATCGAACTCGATGATGCCCCGCTGGGCCTGGCACTGCATCACCGTGTCCACCGTCCTCAGTGTCGGCTCCAACGTCGTGCCGTGGTCGTAGTAGTCGAAGAAGTTGGCATGCAAATGGAACGAGTTCACCGGATCGAACTCGGTGGCGTTGATGAGATAGATCCGCTGGCGCTGGTCTCGGCGGATGGTGATCGGCTTCTGCATGTAGGCGAACGCGACCGTGTTGGCGGCGTAGATCTCATTGTCCCCGTCGAAGTTCGTGTCGAAGCCGTTCATCACGATCACTATCTCGTTGACCGCTTGGCTCTCCGGGCGCCGGTGGTTGCGCCTTTTGGCGATCTCCCGGTCTCGGCCTTCATACTTCTCCGGGTCTGGATCGACGATGAACGCCCCGTACAGACCCTTGTGGACATGACGCTTCAACGGGAGGGCATGGCAGTGATACAGGTGGCAACCGAACGGCTCGGCGTCGAATTCGTAGGTGAACGATTCGCCCGGATTGATCACGCCCCTCCCCACACCGGGCACGCCGTCCATCGACGCCGGGTGGATGCCGTGAAAGTGAATCGTGTGAGGGTGCGATCCCGCATTGGTGAAGTGGATTCTGATGCGGTCGCCCTCGACGCAACGGATTGTCGGCCCCGGCACCTGGCCGTTGTACGTCCAGGCGGCAAAGAAGATCCCGGGGGCGACCTCGATCTCTTTGTCGACGGCGATAAACACGTACTCACGCAGGGTTCGGCCGTCCGGCAATTGGCTCTCCTCCCCGTAGTTGTACTCCTTCAGAAAC
>JBHIAT010000123.1:0-11464 GCA_046758705.1 Bipolaricaulia bacterium
AAATCTCTCTACTTTGCTTCCACCAATCCGGTCGAACATCGACTTCGTATTGAGGTTTGCGTATCCACTTTAGATCCTCTTTGATCCAAAACTCAAGTACCTTAATGGGAACGGAGCCCATTGTGTCCCCTCCGATGCAATCGATTTTGCCGCTGTTTGGATCTGAGCTTGTGTGGCGAGGAGGATCGCCGTAGTGGAACCAGCCCACATCTCCTTCTGAAGGCAGCTTCACTTCGGGATCCGCTAAGTCCATCTTCTTCCGCTCGTGCTCCTCTATGCCCTTGCGACAGTGGACGGTAACCTTGAAGGACCTTCCGCACCCCTGGCATGCTATCTCCAGGAATGCCACATGCGTCGCGTAGATATTTGGAGACCTTGTCCGGATGGAACTTTCCATAGCGAGGAACACCCTGCGTATCATACCAGTCCGGATCACCGGCTCGCTTGAGAATATCTTCGAAGTCGGCTTTCATGCTTGATCTCGATCGCGATTCCTCTCGGTTCAGTATACTAATCTATTTTACAATCCGGTTATGTCAAGAGAAAGGGATGTAAACGATGTTGGTGGACAGTCCCCTGTTGTCTCGATCTCAGCATTCGAAGCAGTCGCATTCCAGCACTGAAAGTGCCAAAGCAGGCTTAGCACCAACGGTTAGTTACGCCTGCCGTGCCAACTCTTCGCCTGTTTTTTAGCCATCCGCATCAGGGTGTCGACCTCAACGTGGCTTAAGACGTTGGGGAGGGTTTGCGGTGTCTTGGGGGACTTGATTCGACTTGTGGGTGACTCTACAAGCCATCCTTCCTCCTGAACCCAGTTGAAAAATGCTCGGATCGAGCGCCAACGAATCCCTACAGTTGTAGGGTTCACCCGTTCCTGTAGGTGTACGATGAACTGTCTGAGATCTCCCGATGTGATCTGTTCCAACTCTGAATCGCCCAAAAAGCGGATCAGAGGCTCGATGGAACGCCGGTACAGGTCGATGGTTTGAGGCGATCGACCCTCAACTCTGATCGACAGTAGAAACGCATCCAGGCCTTGAGAAAGGCTCAGACGATCCAAGCCAGAAAAAGTCACGGGATCTGTCTGAAATTGATCGTGTTGTGGAGGCACAGTGCTTCCCTTCCGAATCCCGGGAAAAGCACTACAGATGGGAACATGGTGCCAAGGGCGGGAGTCGAACCCGCACGCCCCGAAGGGCACGGGATTTTGAGTCCCGCGCGTCTGCCAGTTCCGCCACCTTGGCGTTATGTGGTTAGATTATATCGTTCGACAGCCCGGTTGTCAAAGAGTTCTCCGGCGACAACCGGCTTGAACCCGGTGCTGCAATTCCCTAAGATATGACAGAGTGGCTAAGAAGGAGACGAAATCGAAGGCGATCAACATCGCGAATACCATCACCGTCTCCAGGTTGGCGTTGCTCCCCCCCCTGCTGATCTACCTGTTCCGCGGAGACGAAGGACGGCTTATCTCATTCGGGCTGCTGCTGGCCATGTTGGCCGGAGACCTGCTCGACGGGGCGATCGCCCGGTGGCTTCACCAGGTGACCCCTGAGGGAAAATTCCTCGATCCGGCCGTCGACAAGCTCGTCTTTGCCGCGGTGCTGATCTCGTTGGCGGTACTCGACGAGATCGCCTGGCTCGCGATGATCCTGCTTCTGACCCAGCAGATCGGGATGCTGGTCGGCTTTCTGGTCTTCTACCGGGGTAAGGAGTTGATCAGCGCCCGTCACCTGGGCAAGTTCACCTCGGCGATCCTCGCCCTGGCTGTTGTGCTCACCTATCTCAGTCCGTATGCGGATCGCTCCCTCTATCAAAACGAGATCCTCTACGTCGGGGTCGTGTTCGCCTGGCTGGCGGGGTTCGATTACCTGATGGTGGTGATCCGTCGAAGCCGGCGAAGTCAAGAAGCTTGATATCGCGATCGCAGACCGGACCTAACCGGTCGAGTTGTCGAGAAACGTGTCGAACTCCGGGGGAGGCGGCGCCTCAAACTGCATCGGCCTTCCGGTCCTGGGGTGCTGGAGGCTAAGACTCCAGGCATGGAGCATCAACCGTTCGAACCGGTCCTTTCGTCCGTACTTGCGATCCCCGGCAATCGGATGGCCGATCTCCTTGAGATGGACGCGAAGCTGGTGTGTCCTGCCGGTCATTGGCCTCAACTCCACTAGGGTCAGTCCATCGTGTCGGTTCCTCACCTCGAACTCGGTGACCGCGTCCTTCCCTGCCTGGGTGACCGCCATCGACTGTCTGTTCCAAGGGGCTCTCCCGACCCGCATCTCGATCCGTCCCGCATCCTCCTCGATCCGTCCGTGAACCAGGGCCAGGTAGCGTTTTCTCACCGCTCTCGATTGGAACTGTCGAACCAGATTCTGATGTGCCTCGTCGGTTCGGGCAGCGATCAGCACCCCACTGGTCCCCTTGTCAAGCCGGTGGACGATCCCCGGTCGCCTCGGATCGCCGACCTGGGATAGGCTGTGGCAGTGATAGAGCAGACCGTTGACCAGCGTACCCCCCTCATGACCCGGTGCTGGATGGACCACCAAGCCCGAGGGCTTGTTCACGACGATGAGCTCGTCGTCCTCGTAGAGGATCTCAAGTGGGATGGGCTCGGGCTTCGGCTCGGGATCCGGGGGTGGGGGGAACATCGCTTCGATCCGATCACCGCTCTTGACGAGGTAGCTCGACTTGACCCGCTTGCCGTCCACCCGGACGAGTCCGCGAGCGATCAGCTTCTGAACCTGGCTTCTTGAGCGCCCCACCCGCGTTGCGATCAACAGATCGATCCGGGTCCCCGCCTCGGTCTCGCCGACGGTAAACTGGTTGTGTGCGTTCATGCCTTTGATACCCTCGCTTTGGTTCTCCTAATCCTCAGTTTATCGGACCAATCGTCGGTTGTCCAAAGTGTAAGCCATGGGCACAGGGCAGCCGTTTGAGAAACAGCCCCGGGTCTGGTATAATACGGAATATAGAACTATTAGGAATGACTCAGCCATGATCCAAAGGATCATTATTTTTGTTGGATGAAGATCAACGAGTGTTGATCCTCATCTATGGAGCGGTGAGTCCGGTGAACATCGAGTTCTTAGAAGCGTTGGAGGAGATGGCTAAGGAGCAGGGGATCGCCCGGGAGGATCTCTACCGAGCGATTGAGGCGGGGCTGACGGCCGCCTATACGGAGCAATTCGGCGAGCCGAAGGCACTGGAGGTGCTCATCGACAAGAACTCCGGCGATATCCAGCTCCTCGTCCAGGAGGGGAAGCAGGAGAAACAGCGACGCCAGGTTCGGTTACGGGACTTCGGCCGGGTCGCCACGAAGATCGCGGAGCAGACGATCCGGCAGGAGATTCTCAAGATCAAGCGGCAGATCATCTACGAGAAGTACCGGGCTCGGATCGGCGAGCTGATCAACGGCTCTGTCCACCGGTTCGACGGTGGGAATGTCTGGCTCAACCTCGGGGAGGCCGAGGCACTCCTGCCCGATCGGGAGCGAATCCCTGGGGAGCGTTATCGGCAAGGAGCCCGGCTGAAGGCGTACCTCTACGATGTGGAGCAAACTCAAGGGGACCCCCGGATCCTGGTCTCAAGGACCCAACCGGGTTTTGTGGAACGGCTCCTCGAGCTCGAAGTCCCGGAGCTGGCCGACGGATTGCTGGTGGTCAAGGCGATCGCCCGTGAGGCGGGGCGCCGGACCAAAGTGGCCGTCCAATCGCTGGATGAGGAGATCGAACCGGTGGGGACCAGTGTCGGATCGGGTGGCTCCCGGATCAAAGCCGTGATCCAAGAGATCTCTGGGGAGAAGATCGATGTGGTTCGGTGGAGCGACAACATCGAGGAGCTGATCACCCATTCGCTCGAGCCGGCGAGCGTTCTTTCCATCGAGCTGGATGAGGAGAACAAGGCCGCCAAAGTCCTGGTCCCCGACGATGAACTCTCGTTAGCGATCGGTAAGGGTGGGCAGAACGTCCGGTTGACGGTGAAGCTGACCGGGTACAACATCGATGTGACCAGTCCCGTGGAGGAGCTGGAGGCGGAAGCCAAAGCGGCTCATTCAGGGGTCGAATCCGGGTCTGAGGCCGAGCCTGAATCTGAATCTGAATCTTAACCTTAACCTCGTCCTCCCTCGTTCCTATTGAGGTTGCACTTCCCTCCCTTCCTTCCTATAATTGGGTAGAAAATTTCTGGGACAGAGGTTAATCCGATGCTAGAGTATCTGACTATACCATTGAGCGTTATCTTGTTGGTATTGGGTTATTGGGCGGGTAGGATCCACTACCAGCGGCGACTCGACACCGCCCAACGACGGGTCCAGGAGATCATTGCTGAGGCACAGCGGGAGGCCGAGAACCTGAAGAAGGAGATCGTGCTGACTGCCAAGGAGGAGATCCAAAACCGCCGTGAGGCGCTTGAGCAACGGGTGAAAGAGCGTGAGCAGGAGCTAAGCCGCCTGGAGACACAGCTGCTGGAGAAGCAGGATCGGTTGGGCAAGAAGAGCAACTACCTGGAGAGGATCGAGGACTCTCTCAGGGAAGATGAAACGATGATCGAGGCGGTTATTCGTCAGGGGAAGGCGTTGTTGGAGCAGGAGCGGCATTATCTGGCGGAGATCTCCAAGCTCTCGACTGAGGGGGCCAGGGATCTTTTGCTCAAGCAGATGGAACGGGAGTCACAGAGATATTTCGCCAACCAGATCCGTAAGATCAAGGATCGGGCCGAGGAGCAAGCGGAACGGGAGGCAAACCGGATCATCGCCAGCGCCATCGAGCGTTATGCCTCCGACTATGTGGAGGAGAACCTGGTGTGTTCGGTCCCGCTGCCAAGCGACGACTACAAGGGGCGGATCATTGGCAGGGAGGGCCGCAATATCCGGACGTTCGAGGCGTTGACTGGGGTCGATGTGATCGTGGATGATACCCCGGAGACGGTCGTGCTCTCCTCGTTCCATCCGATCCGACGGGAGATTGCCCGGTTGGCGATGCAGAAACTGATCAAGGACGGTCGCATCCATCCGGCCCATATCGAAGAGAAGGTCGGCAGAGCCCGGCAGGAGATCACCGATCGGATCAAGGAGACTGGCCAGAAGGCGCTGTTTGAGGCCGGGATCGACGGGATGCCATCGCAATTGGTGGAGCTGATCGGCGAAATGAGGTTCAGAACGAGCTACGGCCAGAACATCCTTCGGCATTCTCTGGAGGTCAGCTTCATCGCCGGGATGCTTGCCTCCGAATTGGGGCTCAATCCCCAACCGGGAAAACGCGCCGGCCTGCTCCACGATATCGGGAAGTTGGTCAGCCATGAGGTGGATGGCCCACACGCGATCATCGGGGCGGACTTGGCCGAGCGGTGTGGTGAGTCTGAGGAGGTCGTCCATGCCATCCGGGCTCATCACAACGATATCGAGCCCGAGACGATCCTCGATTTCATCACGAAGGCAGCCGACACCCTATCCGCCGCCAGGCCGGGTGCCCGTCAGGAGACATTCGAAAGCTATATCCAGCGACTGAAGGATCTGGAAGCGGTTGCCAACTCGTTCCCCGAGGTGGAGGAAACCTACGCAGTCCAGGCAGGTCGGGAGATCCGGGTGATGGTCAAGCCCCATGAGACAGGTGATGATACCACGGCGAAGTTAGCTTACGATATCGCTCGGAAGATCGAGGAAGAGATCGAGTATCCGGGGGAGATCAAGGTTAACGTCATCAAGAAGCTCCAGTTTACGGACAAAGCAAGATGAAGATGTTAAAGGTCTCATCTCACTCCAAACCCAATTCCGTAGCGGCTGCCCTGGCCGGGAGCATCCGAGAGGAGGGGGAGGCCGGGCTTCAGGCAATCGGGGCCAAAGCGGTGAATCAAGCGGTGAAGGCGGTGGCCATCGCCCGCGGCTACGTGGCCCCCAACGGAATCGACCTGTTCGCCGTCCCGAGCTTCACCGACGTCGTGATCGAAGGGAAGCAGAGAACCGCGATCAGGATCCAGGTCAAACCGCGCTATCGGGTCATCTTCGCCGAGAAGCACCGTGCAGAAGCAGAAGAGGAAGAGCGATTTGAAGAAACGTCTGAAGTCACCCCTGAAGAAACCGGCGAACCCGTAGAGATGGAGGAGGACGGGTCCCAAGAGGAAGAGGAGCTTTGGGCCTTCTGATCTGCGATCAACCGGCCAAGGAAGACCTGCTGCTGCGACCTGCCCGACGGGTCATAGCTCATCGAAGAACGCTCGGACCGCGTCCAGGATAGCCGAGGCGATCAGTCGTTGATAAGCCGGGTCGGTCAGCTTTGTCGCCTCTGCGGGATTGGAGATAAAGCCAACCTCCACCAACACAGCGGGCATGGTCGCCTCCTGGATGTACATCCGCAGGCTCCGTTTGATCCCACGGTCCCGAGTGTCGAGGCGCTCGGAGAAGTGTTGCTGCAGGAGCCGGGCGAGCCGAAAGCTCTCTGGAAATGGGTAGTTCGGCCACAGAAACTCCAGAATGGAAAGCTCAAACCGCGGATGGTTATGGACCCAGGTCTCAAACCCGCCGAAGCTCGGGTTGGAAGAGGCATTGGCGTGAATACTGATGTAGAGATCCGCCCGTTGTGCGTTGGCGGATTGGATCCGATCGGGTGGGGCGATGTAGCGATCGTCCTCACGGGTCAGGGCAATCCGGAACCCAGGTTCCGCGGCCCCCAGCTTCTGGATGGCTGTGGCGATTCCCAGAGTGACCCACTTCTCGATGGTCCCCCCCGGCCCTTGGCCGCCGGGATCGATCCCCCCGTGGCCGGGATCGATCACCACCAGCAAGGTTTCAGCCTCCAACTCCGCCTCCACCCCGACCCCGACAGCCAAGCAGACCATTAACCCGATCACGAGAGCGAGACGGCGGATCCTCCTGGTTGTGATCAGATCTTCAGTGAGCGGTTGACGTACCATCATCGATTGCATTATTATAAGAAAGGTCGGTGCGACGCTGCAATTTTCTATGCTCTATTGACATCCACGAGGGGAGGGAAGGGCCTCATGCGCAGGTTCCTGTTGCGCTATCAGAGCATCATTATCTGGACGGTTGCGGTGGCATTCCTGGTCGGCGGGGTCATCCTGTTCACCCCGGGAGGTCAACGCATCTTCAGTACCATCGGTGGTCGGGCAACACCTGCGACAATCGCCATTCGAGTCAACGGGGACGAGATCAGTCAAGAAGATTTCGACAACTTCCTCACCAACCAGATCCAGCAGTATCAGCTCCTCTACACCCAGTTGGGTCAGGATTTTTCATCCCAGCTCCGTGGGGCGGAGGGTGGGCTATTTCGACTCCAGGTGGGATCGGATGTGGCCGATTCGCTGATCCGGAGAACCCTGCTGTCTCAGGAGATGGATCGACGGAAGATCCGGGCATCACGGTCCGAACTGAATGCGAACTATGAGCGCCGCTATCGGGCAATACTCGAGAACAACGGTCTCACCGAGGACGACCTGAGGCAAATCCTGAGGACCCGTGACCAGACGCTTTCCGATTTCCAACAGAGTTTGAGGGCGCAGATCGAAGACGATCTGAGGATGGAGCAGCTCCAGGGGATGGTGGTCGGCGAGATCACGCCCGCAGAGGATGAACTGCGGGGCTACCTGGATGAGAACCAGACCCGATACACCGAGCCGGAGCGGGTTCACGCCCGCCATATTCTGGTGGGGAATGAGGCACTCGCCCAGGAGGTGTTGGAGCAGATAGAGGCTGGGGTCGACTTCGCCGAGCTGGCCCAGACCTACTCCGAGGATGAGGCGACCGCCACGAACGGCGGAGACCTCGGGTATTTCGGGCGAGGTGAGATGGTCCCGGCGTTTGAGGAGGCCGCCTTCTCTCTGGAGCCCGGCGAGACCAGCGAGCCGATCGAGACCAACTTCGGCTACCATATCATTCAGCTGATCGATCGGACCGAAACACAGGTTCCAGAGTTCGAGGAGGTCCGGGATCAGCTTCAACAGGATTTCATCGCCGAGCAACGGACCGAGCAGTTCGAGACCTGGTACCAGGGGATCCAGGACCAGGCTGAGATTGAGATTGATCGGCCCTTGTTGGTCGCCTACCGGCTCCAGGACGAGAACTGGGAAGCAGCGGTCGAGGCATACCAGCAGGTCGCCCGGCGCGGGGATCCCTTCGATCCTTACATCCCTTACTACATTGGGCGACTCTATGAACAAGCGATCGTTGAGGCCGAGGAACAACGCAGCGACGAAGCGACGGAGGAGCAGATCGCAGCCCTGGACGAAGAGATCGTCGGGTATCGGCGACAGGCGATCGATTATTATCTTGAGGTGGAGGATGAGCAGGTACTCAATCGAGCGTTGCTCCTCGACCCCGATCATGCCGTCGCCAACCTCCGCTACGGGGAGATGCTGAGCGAGCAGGGGCGCTACGTGGAGGCGTTCCAATACCTCACTAAGGCGGTCGAGACCCAGGAGGACGATCCGGAGGCCCACATCGCTCTGAGTGATCTTCTCATCGAACTGCAGAACTACGAGCAAGCGGTCGAGGGGTATGAGCGGGCACTGGAGTTGTTGCTCGAAGAGGGAGTCAATCCGTTCCGAATCGCGCAGATTCGCGTCAAGTTGGGGAACGCCTACCTTCGCAAAGGCGATATGGAACAAGCCCAGGACCGCTTCGAGATCGTCCTCGATGGGGACCCCGACCATCTGGAAGCGCTGATCGGCCTGGGCGACGTTCACGCCGCTCAAGAGGCGTATGACGCCGCAGAACGTCTCTATGGGCAAGCCTTGGAGATCGCCGACCGGAACGACCTGCGGGTGAAACACGGTGAGGTCTACCTGAAGCAGAGCAAGCTGGAACAGGCCAAAGCGGAGTTTCAGCAGGTCATCCGCCGATCCCCATACTCGGCCCGGGCGTACCTCGGCCTGGGGGATGTCTATCAGGAGCAAGGGTTGGGTGAACGGGCGCTGGCACAGTACCGAGATGGTTTCAACCGTAGCCAGGAGAACGACCTGAAGCAGGAGTTTGCCCAACGGATCTTGGAGCTGGACCCCGATGATCTCGACACTCGGTTCCGACTCGCCCGCGTCTACAGCGACCAATTCATCTACAGCCTTGCCATCGAGCAATATGAGAAGATCCTGGAGTACGATCCGGAGTCGGTGGATGCTTACCAGGGACTCGGGGAAGCCTACATGCAGCGGGTCGACTATGTACGTGCGATCGAGAGCTTTTCGAACGCGGTCCAGCGGGCCGATTCCGACGAGCGAAAGCTGGCGCTGTATCAGGCGATCCTGGAGGCCGACGAGAATCGGGTCAGGGAGGCGGAGGCCGTGGGAGAGGGAGAGTCGGCCGAACTGAGCGACGCCGGTCGCGACGCTCTGTTCCAGCTGGGAAAGCTCTACTTCGATCGGGCGAGCGATCTGCAAGCGCGGGAGCATCTCGAGCGGCTGCGGGAGATCGATCCCGACTTTAGAGCCGAGGAGGTCGAGGCGATCCTCGCCGAGATCGAGAAGGAGTTGCCGGCGCAGCCGGATGAGGGCGAGGGCGATGGACGCCCCTAACGGGCCCCCGACCGACACGGTCGACCTGTATGTGGAGATCGATGAGGGTAATCTCCACTTCCTCGATACGATCGTCAGTGGGTACGACGGCATCGCCAACGTCAGACGGGATTATCGGCTCCATCATGGCCGGACCTACTTCCGCATCCTCGTCTCTCCCGACTTTATCGCTGAGATCAACCAGGTGCTCGAGCAGGTCCAGGACTACATCGAGATCGGCGAGATCTACATGGAACCTTAGGACGCCTCGGTGAGGGAACCCATCATGTTCGAACGGCTCACCCCCGATGAACAGTTTCGGTCGATCTACGAGATCGATTTCTCCCGGCTGCGGGAGCGCGGTAAACGGGGGATCATCTTCGATCTGGACAACACCCTGGGTGTGTGGGGAGTCAAGCGACTCGATGCGCGGGCCCACCAGTTGTTGGATCGGTTGAAGCGCGACGGGTTCAAGGTCGGGATATTGAGCAACGGTCATGAGGCGAGTCGAAGGGATCTGAAGGCGACCCTGGACGGTTACATCGTCCTGTTCGACGCTCGCAAGCCCCGCCGATCAGCCTACGAGCAGATCCTCTCCCAGATGGGGCTCAAGCCCGAGGAGGCGGTGATGGTCGGGGATCAGATCATCACCGACATCTACGGGGCCAAGCGGGCCGGCCTCTATACTATCCAGGTCTCACCCATCGACCCGAGCCGTGAATTCTTGTTCACCCAGTTCAACCGGCTGTTGGAACGGGTGATCGCCCTGTTGAGATCCTATGTGCTGTTTCTCGGGTTTCGCTACTTCAAACGACGGAGACGGCAGATCTGGCTGTCGATCGCCGGGGTTGCCGTCGGGGTGATCGTGTTGAACGTCACCCTGGCGATCCTCGATGGGTTCGATAACTACCTGCTCGGCAGGATCACCGCCTACAACCCCCACATCGTCATCTCGTCCCGATGGTTCGAGGACATTGCGAATTGGGAGCAGGTCATAGACCAGGTACGCGGTGTGAAGGGAGTGACCGCTGTCGCCCCGCTGGCCTTCGGTGAAGCGATCCTACAGGGTGGCGGCAGCGTTACCGGAGTCCAGGTTTGGGGTATGACTCAGAGTTTCGATGAGGTGGTTCACATCGAGGGGATGAAAGATCTGACCTCCGATGGGATCCTGGTCGGTGCCGAGGTCGCCGATCTTTTGGGTCTGTCGCCGGGCGATCCGGTCTTTCTCACCTCCCATCTCGCTCTGGAGCAGCGGTTCACCGTCGCAAGGATCTTCGACACCGGCATATACCAGTATGATTTAACCTGGACGTTCATCCCGCTGGAGCAGGCGAACGAGCTGTTTGGTGTGGGTGTCAATCACATCGGGGTTCGGGTGGCACAGCCGATGCGGGTCGAGGAGATCACCACCGCCATCGACGCCGAAGTCAGCTCGGGGTTTCGGGTCCGCAACTGGCAAAGTGCCAACCGGCCCTACCTGCAAGCCCTGTTGTTACAGAGGCGGGTGAGCTCACTCTTGGTACTGCTTATCCTGGTCGTCGCCGGCTTCGGGATCGCCAATGCGCTGATGATGATGGTCGGTGATAAGACCCGAGAGATCGGTATCCTCAGGGCGCTGGGCGCGTCCAAGCGAGCGATTCAACGGCTGTTCGTTCTCGAGGGGCTGTTGATCGGAATCGTCGGTATGCTTTTGGGGACCGCGATCGGCACAACCTTGATCAAGCTGATCCAACTCTACCCGATCCCGCTGCCGGGCCGTGCCTACGACGTCACTTCGGTCCCGGTGGAGATCCATATCAGCAACTTCCTGTTGACCGCCCTGTTCGCCATCATTGTCTCGCTGGTTGCCGCATACTTCCCGGCGCGCAAGGCGGCCGGTCTCGATCCGGTCGAAGCGATCCGGTATGAGTAATTGTCAACTACCCCGGACTGAAGTCCGGGGCTTGAAGGAGTAGCGGATGCCAACCGC
>JBHIAT010000124.1:0-11433 GCA_046758705.1 Bipolaricaulia bacterium
ATAGCGATTCACCCGGCTAACCCGTTATATTTAGAGTATGTCAACACCATCACAGATGACACCCCGGGAGAGGATATGGAGCGCGCTCCAGCACAAAGAACCGGACCAGGTTCCGTATGACCTGGGCAGTACGCAGGTGACCAGCATCCACAGGATCGCCTACCGGAACTTGCTCCAGCATCTCGGCATGGAGCAAGCGCTGGAGAAGGAGCTCCGGATCTTCGACCGGGCTCAGCAACTTCCTTACCTGGATGAGGATCTGCTCGTACGATGCCACGCCGATGTTCGCGGTTTAGCACCCCAGGGCCCTGATTGTCCGGAGGTCGAAGCGGATGGGCGGCGATCGTTCACCGATGCTTACGGCATCACCTGGACGATGCCGAAGGACGGCCTCTACTATGACATGACCAGCCATCCGCTCAGTGAGCTCACGCTCACCGATGAGGCGGTGGACCAACTCCCTTTACCCCAACCCGAAGCGCTCACTCAGGTCGCGGGCCTGAGGGAGAAGGGGGAGCGGATCCACCGGGAGTCCGACCAGGCTATGATCGCTATCATCCTGAGCGGCGGGATCTTCGAACAGTCGTTCTGGGTCCGAGGGTTCAAGAACTTCTACCTCGATCTGGCCCGGCATCCATCACAAGCCTGCGGCCTGATGGATCGGCTGATGGAGCTTCGGTTGGCCTGCTGGGAGATCATCCTGGAGGAGGTCGGCGATCTGATCCAGGTGGTGATGGAAGCGGATGATCTCGCCACCCAGCAGAGTCTGATGACCTCTCCTGAGATGTATCGAAAGTATGTGAAGCCCCGACACCGACGGATCACCTCGTTCATCAAGCAAACGGCGCCGGGACCGATCCACATCTTCTTCCACTCCTGTGGCTCGGTCTACGATCTGATTCCCGACCTGATCGAGGCCGGTTTTGACATCCTCAATCCGGTACAGGTCAGTGCTGCCAAGATGGATACGAAGCAGCTCAAGAAGCAGTTTGGCAAGGATCTGACGTTCTGGGGCGGTGGAGTAGACACCCAGCATGTGCTTCCCCATGGGACACCAGCTGAAGTCAAAGACGAAGTCAAGCGACGCATCGACGATCTCGCACCGGGAGGCGGGTTTGTCTTCTCCACCGTCCATAATATTCAGGCCGATGTGCCTCCGGAGAACATCGTGGCCATGTGGGAAGCGCTCCAGGAGTACGGCAAATACTAGAACCTGAAAACTGAAAGAAGGGAGCTGAAGCATGTGAGTATAGATAAGACATTGCTCAATCAGTTGCAGCAGGCGGTGCTGGTCGGCGATGAGGAGACCGTCCAGCAGTTGACGGAGACCGCCCTCGAAGGGGGAGTGGCACCCGGCGATCTGCTGGACCAAGCGCTTATCTCAGCGATGGATCAGGTCGGGGAGGAGTTCTCCTGTGGTCAACGCTACATTCCCGAGATGCTCATCTCAGCCGAGGCGATGAAGGCGGCCATGGAGATTCTGAAGCCGAAGTTGATCGAATCCCAGGTGAAGGCCAAGGGGAAGGTGGTGATGGGCACCGTCGAGGGTGACCTGCACGACATCGGCCAGTCGTTGGTGTCGATGATGCTGGAGGGGGCCGGGTTCGAGATTCATACCCTGGGAACCGAGACGCTGGCGGACAGGTTCGTGACGGCGGTCCGTGAGCACGAAGCGGATTTGGTGGGGATGTCAGCGTTGCTAACGACGACCATGACGAATATGCCCAAGGTGATCGAGGCATTTGAGGCAGCGGGGTTGCGGGACCGGGTGAAGATCATGATCGGTGGTGCCCCGGTGACCCAGGAGTACGCCGATAAGATCGGAGCCGACGGCTTTGCTCCGGACGCCGCCTCAGCGGTGAAGCTGGCCGAGCGGCTCCTTGAGATGAAGTAAGTGAAGTACCGAGTTCAGGGATAACCCTGTTTATACAAGATCAAACGACTCGACATCGTTTAAACTGCTGTCAATGCTTGCTCCAGGTCGACGACCAGATCCTCCGGATTCTCCACCCCGACAGACAGCCGGATCATCTTCTCGCTGATTCCCATCCGACATCTCTCCTCTGGGTCCACGTCTGCGTGGGTCATCGTGGCCGGATGTTCGGCCAGCGATTCGGTGCCGCCGAGGCTGACGGCCAACTTGATGAGCTTCAGCGCGTTTAGTAAACGAAACGCCTCCGCCTCACCGCCCACAATATCGAAGGAGATCATCGCGCCAGGTGCCAGGCATTGTTTCCGGTAAATCGGGTACTGCGGATCAGCTTCGGTCAGGTGGCCCAGGTAGTAAACGCGTTCAACCTTAGGATGATCAGCCAGGAAATCAGCGACGTAGCGAGCGTTCTTCATCTGACAGGTCATCCGGAGCTTCAGGGTCTCCAAACTCCGGAGCAGCAACCAACCGGTCCATGGCCCGGCCATCGTCCCCAAAAACGTCCTCAACGTCCGCACCTGCTCCATGAGCTCGGCGGACCCGAGGCACACCCCCGCGATCACATCGCTGTGTCCACCAATGTATTTGGTCGCGGAATACAGGACCAGATCCGCGCCATGCTGAAGTGGATGCTGCCAGAGCGGCCCGAGGAAGGTGTTGTCAACCACTACGATGACGCGTCGGTCCGATGATGAGTATCGGCGGGCCATCTCAACACACCGTTCGATATCCACAAGATCGTTCGTTGGGTTTGCAGGGGTCTCGACAAAGATCATGGCGAGACGGTCAGCGAGCTCCAAATCCATGAGGGTTGCTTCAATCTCCCTGAACTGGGTGCCCGCCTTGAAGCCGAGAGGCCGAATTCCGAACCGGGTCAGGATATGCTTGAGAAAATAGTCCGTTCCACCGTACACCGGCTCGCTATGCAGAATCACATCGCCGGGTCTCAACAACTGAAGCAGCATCGTGCTGATCGCCGCCATGCCACTCTGAAAGACGGCACACGCTTCGGCTTGATCCCATAAGGTCAGCCGATCCTCCAAGATCTCTATGTCCGGGTTGTTCAACCGGCTATAGATGAGACCAAACTCCTCCCGGGGTCCCTTTTCCCGCAGTCCGAGTGCGAGCTCAAAGAACTCCTTTCCCGCCTCCGCACTTTGGAAGACGAAGGTCGACGTCTGGAAGATCGGGCACTTGATGGAGCCTTCGGACCAATCGCATCGATACCCGTAGCTCATCATCAGACTTTCGGGATGCAGAGGTCTCCCCTGAATATGAGCTTCCCACTTAGGCTTTTGCTCTTTTATCGCCATCGCTCGCCTCCGGTTTGACAATTTCTTCTCCCGTCACCTATCTTACCCATGAAAGGGGGGATAATGCCTGAACAGGAACCGACGAAGCACAAGGAACACGAGATTTACACAGTTCTCGGTGCGCTCCCTGAACCGGGTGGCTATGGGCTGGCGAAGTTCTCTCGTTCGGCCCGCCCGTACAAGGACTGGGTCCGGGAGCTGTCCCAGGCGGGGGCGGAGCGGTTCTATGAGGCGTTCTACTTCAAGTACGGTCACGCCAGCATCGCTGATTTAACACATATCGCCCTTGCTTTAGAGACGCTCTCCAATGTCGCCACCGTAGAAGTCTGGGACTATCCACTCCTAGACGGACAGGAGTCCTCTACCCGCTATCAGGACTTTCAGGAGCGGGGTGTCCATTTCCCCGCCGAGCTTCGCGGGACCCGGTTTGAAGGTCCGTTCCGTGAGACAACCGACCGCCTGATCGCCACCTACGCAGAGCTTCACAGCGCGCTGACCGAAGCGATGGAGGCGGAACATCGCTCGGAACGGCCTGAAGGGATGAGCGATGCGGCCTACTGGCGCACCATCCGAGCCCGGGCCTTCGATGTGGCACGCTATCTGCTGCCGACCGGCATCCTCACCGGGATGGGCATCATTCTGAACGCTCGGACGGCGGAACAGATGATCGGGGATCTGTTAGCCCATCCGCTAGAGGAGGTGCGCGAAGTCGGTCAGGAAATCAAAGCGGCGATCAAGGAGCGACCCGCATTCAACCTGATTCAGGAGAAGCTGGAACCGCTCCTCGACGAACTGCTTGAGCTGTCAGACGGGGACGATCGTACCAAACAGATCATCGAAGAGATCCAACAAGTGACCTACTTCGATGCGCCCTTGGCCCCGACGCTCGTCAAGTATACCGAGCCGAACCAGTACCGCCGTGATACCTACGCTGACCTTATGTCTTATGCCACGGCGTTGCTCGCCGATCTCGGCGAACCGGATGGGACGCGAGGGGTTGAGCTGTTCACCGCGCTCGATCTTGAAGACGAGCTGCTCGCCTCGATCCTTTACAAAGTCAACCCTTACTCCTACTCCTTCCGCCAGATCATCAACAAGCTGTCCCAACTTTCACAACGCGAGCGGGACGATCTACTCAAGCTCGTCTACAAACATCGTGGGCAGTACGACACGCCGATCCGGGAGACGGCAAGCGGTTACCGACTCATCTACGACCTGTGTCTGGACAACGGGTCGTTCCGGGATCTCCATCGCCACCGACGCTGCATCCAGATCATCAAGGATCTCGGCCCCACGTACGGCTACGACATCCCCGATGCGATCGAGCACTACGACCTGACCGCTGCCTACCGAACCGTGATGGAGGCAACGGGGGAGCTGGCGGTTGAGATCGAACAGGAACACCTGCTCGTCTCCCAATTCCTGCTGCCGCTGGGGTTCCGTCGTCGGGTGCTCTTCAAGATGGACTTCGCTGAGCTCGCCTACATCGTCGAGAACCGCACCCCGGCGGAGGGCCATTTCTCGTATCGGGAGCTCTCCTGGGGTATGTACACAGCGGCCCAAGAGAAATACCCTCGGTTGACGCGCCACATCCGGGCCGTCGATCCGGAACAAAGCGCGTTCTTTGACCGGTAGCTTTTCGATCGATTCAGGTGATGAGTTCAAACTTTTCGGTATCGATGAGACCCCGGTCGGTGAGGCGCAACGACTCGATGACCGCCAACGGGACCAGTGAAAAGTTCATGAACGGATGGTTGAGCGTCGCGCCCAGGCTCCAGAGTGTCTCTTCGATCTGCCGCACCTTTTGTGCGACGGTCTCGGCTGACTCCTCGGACATCAAGCCGGCGATCGGCAGTTCGAGGAGCGCCCGGGTCTGGCCGTTCACCACCACGATCAGCCCCCCGCTGATCTCAGCGAGCCGATTGGCGGCGGTCGCCATGTCCTCGTCGTTCGTTCCAATCACGATGAGGTTGTGGGCATCGTGGCCGACGGTAGAGGCATAGGCGCCCTCCCGGATTCCAAAACCCTTCACCATGCCGAGGCCGATTCGTCCCGAGGTGGTGTGACGCTCGATGACAGCACATTTGAGCAGATCCTGACTCGGATCTGCCTCGACTTCGCCAGGCTCCACCTCGAATGCCAGGTGATCGGTGCGGACATCCTCGTTGCGCAACCCGATCACATGGAGCGTTCCCTCGGAAGCCAGTGTGAAATCCTCGGGGGTCAGCTTGTGCCCGATGTGGACGGTGTCGGTCACCGGGCTCGTGTCGACCGGGGCGGCCTCCTCCTTCCACTCATCGAAGAAGATGCCCTCAATCATGACACGTTCCACCCGAACCTGAGGCAGGTCTGACAGGAAGACGATATCGGCCAGCCGCCCTGGGGTGATGCTGCCGACTTCGTGGTCGAGCCGGTAGTGCGTCACCGGGTTGAGGGTCACCATCTGGATTGCCTCGACCGGACGGACCCCGCTGACGATCGCCATCCGGACCGCCTCATCGACATGACCCGCTTCGACAAGATCACCGGCGTGGCGATCGTCGGTGCACAGGCAGATGCGGCGCGAGTCGATCCCCGCTTCGGTGACCGCTCGGACCGTGTCCTTCACATCCGGCCAGCCGCTTCCCTGCCTCAGGTAGGTGTAGAGGCCGGCGCGGACGCGCTCCAGGCAATCCTGCTTGGTGATGCTCTCGTGGCAGCTGGTGATGCCGGCGGCGGCGAACGCATTGAGCTCCTTGCCCAGCAGGCTATGGGAGTGCCCTTCGACGACCTTTTCCGCTTGGAGTGTCGCAGCGATCTCACCATGGACCTTGGGATCGTTGAAGATGACTCCAGGATAGTTCATCATCTCCCCGAGGGCGATCGTCTCCGGCCAGGTCATCGCTTCAGCCACCTCCTCAGGGCCGATCCGGGCGCCGGAGGTCTCGAACTGCTCGGCGGTGGCCGGCACGCACGACGGATAGGTGGAGTATCCTTTAAGCAGCGTCCGATCCAGATCGCGCTGCATCCAGCGGATCCCGGTGTCTCCCAGCACGTTGCCGATCTCATGGCTGTCGTAGAAAACGGTCGTCGTCCCGTGAGGGATGACCGCCTTGGCAAACTCCCGGGGGCGCATCAGCGAGCTTTCGATATGTTCGTGGGCATCGAGAAAACCCGGAACCAGGTACATATCTTCGGCATCGATCTCCCGAGCGCCGCGTCGCGCCCCCTCCGCCAACTCTTCGGCGGGGCCCAGGAACGCGACCCGTCCTGCCTTGATCGCGATCACAAATCCCGCGTGAATCTCTCCACTGCAGACGTTCACCACCCTGCCGTTGGTGATGATTGTGTCAGCACCTTCCCGACCCATCGCCACATCGACCAACTGCTGGGCAACCTGATAGAGTGGCTTGCTTATGGCACTCATCGCTTCAGATTCACTCCTTTAGACACCACTGATGCCGTCAACCCAAAAATCCATCCTGCGCAGTTCATCATCGCTCATGCCCGGGAAGATCTCTCGCTTCGCGGAAATAAGCACGTTGCGCTCTTCCAACACGGCCTTGATCACGTCATTGGGAACTGCTCTGCCGAAAGGACCCAGATCTGAGAGACCGTATTTTCCGCCTATCGGCTCCCAGGTGTCGGTGTCCTCCCATGTTCCGTCAATGCTCGCCTGGACACGGGAGCGATAGTAAGGACCCCAGTTCAGCACATTGTTCACCATATTGGTGTTGGGTGCAAAGCGCCGCATATCGACATTGCTGCCGGTGTTCAACACGCCCGTCTCCTCACCGGCTTCGAGGACAGCGGGTGAATCCAGGTAAGTACTTAAGGTGGAAACCCCGGTGTCAACCAACGCAAGGCCGGCCTCTTTCTCTAGTAGGGGATTAAACCAGGTATTGAGGAACACGACTCGGGTCTGTGCTTCAGGAAGGACATTTCGAAGCCCCACATGGTAAGCATTGGCGGTCCGAATCGTCAACGGGAACTTGAAGCTGGTGACATACCCGGCGATCGGGTCTGTCATCCCAAGATGACGCAGCATCTGCCCGGCTGTGAATCCTTTGAGATACTCAAGTTGATACAGCCGGGGGTAATAGCTGGATAGGTTCGAAAGGCGCCTCAGCCGAGTCGGATCGGTGAACTCAAAACCCACATTCGGAAATTGCGGAGCAAGTTCTAACAGTTGAGGTTGGTAACTTGCTGAACAAGCGAAGATGAGTCTTACGCCCTGAGCGATGAACTGACGAGCGACTCGGTCAAAATCCGGCTCAACCACCGCTTCGGCAACCATGGTGTCGACGTTCGTCATCCGTTGGGCCACATCCAGACGACCCTGCTCGTGACTCCACGACCAACCAAAGTCTCCGATCGGCCCGACAAGAATCCAAGCGACCTTCGCGTCCTGGCCGACCGCGATCGTGCGCGGCACGGCCGCCAGGAGCGCCCCTCCGATCCCGACCGCAGCCTGTCTCAAGAACTGCCGCCGGCTTAATTTTTGGCCCGGTTTACGGTTTGGTTCCCTCACCGGCAACCACCTCCCTGGTTGATATGAGTCAACCAAAATACGCTCTCAGGCTAATGGGAGAGGGATGGCTTTGTCAAAAAATGAACCGGGCCAACCACCGTCGTTGAGGCGTAGTTTGATACCCTGGCTTCTAATTCAACACCCGGATTGCGTGGGTCTTGATCACCCGAAAGACCCGGAATTTCATCCGGATCCTCCACGAGTTCCAAACGATCAATGTCCATAATTTTCGGTTTCGAAGGCACAATATAAAGTGAAGTCTAAGACACACTTTGTCGATCTACCGGGAACAGGTGGAGGTGGCACATTGTGAGAGGATGTCGTCATCCTGTCGCGTTAATAACAGTTCCTCCCTCCGCGATCCACTCCGTTCACCCGCTCACGTCTAAACCTTCGGGTCTTGGCGTATAATTATGGGTGAAGCCCAAAGACGCATTCATCCGGTCGATCTACCGGGAACAGATGGAGGTGGCACATCCCTAATGCGTTTTCACGGCCACAAAATGATTCTGATCATAGCGTTGGTTGTTGGGTTTGGTGTGATTTTAATGCCGTTTCTAGCACAAGCGGCAGCGTGCGTATGGACAGGTAGTGTTAACACAGATTGGGTAACGGACGGCAACTGGTCAAATTGTCAGGGGGCCAGTAATGCGCCCCCGGCCAGTGGGGATACCGCTACCATCCCCAACGTTACGAACCAGCCCATCGTTTCCACAATTACAAGCGTGACCATCAGTGGTCTGACCATTGATGCCTTCGCCTCGGTGACCGTGAACGGCACGCTCACCCTGCAGGGTAATTTAACGGGCGCCGGCGACCTGAATGTCAATGGGACATTGAATTGGTCAAGCGGGACGATGAGTGGCAGCGGCACAACGACTATCGCGGCCACTGGCACTATGAACATCAGCGATCTCCCCGTGACCCTGTTGGGCCGCACCATCACCAACGCTGGCACGGTGATCTGGAGCAGCACAGTCAATATCAAAAGCGGCCGGGGAGCTGTCCTCAACAACCTGGCCAGTGGCCTCTTCGATGTCCAGAACGACCAGGTCTTCTTCTTCAATCAGAAAGGGATCATCTCTCAGTTCAACAACGCGGGCACGTTCCGCAAGTCTGCAGGCACCGGTTTCACGGACATCGACATTGTCTTTAACAACAGTGGCACGGTGGACGTAAACAGTGGAACGTTGAACCTCAAGAACGGGGGCACCAGCAGCGGGGCGTTCAGCGTTGCCGCAGGGGCCACCCTTGACTTCATCGGTGGCAACCACTCTCTGGACACCAGCTCGTCCGTCACCGGTGCAGGCACAGTAGACTTCAGCAAGAGCACTGTGACGATCTCCGGCACCTATAACCTGGCCGGCACCACCAGCGTGACCGGTGGGACTGTCAGCTTCACCGGCAGTGTGGTCAACGTAGGCAGCACGCTCACCATCGACTCAGGCATGGCGGACTTCAGCAACATCGAAGGAGCGATCACCACGACGACGCTCAACCTCTCCGTCGGCACGCTGACTGGGTCAAGCAATGTCACGGTCACTGGTCTAACTACCTGGTCAAGCGGGACGATGAGTGGCAGCGGCACAACGACTATCGCGGCCACTGGCACTATGAACATCAGCGATCTCCCCGTGACCCTGTTGGGCCGCACCATCACCAACGCTGGCACGGTGATCTGGAGCAGCACAGTCAATATCAAAAGCGGCCGGGGAGCTGTCCTCAACAACCTGGCCAGTGGCCTCTTCGATGTCCAGAACGACCAGGTCTTCTTCTTCAATCAGAAAGGGATCATCTCTCAGTTCAACAACGCGGGCACGTTCCGCAAGTCTGCAGGCACCGGTTTCACGGACATCGACATTGTCTTTAACAACAGTGGCACGGTGGACGTAAACAGTGGGACGTTGAACCTCACCACCGTAACGCAGCACGTGGGAAACACCCTTGCCGACGGTACCTGGAACGTCTTTGCTAACGCAACCCTCAACATCACCACCGGTGTGGACATCACCACCAACAACGCCAACGTTGCTCTCAGTGGTGTCGGCTCGAATTTCGCGAAGATCAACAGCCTCGCCACCAACGGCGGCAGTTTTAGCATTCTTGACGGTCGGGACTTCACGACCGTAGGCGCACTTAGCAATGCAGACAACGTGACCATCGGTGATGGGAGCACATTCACCGTGACCAGCGACTACACGCAGATCTCAGGTAACACAACGCTCAACAATGGCACGCTCGCTGCCAGTACCGTGGTAGACATCCAGGGTGGCAACCTGTCCGGCTCTGGAACTGTCGACGCCCCGGTTGTGAACAACGCTGGCCAGGCCAACTCCGGTGGCTCACCCGGTATCATCAACATCATGGGCAATTATATGCAGTCGGCAAACGGAACGCTCAACATCGAAATAGGTGGCCTGCCCGCAGGCACCGAATTCGACAAATTCATCATTAACGGGACTGCGACGCTCGACGGCACGCTCAACGTCAGCTTGATCAACGGTTTTGTGCCCATCGCCGGCGATCGCTTTCAGGTCATGACCTTCGGCTCTCGCAGTGGTGATTTCGCGACCCAGTACGGCTTGGACCTCGGCAGTGGGCTGGCCTTCGATCCCGTCTTCGACACCGGCAGCTTGACCCTGGTCACCACGGCCACCGCGGCAGCCAATCTGGCAGTCACCAAGTCTGCCTCGCCCGACCCGGTAGCCGTGGAGAGTGACCTGACCTACACGGTTACCGTCACCAACAACGGCCCCGATGACGCCACGGGAGTCGTCTTAACCGACACACTGCCCGCGGGCGTGACCTTTGAATCCGTGACACCCAGTCCAGAATGCAGTGAGGCAGGTGGCACCGTCACCTGCGACCTCGGCACCCTGGCCAACGGCACCAGCGCTACGGTTAAGATTGTGGTAGCACCCACGGCAGTCGGTAAGATCGTCAATACTGCCACCGTGTCGGCCAACGAGACCGACCCTGATGACACGAACAACAGTGCCAGCGCAGATACCACCGTCAATCTCGCCGAGGCCGATCTGGCGGTCACCGAGACCGACACGCCCGATCTGGTGATGGTGGGGGGTGACCTGACCTACACGGTCACGGTCACCAACAACGGGCCCTCGGATGCCACCGGGGGGACGCTCACTCACACGCTGCCGGGGAGCGTGACCTTGGTCTCGGTCATGCCCAGCTCGCCCACCTGCACACAGGCAGGCGGCACCGTGATCTGCAACCTCGGCACCCTGGCCAACGGCACCAGCGCTACGGTCACGATTGTGGTAACACCCACGGCGGCCGGTGAGATCAGCAACACCGCCAGCGTGGAGGCCACCGAGTCCGACCCCGACTCGGCGAACAATACGGCCACAGAAAACACCACTGCCCAGACCCCACAAGCAGCCATCCACGATCTGATCGATCAAGTGGAGGATCTGAAGCTTGATCATAGAACCGAAAAGAAGTTGACGAAAAGATTGGGTAAGGCGATCAAGAAACTGGACAAGGGGAAGGAGTACAGCGCGGTCAAACAACTCAACAAGTTCATCAGAGAAGTCGGAAAGCGCAGAGGGAAGAAGATCAGCGATAAGGAGGCTGCTGACGCGTTAATCAAAGCCGCGCAAGGGATTATCACCGCGATCACCGGACCAACCCCACAAGACGCCATCGACGCCATCCGG
>JBHIAT010000125.1:0-11270 GCA_046758705.1 Bipolaricaulia bacterium
GTGCAGCACTTCATGAACACATGCTGGCCGATGTCAACCTCGGTTTCCGATTTGGGGTGTGAGAACGACGAGGCACGCCCGCCGAGATACGGACGCTTTTCCAGCAGTGTGACATGGAATCCTCGATCGGCGAGCTCGCAGGCGGCTGACAGCCCGGCCAGCCCGCCGCCGATCACCAGGACTTGGATATTATCTCTGGAACGGGGAGCAGGCTCTCGGTCCATCGCTTGAAGGCAATGTAAAGTTTCTCAGGGGAGCTCAAGCCGATCCGGTCGTTGAAGACATTGTAGTTCCGTGCCTCGATCTCGTCTAAGATCCGGAGGTAGATTCCGCTCAAGATCGCCGGACACGCCCGGGAGCGGACCGGGAGATAGCCCAGCAACTGGCACCCGCGATCGAAGTAGTGGCGTGCCCGGGCCACCTGAAATTTCATCAGCTTCACGAACGACTCGTTGACGATCTGTTGTTCCAGCTGTTTCTCCGAGTACCCGAACCGTTCCAGGTCTTCGAGCGGTAGATAGATCCGATCCCGCTCCAGATCCTCCTTCACATCACGGAGGATGTTGGTCAACTGCATGGCCAAACCGAGCTCGATCGCGTGCTCTCTAGCACGGAGATCCTGATATTCAAAGATCTGCAACGAGATGAGCCCGACGACCGAGGCAACCCGATAGCAGTAGAGGCGTAGATCCTCAAAGCGCTGGTAGCAACGGGTGGTCAGGTCCATCTCGACCCCGTCGATCACCTGTTCGAAGTGGTCACGGGGGATCGAATAATGGGCGGTGACATCTCGGAGAGCCACGTAGACTGGATCTTGCGCCAAGCCGGCGAAGCATTGCTCCAGATCCTGGCGTTGCTGCTCGATCAAACGGGTCTTCTGATCGGTGAGGAGCTGTTCATCGGTCGCGTCGTCACAGCGCCGGCAGAACGCATAGGTCGCGTAGATCGCCCGACGCTTCTCAGCAGGCAGGGTGATGAACGCATAATAGAAGTTTTTCGCCTCCGCCTTGGTCAGGCGTCGGCAGTACTCGTAGGCGACCTGCAATTCGGTATCCACAGATGCCATGGAGATTACCCCCCGATCCGACCGAATGCCATCCGGATCATGAGCCCGGCCTTCCTCCACCGGGACAGGGTCGGACGACGATTGAAGACGTCATAGTCACAGCGTTCGATCGCGTCCAACACCTTCATCCCGCCAAGGGTGAACAGCTTCAGGTCACGGCGCAACCTGCGATCGACCCGATCGACCAGCTTCAACCCTTCGGCAAACATATCCCAGGTTCTTTCGATCTCGAACGTCAGCAGCGCAGCAAACCGCTCGTCAACCCTGCCGCGCCGCAGCATCGCCTCGCTGCAGTCGAACCGCTCCATATCCTCAAGCGGCAGGTAGATCCGATCCCGGTCCAGATCCCGGGCGATATCCTGCCAGAAGTTGGTCAGCTGGAGCGCAGTACAGGTGTGATCAGAGAGTTGCTGCCGCTCGGCATCGGAGTAGCCGAACAGATACAGGACCAGATGGCCTACCGGATTGGCTGAATGATCGCAGTAATAGAGCAGATCCTCAAAGGTAGGATAACGGGAGATTCGCTGATCGATACGGTTGGCCTCGATGAGCTTCAGGAATGGGTCGGGTGGGATCGAGAACCTTCGGATCGTGTCCTGGAGAGCGATCATGATGATATGCTCCGGGGTCCCCTCATAGCAGCGCTTCAACTCGGCCTCCCAGAGGTCAAGCAGCATCAATCGGTCCTCCGGCCCCCCGGGTGCCTCATCGCCAAGGTCGTCGACGAACCGGCTGAACCCGTAGATCGCATACAGATGTTTTTTGATCCGCTGAGGTAGGAACCAGGAACCGATGGTAAAGTTTTCGTAATGGGTCTTGGCGAGGCGTTCGCAGTAAGCATAGGCCGCGTCTAGGCTGGTACGCTCCCGGTGTACCGTTCCCCCGATTCTCTCCTGCTTCATGGCTCCCGCCTTTATGTGCCGATGATCTGGACAATGACCTCCCGTGGACGGGGACGGTCCAGCTCGATCAGGAAGACTCGTTGCCACTCGCCGAACTGCAGGCGGCCGTCGATGATCGGAATCGTTTCGCTCGTGTTGAGCAACAGCCGCTGGCAGTGCGCGTGCCCGTTGGGACACTCCTCATCGGTCATGTTGATGGTGCGGATCGAGAAGTCGTTGTGGCGGTAGTGGTCATCCCGCGGGGCGATCCGCTCCAGGAAACACTCCATATCCCGGATCAGCAGCGGTTCGTTCTCGTTGATCTTGATGGCAGCCGTTGTGTGCCTGGAGTAGACGATGGCACATCCGTTCTCGATTGCGGCGTCCCGGACGAATGATTCTACTTCATCGGTAATGTCGATGAATTCGGGCGCCTTGGTCGTCTCGAGCTGAATAGCATAGATACTGGTGACCATGCATTTACCTCCCTTCCTCTAACGCTTTGCTCAATCCCCCCAACCGCTCCACCACGGCGTCGATCGACGCATCGGGCGTCGACGCGCCTGCGGTCACCCCGACATGTTGTTTGCCGACCACCCACTCGGGCTGGATCTCGTCAGCACTCTCGATATGGTAGGTCTCCACCCCGGTCTTGCGACATGTCTCGGCCAGCTTGCGGGTGTTCGCCGAGTGCTTGCCGCCGATGACGATGAGCAGATCCGCGCGGGTTGCGAGCTCCTGTGCCGCAGCGTAGCGCTCGTTTGTCTCCGGACAGGTGGTGTTGACGATTCGCACCTCGTTGATCCGGTCCATGTTATGGGTCAGGAATTCGGAGATAAAGTGGATGAACGACTCCGGTCCCTTGGTCGTCTGGGAGATGAGCGCGACCTTGCGGCGCGGGATCGGCACGTCGGCTTTGGGGTCCATGATCGCGATCGCCTTCCCCTGGGCCCAACCCAGGACGCCACGGACCTCCTTGTGATCCGCCTCTCCGTACAGGATCATCTGGAACCCTTCGTCGATGAGTCGGTGCGCCTCACGCTGCGCCTTGCTTACGATCGGACAGGTGGTGTCGACGAGCCGGTAGCCCTTCTCCTCGATCACCTGGTAGATCTCCTCTCCGACCCCATGGGCGGTGATCGCCACCGTCCCGGTCTCGACATCATCGAGCGACCCGACGACCTTCGCGCCTTGCTTCTCAAGATCGTTTATGACATACGGGTTGTGCACGGTGGTCCCGAACGTCTCCAGCGGCCCGTGCTTCTCCGCGTCCTGGGCAACTATGTCGATCGCACGACGGACGCCGAAGCAGAATCCCAGGACTGTGGCTGTCTCAATCTTCATGAGGTCTCAATCCTCCTTTCCCTTTCTCGAGAGGATCCGTCGATATCTTCCCAACGCCATGAGCGGAAAGTAATCCCGGTAGAGATGATAGTTGATCATAAACGCCCCGGGGAAACCGGTCCCGGTAAACTGGGGTTCGTCCCAGGAGCCATCGGCCTCCTGGGTTTCGATCAGATAGAGGATCCCCCGTTCGACCGCCGGGGATTCGGCCGTCCCGGCCGCCAACAGCCCGAGCAACGCCCACGCCGTTTGAGATGCGGTGCTCTCCCCTTGACCGTGCAGGTTCGGATCCGTGTAGCTGGCACAGGTCTCTCCCCAGCCGCCGTCGGAGTTCTGATGATCCATCAGCCAGCGAACCGCACGCGTCACGTACGCCTGATCCATCTCCTCCCCGATCGCCTGAAGTGCCGGCAGCACCGCCCCGGTCCCGTAGATGTAGTTGACCCCCCAGCGGCCGAACCAGCTTCCGTCCGGCTCCTGCTCGTTCCGCAGATAGGTGAGCGCACGGCGGATCGGGGGGAAGTTTCGATCGTAGCCCAGCATGCCGAGCAGCTCGACCACATGGGCGGTGACATCGACGCTCGGCGGGTCGATCAGCTCGCCGAAGTCGGCGAACGGGATCTTGGCCATAAATCTCCGGGTGTTGTCGACGTCGAATGCCGCCCATCCACCGTTTCGGCTCTGCATGCTGAGCAACCACTCCAGACCCCGCTCCAAAGCCTTCGCCTTCTCCGACTCGGGCAGCCAGGTCCTATGCAGCGCAATCATTACCTCAGCGGTGTCGTCGATATCCGGGTAGATATCATTCTCGAACTCGAACGCCCACCCCCCTGGCCGGCCCCGTCGGTTCTTCACCTGCCAATCGCCGCCGGTGAAGATCTGCTCGTTGAATAACCAGCGACCGGCCTTCACCAACGCCGGATGGTCGGAGGGAAGCCCGGCATCTAGAAGTGCGATCATGGCCAGTACCGCGTCCCAGACCGGTGAGATGCAGGACTGCACCCGCCATGTCTCTCCCTCCTCGATGGCGAACGTTTCGAATCCCTCGATGGCCTGAGCGATCACCGGGTGGTCGATCGGATAGCCAAGCGTTTTAAGCGCGATCAGCGAATAGACCCAGGGAGGTTGGATGCCGCCCCAGCTGCCGTCTGCCTCCTGGCGTTCGATGATCCAGCGCACCGCGCGTCGGATCGCCTGGGTCCGGCCCGGCTTCCAAGGAAACTTCTCGTAGACACGCAACCACCGATCGAGAACCATGAAAAAACCCTTCCAACTTATCCACCGATCGGGGCTGGGTAAAGACGTATCGATCCGGCCCCGGGGTTCAGGGTACAACTCGTCGATGTGCGCGTGCTCGGGGATCGGGCAGACGGGCCGCTTCGTCAAAATGATCGTCATCGGCACGATCGTCTGCCGCGCCCAGCAGGAGAACTCGTAGATGTTGAACGGGAACCAACTCGGCAAGAAGATGATCTCCGGCGGCATCATCGGGGTCCCATCCCAGTTCCACTGGCCGAACAGTGCCAGCCAGATCTTGGTGAACACCCGCGCCTTCGGCACCCCCCCCTGGGACCGGATGAACTCCCTGGCCGTTTGCATGAACGGCTCGTCGGGTGAGATCCCAGCGAGTTTGAGCGCAAAGTAGGACTCGATCGTCGTGCTCAGGTCCCCCGGCCCCCCGTAATAGATGCTCCAGGAACCGTCGGGCAACTGCCGGCTCCTCAGATAGTTGCAGATCTTCCGCCATCGGTCCGGATCCGGGATCCCCAGAAAGTGGGTGAGCAACAGGTACTCAGCGATGATGGTGACGTTCGACTCCAACTCCCCCCACCAGTAGCCCTCAGGATACTGGATCTCGAGCAGATGCTCTCGGGACCGCTCGATCGCTTGATCGAGCTTGGCCTCAATCTTTGATGTGGCTCCCTTAAGCTCTGCCATCTCCCCGCTTCCCGTTCCCGTCGTGTTCCAGTTCGGCGGCGTACTCGCGCACCATCGCCTCCAATTCATCCACCACCCGGTCTTCGGGGACCTTCTTCACCCGCTCCCCTCCCCGGTACAACACCACGCCTCCTTGCACCCCCAACAGCCCGATGTCCGACTCGCCCGCCTCGCCGATCCCGTTCACCACACATCCGATCAACGAGACTTTGAGCGGTGTCTGCACATCCTTCAGTCGTTCATGCGCCTCGGCCACGATCCGCTCCAGGTCGATCAGGATCCGTCCGCACGTCGGACACGAACTGAACTGAATCCCCTTCTGCCGCAATCCCAACGCCTTCAGAATCTCGTAGCCGACCTCCACCTCCTGCACCGGATCTCCGGTCAACGACACCCGCAATGTGTCTCCGATTCCCGCTTCGAGCAGCGTCCCGATCCCTAACGCCGACTTCGCCACCCCCGCATCTCCGTATCCTGCTTCCGTCACCCCCAGATGGAGCGGATAGTCCACCTGATCGGCAATCAGCCGATACGCCTCGATCATGATTCGCACATCCGTCGACTTCAGCGAGATGACGATGTCTTCAAAATCGTTCTCTTCCAGGATCGCGATCTCTTTCAGAGCGCTTTCGACCATCCCCTCAGGGGTGACGCCTTCATGCCTGATCAAGATCTCCTTATCCAGCGAGCCGGAGTTGACCCCGACTCGGATCGGGATGCCGGCGTCTTTGGCGGCCTGCACCACTGCCTCGATCTTCTCGCGTTTGGTGATGTTGCCCGGATTCAATCGGAGTTTGTCGACCCCCTGATCGATCGCTGCCAGCGCCAGGCGGTGCTCGAAGTGGATGTCGGCGACCAGGGGAATATGGATCCTTCGTTTGATCTCACCGAGTTTGGCAGCGGCGTCCTTGTTAAGGACAGCCACCCGGACGATCTCACAGCCGGCGTCTTCGAGCCGATAGATCTGGGCGACGGTGGCGTCGACATCTTGGGTGTCGGTGGTGGTCATCGACTGGACGGCGACCGGGTGGCCGCCACCGATGTCACAATTACCGATCCGGACGACCCGCGACCGTCTCCGGGTGATCGGTTTCACCTTCACGTGCACGGCCATTGTCACGACCTCCCTCCCCCATTAGGGAATCGAAATGCCGCTTTGCTTTTCCTCTATATATCCGTGGACTCGTTTCAACTCTCTTAACCGGTTTCGTCTCACATAGCCATATATTACAAACCAGCGGATCGCTTTCTCAAGAGCTTTCTCGATTGGTGTTTGAGGCAACCCTAATTCCTGGACCGCCTTGTCGCAGTTGACGTACATCGGCTTACGGGCGGTGCGCACCGCCTCCACAGGTGCCCGGGGTGGACGACGCAACAGCCTTCCCGAGACGAACGTATTGATGTGAGCGATTCCCAGTGCCAGCCCGTAGGGCAACCGCAGCCGGGGCGCAGGCAGCCCGGTGATCTTCGCCAGCGCCTTGAAGATCTCCAGCAGACTCATGTTCTGGTGACCGAGCAGATATCGTTCGCCCGGCCGACCCCGTTCCAAGGCCTGTAGATGCCCGATCGCCACGTCCTCAACATCGATCAGGTTGAGGCCGGTCTCGATGTAAGCAAACATCTTGCCGTTCAGGAAGTCGAGGATCATCTTCCCGGTGGGGGTCGGCTTCAGGTCACCGCGTCCCACCGGTGTTGTCGGGTTGACGATCACCACCGGCAACCCCGTCTCCCGGTAGAACCGGATCGCCTCCTGCTCGGCCAGGTACTTGGACCGCTTGTAGGCGCTGGCCAAGTCATCAAGGCTCAGCGGCGCCTCCTCGGTCGAGACCTCCCCGGGCTTCGGCGGACCGATCGTCGAGACGGTGCTGGTGTAGACGACCCGATCGATGCCGGCCTCTAGGGCGACAGAGAGCAAGTTTCGGGTCCCATCCACATTGATGCGGTAGATCTCGTTTGGATCGGGAGCCCAGTAGGTGTAACGCGCCGCCGTATGGAACAGGACATCGCATCCGGCGATCGCCGCGATCGCCGACGCCGGGTCCCGGACGTCCCCGTAAACGAACGTTACATCCAGCCCTTCGAGGTTGCGCAGATCGCTCTCCCGGCGCACCAGTGCCCGGACCTCGAATCCTGCGGTTCGCAGCGCCCGGACCAAGTTGCTCCCGATAAATCCATTGGCACCGGTGACCAGCGCCTTCATTGCCATTCTCGGTTGCCCACCTCCGATCCGGCGTGTAGCTCTTGCAAAAACGTTTCCAGGAACGACGTCAACGTCCGCGCCCCGCGTCTGGCATAGTGACCCAATTGAACCGACTCCCCCAGCCTCCACGGACGGCTCAACAGTGCGAGGACCGCGATGGGACGGATCCGACCTTGGCCATCGACCAGGGGTGGAATCCGTGTGTCGAGCCGATCGAGAACGATCCGGACCGCCAGGAACGGCACCCCCCAGGCTTGAACGGCTCTTCCGGCCCAATAGCTCTCCATATCCACGCTCCACGCCGTCGAGTGTCGCCCCAGGGCTCGCTTCTCCCAGGGTTGGACGACGTGATCAGCCGTCAGGCCCATTCCCCGGTGGTATCGCCATCCTTTGCGAGACAGGATCCGATCCGCAACCTCGATCAGCTCGCGATCGGAGGTGATCGTTGCGGCTCCGTCTCCGGCTTCAGCGGCCAGGATCACCTGCTCTAACAACACCAGCTCCCCGGGCTCTAACCGTTCCTGGAGGGCCCCGGCAAAACCTGTGGAGATCAAGGCCGCAGGTCGGTGGACCCGCAGCCACCGATCGAGGATCGCCTCCACGCCCCGGCGCCCGATACCGGTTCTGACCAAGACCACTGGGCAATCGGCAAGTTGACCCCACAGGATCGGAGACCTCGGCTCGACCGGTCGAGCGTTGGCTCGCGCACAGAGCGGTTTGAGCTCGACATCGAGCGCGGCGGTGATCGCGATCATTTCACCTTTATCTTCGCCCTCACCTTCGTCCCCGGACCGATTCAGCTCCAAACTCAGCGTCACTCCTCTCCGTCCCCGTCAACCTCGACGCCAACCGGCTCCCGTGCTTCGGCATCCGATGTCTCGGCTTGGCTCTGGCTCCCGTTCCGCTTTCCGTTCGCCGTCCAGCGCCGTCCCTCACGGACCAGCGTCAACAACCCCCTCGGTCGCCTGAACGCGTTGACGATCGAACCTGCCTCGAAACCGCTGTGCATCATGCAGCTGGCGCACCGCGGATCTTTGCCCGGCCCGTATTGCTTCCACAACTCCTCATCCATCAGCTCCGCGACCGAGTCGACATGCTCATCGGCCATCAGGTAACAGGGCTTGCGCCAGCCCAACGGCGTGTAGGTCGGGTTCGACCAAGCGGTGCACGGATGGTCGCGCTCACCCCGGAGGAAACTGAGGTACAGCGGGCTGTTATAGAACCGGAACCCGTGCTTCGGATCGAGGATCTTGCGGAAGGCCTTGATCGACTCCCGCCGTTCCATGAAGATATCCCGATCGGTCACCGACTGGTAAGGGTAGCCCGCAGAGACCATGATTCCCTCAAACCCCAGATCGGTGAGGGTGCCGAACAGCTCGTTCAGATCCTCGAAGTCGCTGTCCCGGAACAGGGTGGTGTTGGAGCAGACCCGATAACCCTGCTCGAGCGCCTTCTTGGCAGCGGCCATCGCTATCGTCCACACGCCCTCGCGCTCGACCCAATAGTCATGGACTTTCTCCATTCCGTCAAGGTGGATGACGAAGCAAAGGTACTTAGACGGCTTGAATCGCTCGAGCGCCCGTTCCAGAAGCAGGGCGTTGGTACACAGGTAGACGAACCGCTTCTGCGCAATGATCCCCTCGACGATCTCGACGATCCCGGGGTGGATCATGGGCTCGCCCCCGGCGATCGAAACGATTGGAGCTCCGGATTCCTCCACCACCCGCAAGCACTCCTCGACTGACAGCAGTTTGTTCTTGCGGATGACCGAGTCCTTGTACTCCCGGATTCGTCCACACCCCTTGCAGGTCAGGTTACAGGTCTCCAACGGCTCCAGCATCGTCACCATCGGGAACCGCTTCTTGCCTCTGAGCAGGTTCTTGGTGATATACCAGGTCAACTTCAACCCCAGGGTGAACGGCCGTCTCGGCTTTCTCCCTGCCATAGTGATGCATTCGCTCCTTTCTCTTCCGTCAACGCTCCCGGCTCAATAGGAAGTCGGTTAACTTTTCCATCTCTCGTTCCGCCCAGGACGGTAACGGAACTTCATCCAATGCCTTCAGCGCCCGCTGGCATTCCATCTCGGCCATCCGCTGGACATAGGTGTAGGCGTCCAACCGTTCCAGGATCGAGATGACCGCGTGCGCCACCTGCTGGTCCATGCGTCCCCCGTAGTGCTGGATCAACTCCTCCCGGACGGCTCCGGTCGCCTGCTCCAGCGCATAGACGACCGGCAACGTCTTCTTCCTTCTCAGGATGTCGTTCGCCGTCGGCTTGCCGGTGTGTTCGACATCCCCCCAGATCCCGAGCAGATCGTCCCGAAACTGGAAGGCAAGTCCGAGGTGCTCCCCGCAACGCCGGAAGGCACGGATCGTCTCCGGATCATCACAGCTCAACAACGCTCCAAGCTCCAGGGCACAGGTGATCAGCGCCTCCGTCTTCCGCGACACCATATCCAAATAATCGTTCACCGTGACCCCGAGCCGCCCTTCGTAGCCCAGATCGAGATGCTGCCCTTCGATCATCTCAAGCGTCGCCCGGGTGAGGATTCGAATCGCCTCCAGCACCCGTTGTGGTTCAACCCCCGCCTGACTCAAGCGAAGCAGCACCTGGACGGCCAATGTGTGCATCGCATCGCCGGCGTTGATCGCCTGGGGCTTCCCCCAGATCGCCCAGACGGTCGGACGGTGACGACGTTCCCTATCGTCGTCCTGGATATCATCATGGATCAGGGAGAAGTTGTGGATCAGCTCGACGGCGAGCGCGGCAGGCAGGGCGGTTTGTGGGTTCCCGCCCAACGCCTCACAGGCGAACAGACACAGCGTCGGCCGGAGCGCCTTGCCTCCCCCTTCACAACAGGGATCTCCCGCCTCATCCTCGAAGCCAAGATGGTAGCACATCATCCGGTAGATGCCTGGCTCCTGAGTCAGGCAGTCCCGCAGCCCTGTTTCAATCTCAGATCGGTACCGAGTGAAGAACTCAGTCATCCGCCTCTCTCCTTTTCCCATTCCTGTTTTCCTACTTCATCGATCCCGAGCCGCTCGTCCAACCGGATGATCCCGGCTCGCTGGGCGAACTTGACCAGCTCGGCTGCGTTGTGAAGGTCGAGCTTGCGCATCAGGTTCGCCCGATGGTTGCGCACCGTCTCGACGCTACGACACAGAATCTCGGCGATTCTGTCGTTCGCATAGCCCTCGGCAATCAACTGCAGCACCTCCCGTTCCCGGGACGTCAGTGCATCATAGCCCGGTGCCGGTTCTCCTGGCCCGTCTCGCTCCGTTATCCCCACATGCAACGCCGATGAGAAGAACCGATCGCCGGCGATTACCCGTTGCAGGGCGGTCGTCAGTTCCGCGCCGCTGTCCCGCTTGAGCAGATATCCTCGGACACCGATCCGTATCGCCTCCCGGACGAAGACATCATCATCGTAGACCGACAGCAGAATGATTCGAGTCTCAGGCAGGAGGGCCAGGATACGCCGTGCCGCCTCCAGACCGTTAAGCAACGGCATCGATATGTCGAGGATGGCGACGTTTGGCCGGTGAGCCTCGGCCTCGCTTACCGCCTGCTGACCGGTCTCCGCCTCGGCGACGACCTCAACCCCGTCCTCGCGCTCCAACAGCGCTCGGATCCCCTGACGGACCACGGCATGATCATCCGCTAACAGAACCTTAATCTCTTTAACCCCTTCCGAGTCCATGGCCGCTTGTTTTTTATTTTTTCCCGATTGTCCCCTCCCGCTCTATTTTACACATTTTATCGGGAGAAACGCGCGTTGATAATAGGGGAAATGTACTATATTTCTCTAGAACCATTGTTTCAACAAGTTTATCGCATCATG